>NZ_BAAGXV010000060.1:0-18571 GCF_054779655.1 Pontibacter brevis
AGAACCTTGGTCAGACAGGAAAAGAAGGCTGATAATTACCTGGCATTCCTGCTGCTCGCGTGCATGAAGATAATGCTTAGGTATTTTTGAGATAGCTTCTAGTGTCTTGGTGGCCATGTACTCCATTTCCGGTGCCTTTCGCAGTTCCTCAGGATCTTTGTCCGGGGCCATCCAGCGCTCGGCAAGGGCCTGCGTCGGTACAACCCAGATATTGTTTTTACGGAGCGCGTTCATCAGCTTAGGTATGCGGCTTTCATTTGCACGGTCGGCAATGTACATGGCAAACAAACCCGTCTGCTGCTCCGGAATTTCCTCCAGTCCTGGCACCAGGCTCTCCACAAAGCCGTCCAGGTGGTCAATAGATGCATAGCCGCTTTCAATGGCACGCCAGACACCTACCTCGTAAGACACATGCCCGGCAAAAGGAATGCCTACCTCTTTGGCCGTTTTAGAGATGGCGGCAAATGTCTCGGGTGTGAGGCCGGGGTGCAGCTTCAGGAAATCGTAGCCTGCCTGCTTCTGTTGGCGCACCATTTCAGCGCCTTCGGCCGGGGTTTTCACGCTATTGCCGTTGAAGGATGGGCCGGAGGTATAAAAGCGCGGGCTGATAAGTTCTCCGCTCTGGATCCTGTCGCGCAGTTCCAGGTGGCGCGGGTGGCCCAGCATGCCGCGTATGGTCGTAATACCATTGAGCGCAAAAAGCTGCAGGACTTCCTCCATTGGCTCAAATTCATTTACAGGAGGCACATGGGCATGCATCTCAGCCAGGCCCGGCATCAGGTATTTGCCCTCCCCGTTTATCACCAGGGCATTTTTGCTGTATTTTACTTTTCCTGATTTGCCCATGGCACTGATAACGCCGTCTTTCACTACCACTACCTGGTCCTTCAGCACCTGCGCCTTGTCCATCGGGATGACGTTGACAGCACGAAAGACAATTTCCCGGTTTTCTGAGTGGACCGGCTCCTGGGCCATTCCTGAAATGCTTACCAGCACAAGGAAACAGGCGAAGACTGCCTGCAGGAGTTTGTTTGTTGCGCATTGTAACATATAGAACTTGATTTGTGATGAGATGAAACAGCAGGAAAACTCATTTTCTACTTCAAAAGAAGTAAACCTCTTGAAGCAGAATCTTAATATGGAATACTTATAAAAGTCAAAAAGTGTTTATCGGCGGCAGTGCAACAGGTCGTTTTGTCTTAGCTCTTTGGTATCAGGCTTCTGGGCTTGTGTTTTCGGTTGGTAAACCATCCGGAAATTACGTTTTATATGCTTCTTTGTACATGCTGCCTGTGCTGGCAATTTTCCCTTTTTTAATCGTAGAGAGAAAGTGTTCGTAAGAGAAGAATTATCTTGAACTTAAACTTCTTAATTATGAAAAAGGCTTTGAATCTGATGTTAACAGCGTTCTTTTTTTCATCGGCACTCGTGCTCGCCTCCTGCTCTGATAATCCGGCCACCGAAGACGCTGATTTGGAAGGAACAACAACCGGGGGGCTTGACATTGGTGGCGCTGCCGGGCGCGAAGGCGTTGATACCGTGATTACGGAAACCGATACCCTCCGCACCACAGCCGGTTCAACAACGGGTAGCACAACAGGAGGGGCTACTACCAATTAAATCAAGAACCAGGCAGGCTCCGTTAGTGAGAAAGTCCCCCTTTGAAGGGGGTAGGGAGATGAGAGGCTATCAGAACTGATAATTTACTTCGGTTTAATCTAGAAGCAGGTTCAGATTGCGACTTTGTGCAGGACTGTCTGCGGAGCAATCTCCCCCTCACTCCCTTCACAGGGAGACAACACGAAATTTCTCTAACCTCAGAATCAGGAGAAAGGGTGCTGCAATTGGTTCTTTCCTTTTGTCGCTGTCATTATCGTGCCTAATTTTGTCTTGCCAGGTGCTTTATCAACCTTGATTCTATGAACAAAATAACCGCTGCCATCAACCACATTGCACTCTATGTGCACGACTTAGCCCTCAGTACAAAATTTTATAAAGAGGTGCTGCAGCTGGAGCAGATACCCGAGCCTTTTAAAGACGGCTGGCACAACTGGTTCAGCATGGGAGGGCGAAGCCAACTGCACCTGATAGAGGGTGCTCCCAAAGTAATAGAGCATGAGAAGAATACCCACATCTGCTTTAGTGTCGCGTCTTTAGAAGATTTTATGGCTAATCTCGACGAATTGCAGATCGCCTACGGTAATTTCGCGGGAAACCCTAAAGTCCCCAATCTGCGTTCTGACGGCATCCGGCAAATCTTCTTCCAGGATCCGGATGGCTATTGGCTGGAAGTAAATGACGACCATGCATAGCCTGAGCAGTATTGTCTGAATATAAGTTGCTTAAGGGTATCCAGCTTTGCATGCCCGGCTTATGGCCAAACCTTTTGCCCTGTGTCAGGTTTATGTAAGATTGAAGTAATCAAAACAAAGAAGCAATACACATGAGAGCAATTGTATTACCTGAGCCGGGAGGCGTAGATAAATTCCAGATAAAAGAGATTGAAAAGTCAGTGCCTCAGAAAAACGAGGTGCTGGTGAAAGTAAAAGCTATCAGCATTAACCCCGTGGACACTAAAACGCGTGATGGCAAGGCGTTCTATAACCAGTTGAAAGAGAGTGATGACGTGATAGTAGGCTGGGACATATCAGGGGTTGTAGAGGCCGTGGGCGAAGAAGTAGAGTACTTTAAAGCGGGAGATGAGGTATTCGGCATGGTCAACTTCCCTGGTAACGGAAAAGCCTATGCCGAGTATGTGGCAGCCCCGGAGGCTCACCTGGCGCATAAACCTGCCAACATTTCGCATGAGGAAGCCGCTGCCGCTACTTTAGCAGCCCTTACTGCCTGGCAGGTGCTGGTAAACGAGGCTGATGTACAGCCTGGACAGCGGGTGCTCATTCATGCAGCGGCGGGTGGCGTAGGACACTTTGCCGTGCAGATTGCCAAGTTCTTTAAAGCTTATGTGATTGGCACCGCCTCTGCCGGGAACCATGATTTTTTAAAGTCTATTGGCGTAGATGAGGCCATCGACTATAAAACAGAAAATGTGGAGGATGTGGTAAAGGACGTGGACATTGTGCTTGACTCGCTTGGGGAAGAAAACACGCGCCGGTCTTTGAAAACAATGAAAGACGGTGGCAGAATCATCTCGATACTGGGCGGTGCAAAAGAAGGAGTGCAGGAGGAAGCCAGTAAAAGAAACATTGAAGCCAAGAGCTACCTTGTTCATTCCAGTGGCGAAGACATGGCAAAACTGGCAGACCTGCTGGAGCAGGGCCATCTGAAAGCCCATGTAGCATACACCTTTGCTTTCGAAGACATGGCCAAAGCACACGAGCAGGTAGAAACCCGCAAAACCAACGGAAAAGTAGTTGTGCTGGTAGACTAATAAAGTAGATTAATACAATAAGAGGCCGCTCCTTGCAAATGGAGCGGCCTCTTATCTTTCTGCTCAGTCAACCGAAGCAGGAAACGATTGTCTTGTGCGAAGGTTAAGCTATTGGCTGCCTTTGAAAATGAAGGATGCCAGGAGCAAACCAACAAGTCCGGCGGAAATTAAAACCACAATCACATTCGGAAAATAGCTGAAGTTTAAACCGGTCATGTACCTGACGGCGGTCAAGATAAAAGTTGCTGCCACTACCACGAGCCAGTACCAAAGCATCTGGCGGCTGGATGCAGGGGTGTTTCCTGTTGGGAGGCGGAGCAAGGCATAAAGCACTACAAGTCCTCCGATAACCGAAAACAAAATTTGCAGGAAAAAATAAACCGGAATCTGGTAAGCCCCCAATGTCACATCTTCTGCCAATACCGGAAACAAATGGAGAAAAAAGCCATATTCATGTGTAAAATTGTCCCAGAAGAAATGGGAGGCAATGCCTACAAGTATGGAAGCGACTACTACCCAGGCGTGTTGCCTGTAATAGAATGTCCAGTCAAAGCTTTTGAAGTAGTTTAGCCGCTGCCTCAGAAATAAGGGGAGATGATTGATGAGAGGATTGCGTACGACAAGGTGAAACAGAAAAGCAAGCACAATGGCCAGGGGTAAGTTTAACCAGAAAACGCTGTGCCACGTGTGGCTGAAAACGATCAGGGCTTTCATCCGGAAAAACATTTCGAAGTCAGGAGCTACGCTGCCAGCAATCAGCCCTGTTAAAGAGCGCCAACGTTGGGGAAGGTAATAGCCCGGCAAAACAATGGCTGGATGAGAAAATGTAAATGGCATGCTGATTCTATCTCACAACAAGAAAATCCCCTGTCGCTCTTCAGCAGCAGGGGATTTTCTTAACCTCTTTTATATAATGGAGCAGTTTTAGTAATCATTGCGCTCAATGGCGGCAACACCCGGAAGCGTTTTACCTTCCATATACTCCAGCAGCGCACCACCACCGGTTGATACATAAGACACACGATCAGCGTAGCCCAACTGGTTCACGGCAGCAGCAGAGTCACCACCACCAATCAGGGAGTAGGCGCCACGGCGGGTTGCCTCTACCACTGCTTCAGCCACAGCCTGTGTGCCTACCGAGAAGTTAGACATCTCGAATACGCCCATCGGTCCGTTCCAAAGAATTGTTTTTGAATTCGTGATAACGGCGGCATACTCTTCGCGGGCGTTAGGGCCTATGTCCAGTCCCATCCACATTGGCTTAATGTGGTGGCTCAGGCAGATATCCACGTTGGCGTCGTTGCTGAAAGCATCGGCTATCACAGAGTCTACCGGAATCATCAGTTGCACGCCTTTCTCACGGGCCATTGCAATCAATCTGGCAGCCAGCTCTACTTTATCTTCCTCAACCAGGGAGGAGCCAATTGTGCCACCATCCGCTTTGATGAAGGTATAGGACATGCCGCCGCCAATTATCAGGTTATCTACCTTGTCCAGCAGGCGCTCGATGATAAGGATTTTATCAGATATTTTGGCACCACCCATAATAGCAGTATAAGGGCGCTCCACGTTCTCAAGTACGCGGCGGGCATTGTCCAGCTCGGCCTGCATCACGTAACCCATCACTTTGTCGTTCGGGAAGTAGCGGGCTACCACGGCGGTGGAGGCATGCTCGCGGTGGGCTGTTCCGAAAGCGTCGTTTACATACACATCTCCCAGGCTGGCAAGCTCTTTTGCGAAATCAGGATCACCCTTCTCCTCGGCCTTGTAGAAACGAAGGTTCTCCAGCAACAGGATTTCGCCTGGTTTAAGGGCATGTGCCAGCGTGGCAGCCTCCGGACCTACGCAGTCGTTGGCAAACAGCACGTTGGTATTGAACTCGTCCTTCAGGCGTTGCACCAGGTGCGTCAACGAGTATTTTTCCTCCGGACCACCTTTGGGGCGTCCAAGGTGCGACATCAGGATGACAGCGCCACCGTCGTTGAGAATTTTCTGGATGGTAGGTACTGCCGCTCTGATGCGGTTATCGTCGGTGATGCGGTAATTTTCGTCGAGCGGCACGTTAAAATCCACGCGCACCAATGCCTTTTTTCCGGCAAAGTTATACTGGTCTATGGTTTTCATGAAGTAAATTGGGTTTCGTTATCCGATACTCGTTGTTCGTTAATTAGAAATTTTTGTTGCTGTAGCAAATATAGTAAATTAGATATAAGCCGTAGAAAAGAGCGTGAGTTTATAGGCAGAGCAGGGTTCACAAGGGGTAGGAGAACGTCAGATAACGGGGTTATCAGAAAGACGCAGGCACAACATAAGCGAAAAATCCTTAGCGCCGGGAGGGCAGGAGCAGGAAAAGCACCGGTATAGAAGCTGACTTGCAAACAGAATAAAAGCAGAAAGTCTTTTTTATTTGCTCAAAGCTTCTGAAAATAAACGATTAAAACATGTAAAAACGTTAGCCTCTCAAGCAACTGGCTTTGCAGAAGTAGTGGCTAAATTTGTTACCTTTGCAAGAATGAAAGTAGGAATAATTTTCGGTGGGCCGTCGCGTGAGCGTGAGATTTCGTTTGCTGGAGGCCGTACGGTTTATGATAATTTAGATAAGGCGCTGTTTGAGGCAGTTCCCGTTTTTGTAGACAGCTTGGGCAATTTTATACTGCTCGATTGGCAGTACATTTACAAAGGCACCATCCGGGACTTTTATCCGCCGGTGGAGGCCTTGCCGGAGACGGAGCACGGCCTGCAGATTTACGTGGAATCGCTGGGCGAACTGAGTATTGCTGAGCAGGATGCCATTATTGCCAAAGCAGGCAGGCGCCTGATGCCGCACGAGTTCAAACAGCACTTCGATTTTGCATTCCTGGCGTTGCATGGCCCTTATGGCGAAGACGGCAGTATACAGGGTTTGCTGGAGTGGTACCATATCCCTTACTCGGGCTCCGGTATTTTGCCCTCAGCCATAGGCATCGACAAGGCTGCACAGAAGGAAATGCTGAAGCAGCACGGTTTCCCTACCCCCGACTATAGCATTATACAGTACAGCGACTGGTCTGACCGGGCCAAACGCGGAAAAATATTTGAGCAACTGGTAGAAAGGCTGGGCCTCCCGCTCGTGCTGAAAGCACCCCACCAGGGTTCCTCTATTGGTGTATCCATCATCAAAGAAAACGATTTTGCCCAATTTGAGGCAGGCGTGGAACGCAGCTTCTTCACCAAAACCATCCAGAAGCGCCAGTGGCAGGCTTTGGACGAGGAGAAGCAGGTAGGCAGCATGCGCCAGCTGGTGGATATTCGGGAAGGAATCGGGATGCCGGTGCTCCTGCAGGATGGTAATATCCTCTATCACCCGGAAGATTTGCTGCGCCACATCAACGAGACATTCAGCAACTCTGACACCGAGAGCATCACCCTGACGAACATAGAGCACGAGCAGCAGATTCTGGTAGAAGCCTTCATCCAGGGCAAAGAGTTTTCGTGCATTGTGGTGCAGGATGAAACTGGCAAGCCGCTGGCACTGCCGCCAACAGAAATCGTGAAAGGCAGCGAGGTGTTCGATTACCGCTCCAAATACCTGCCGGGCCTGAGCCGTAAGATTACGCCTATCAACCTGCCAACTGAGCAGATTCAGGAAATCCGGCAGGCCTGCAGCAAGCTGTTCAGGAACTTCGGCTTTAACGTGTATGCCCGCCTGGATGGCTTTATCACAGAAAGCGGTGAGATATTCCTGAACGACCCGAACACCACGTCGGGCATGCTGCCATCGTCGTTCTTCTTCCACCAGGCAGCCGAAATCGGCCTGAACCCTTCGCAGTTCCTGACTTACATTATCCGTACCTCGGTGGCAGAGCGCCTGAAGTCTGGCAAGGATACGGTAAAGCTGACACGACTGCTGCAGCAGCTGGACGGCGCGATACGGGATGAGCAGGCGCACCGCCAGGAAAAGATTCGGGTGGGTGTGATCATGGGCGGATACTCCTCAGAACGCCATATTTCTGTGGAGAGCGGCCGTAATATTTATGAAAAGCTTTCATCCTCTACAAAATATGAACCGCTACCTATCTTCCTGACGGGCAGCAACGAAGCGCATCGCCTGTACACCATACCTGTCAACATCATGCTGAAGGATAATGCAGACGATGTGAAAGAGAAAATACAGCATTTTGAGCAGGGTGGTAAGCCGCACCCGGTGCTGGCACAGATCATAGAAGAGGCCGAGGGTATCACGCGTAAGTACACCGGCCGCAGCCTGCAGGAGCCGCAGCGTATTTCGTACGCGCAGCTCAAAAACCTGGTGGATGCGGTGTTCATTGCGCTGCACGGCCGGCCGGGTGAGGATGGTGCCCTGCAGACAGAACTGGAGAAACTGCACCTGCCGTACAACGGCTCCGGCATCCGCTCTTCCCGCATTACGATTAACAAGTACGAGACCAACGAGATACTCGCCAAGCATGGCGTGCCGGTGGCGAAGCACCAGATGGCTTTAAAAGAGGACTGGCTGAAGGATAAAGAAATGTTCTTCCTGGGCATTGAGGCAGAGTTTCCGTATCCGTTCATCGCCAAGCCGGCCGACGATGGCTGTAGCTCTGCCGTGAAGAAGATCAAGAACCGGCAGGAACTGGAGGCCTTCAGTACGCTCATGTTCCGGGAGATAGAGGAGCTGGATACGGAGTGTGCCCGCACCTTATCGCTTGGCTTCAAAGAAGAATTCCCTAACAAAGCCGGTTTCCTGGTGGAGACACTGATTTCCAGAAATGGCGCAAAGCACTTCTTAGAGATAACAGGTGGCCTCTTAACCAAGTATGGCCCGGATGGTACCGTGGATTATGAGGTGTTTGAGGCTTCAGAAGCGTTGGCGGAGGGTGAAGTACTTTCTTTAGAAGAGAAGTTCCTGGCTGGCGAAGGCCAGAACATTACCCCGGCACGTTATGCTGCTGACCCGCAGCGCCGGCAGGAGATATCAGATAAGGTGAAGGAAGACCTGAAGCGTGTGGCGCAGATTTTGCAGATCGAAGGGTACGCCCGCATCGATGCGTTTGTGCGTGTGCTGGAGAATGACGAGGTGGAGACTATTATCATAGAGGTGAACTCCCTTCCGGGCATGACACCGGCCACCTGCATTTTCCACCAGACAGCCATCAACGGGTATAAACCATACGACTTTATCAACCGCATTCTGCAGTTCGGCATTGAGCGTAACAGGATGAAAGTGATGCAATAAAGTATTGATTGCTGTGATCCCGACAATAGGAGAGAGCTGATACAAAAGGATTAAAATAATTCAGATTTCCCGCCTTGCTCGGAATGACATGGTAGGGACCTTTGTTGGTGTTGTCACCAACAAGCTATATATTATCGGTTGAAAAAATAAAGTTAGAAAGTTAAAAGTACATCGTTAGATATCCTGAAAAACAGCAACAACAAGAGAAAAGTCAGGTAGTTTAACAATCCGGAAATATCATGTTCAAAGCAAATTCCTTTTTAAGTGTGCTCATACACCTGCTGCTGATGGCAGTTGTGATGGTGGCCCTGGTAGTCGGCTTCTTTTATTTCTACCTGCCCTCCACTACAAACCATGGTGAGAGCATCGCAGTGCCCCGTATAGAGGGAATGCAGTTGGCGGATGCGGAGGAACTGCTGGAAGAGCGTAACCTCCGTTACTTTATCAACGACTCCACCTATAACTCCAACCTGGCACCTTACACCATCCTGACGCAGGACCCTGCGCCGGACGCAAGTGTAAAGGAAAACCGCAAGATCTACATCAGCGTGAACATGAAGAACCCGCCGATGATCAAGATGCCAAAGCTGATTGACGGTTCGGTGAAGAACGCGGAACTCATCCTGAAAAGCTACGACCTGAAGAAGGGAAAGATTACGCTGGTGCCGGACCTGCAGCAGAACGCTGTGCTGAAGCAGTTTGTGAACGGCAAAGAAGTTAAACCCGGCGAAATGATCCCGAAAGGCTCCGTGGTAGATCTCCATGTGGGGGACGGATTAGGTAATACAGAGTTTGAGGTGCCGGAAGTAGTGGGCATGCCAGTAGATGAGGCATCGGTGCTGCTGGTAGGGCAGGGGCTTCAGATTGGTACTATCATTTACGTGCAGGGAAGCAATGAACCGGATGGCACGGTGCTGAAGCAGCGCCCTTTTGCCGAGGTAGGCGCCAAGATCCGGGTGGGTGAGCTGGTAGACCTTTGGGTAGCCGGTGAGGAGCCTGTGTCGGGCATTGATTGATTTCTAAAAGAAAACAGGACAAGCGCCTGCCAGAAATGGCGGGCGCTTTCGTTGTAGCTATAAAGCAGGAACATGAGAAAAACGCTGGTATTTATTCTTTTCTCTCTCTGGAGTGGGGTAGCAAGCATGGCACAGGCCATACTGCAGCCACTGCAACAGGAAGCCCGCCAGCCTCTTCACACGGTACAACCCTTACGTAAGGCAGCCACTGCAGCGGTCTCACTACCTTTCTTCGACGACTTTGCTGCTGCCGCCGTGGTACCCAACCCGGCACGCTGGCAGAATGGCGGCGTGTACATCAACAACCGTTTTGCGTTTGAACCAATCACAATCAATGTTGCCTCTTTCGATGGGCTGAATGCTGCCGGGCAACCTTATGCACCGGGTACGTTAAGCGCCGGGGCTTCTGATACCCTTACTTCAGCAGCTATCCTGCTGGGTGGCCTCAGCCCGAGCGACTCCGTTTACCTCAGCTTTTACTGGCAGTCTGGAGGAATAGGTGATGTGCCGGACCGGACAGAGAGCAACCTGCGTTACCTGCAGCTGGAGTTCAGGGATAATGCCGGCACCTGGCGAGAGGTGTGGCGGCAGCCTGCTGTTGGCAACGTTACAGATTTTGCGCAGGTGTTTGTGGGGGTGCTGGAGCCCCGCTACTTTCACAACGATTTTCAGTTCCGGTTCCGGAATGTAGGGCTACGCAACGGACTGGCCGATGTCTGGAACCTGGACTATATAGAACTTGACAGAAACCGCCGCAAAGGGCAGAACACCACCCGCGACATAGCCATTAGTGAGGGCGTGAGCAAGTTACTGAAGCATTATACTGCCATGCCTGCCCGGCAATTCAGGGCAAACCCCACAGGCGAGCTGGCCGAAGAGGTGCGGGCAACGCTGAATAACCTAGGTGACTTACCAGGTGCTATCAGCTGGACCGGTACTGTCCGAAGCATGAACCAGGCTTCGGAGGTTACTTTTTTGCGGGGGCAGGCACTTATTCCGGCCGCTGCCCGCCAGTATGAGGTAACAGGCAGCCCCACCCTGGAAGGTGTACAACTGCCAGCGAGTGGGCCTTTTGCCCTGGTGCACCACATTCAGCTTGATACCAGAGAACCTGACCCGCAGCAACGTGCCAATGACAGTACAGAGCGCAAGACCAATTTCTCCGATTACTACGCTTACGACGATGGAACAGCAGAGGCAGGCTTCAGCTTTTTAGGCACTGGAAACGTGCAGGTGGCCCAGCGTTTCGATCTGAATGAGCCAGACCAGCTTAGCGGCTTTCGAGTCTATTTCCCGCGCGTCGGCAGGAACCTTGCCGGTTCTTCCCTTATATTCAAAATATGGGCTGACCAGGATAGCCTGCCGGGGGAAACGCTCCATCAGCAGAGTTTCCAGATACAGTACGCCGATACCCTTAACGAATTTTATGAGGTGCAGCTTTCCAAGCTGATACCAGTAGAGGGAAGCTTTTATATCGGCTGGTCGCAGGGAGGAAACACCTATGTGAACATTGGTTTCGATAAAAATGAGCGTGCTACAGGCCGCCGTTTCACTTATACTCCATCAGGTGGCTGGGCCGGCGAAACAGCGCTGGAAGGGGCCATCATGATGCGCCCGGTGCTGGTGGGGGAGACCCCTCTGGGGATAGAAGATGAGTTAGCCGCAGCCAGCATGCGTGTGTTCCCTAACCCATCCGGAGGGGAGGTATTTATCAACGAGCCTTACGAGCAGGTAACTGTTTTCGATGTTACCGGGAAGAAGGTATACAGCCAGGCCTTTGCCGGACCAGCGCAGCCAATTAACCTGCGCCACCTGGCACCAGGACTGTATACTTTGCGTATTCAAACAAGAAAAGCAATTGTCAACAAAAAACTAATACTGACTAAACTATGATTACTTCATCACAAGACATTACTGCAGAAGAACTGAAGGAGCGCCTGAACAAGGGAGAGACTCCCATCATAATAGATGTACGGGAGGATTGGGAGTACCGAGAAGCCAATATAGCCGGCGCTAAAAACATCCCGCTTGGCACCCTGCCACAGCGCCTCGACGACATAGAGGATTACAAGGACCAGGAAGTAATTGTGCAGTGCCGCTCCGGTGCCCGCTCTGCAAACGCCAAGGCATTTCTTCAGCAGCAGGGTTTCAGCAATGTGCGAAACCTGCTGGGTGGTATCCTGGCGTACCAGGGCTAAACAACTGCGCAGGCATATAGTAAAGCAGTCGTAACAACAAAAAAGGTAGAGAGGCACGCGCCTTTCTACCTTTTTTTGTTTTTGTGCCAAATTGAATTCCTGCTCTGCCAATGCACACTGATAGATAGGATAGGTTATCCTGTCTGTTTTGATCTGTATACAGGGAAACCTATATAATTGGGTAAAAGCAGAATAATAGGGTTATATGTAAAATTTATATTAGAATGGTTTAAATCCGCTCCGGGGGAAACTCGTATTTAGACTTTATTCTCACCTAAAGCATTTTATGTCACAATTTTACCCTCCAACCTTATGAGAAAAATTCTAATCGCTGTTGCTTTCTGCATGCTGACGGTAAGCCAGGCTTTTGCACAGGCCTTCGTCGACTCAAAACTCAAAGCAGCTATTACCGACAGAATTACCCCTGTAGAAGTAGTTGTCACCTTCAAAGGAGAAGGAGCCCCATCCCTGTTGGATATCTCAGCACTTACGCAGGCTGGTATTGTACAAGGATTAACTTTAAGAGCCCTTCCTATAGCCGGCGTAGTGGCCACCGCTTCGCAGGTGGAGGCACTGGCAGAGAACCCAAGGGTACTGTCCCTTTACCTGAACGAGTCGCTGCAATACGAAAGTGATGGCGCCACTGAACTGACAGGTGTAGACAAAGCACGAAACGAGCTGGCGTTCACTTCTCAGAATGGTGGCTTTCCTGTTTCCGGAAAAGGCATCGGCGTACTGGTTAATGACAGCGGCGTTGACGGAACACACCCTGACCTGCAGTTCGGCAAGAACCTGGTACAAAACGTAACGGCTGCCACTAACCTGAATTCTGTATCCGGTATTCTTCCTTACACTCCGATGGAAAATGTGCCGAACACCGACGCTGCTGGTGGCCACGGAACGCACGTAGCCGGTATTGTAGGCGGTACAGGACAGGCATCATCAGGCAAGTATGAAGGTGTAGCACCGGGTGCTGGTCTGGTAGGCTATGGTTCAGGAGCCGCACTATTGCTGCTGGATGTGCTATCGGGGTTTGATTATGCTATCATCAACCAGGCGCAGTACAACATCCGCGTTATCACCAATTCTTTCGGTACTACCAGCGACACAGGTACAGAAGTAAATCCTGCAGACCCTATTACACTGGCTACAAAGCGCTGCGTTGACCGCAACATTGTGGTGGTGTTCTCGGCAGGTAACTCTGGTCCGGGGTCCGGCACTATAACTGGTAAGTATAAAAAAGCACCATGGGTTATTGCAGTGGCTGCCGGCGATAAGGCTGGCCGCCTGGCAAGCTTCTCTTCCAGAGGCATCAAAGGCAAAGGCGGTTCTTTTACACTGGATGGTCAGACTTTCACTTGGGAAGACCGCCCAACGGTAACATCTCCTGGCGTAGACATCATTTCTGCGAAAGTAACGGAGCCACTTACAACCCTTTCTGCTCAGAAAGACATTGATGCCATGGACCCGGCACATGTACCTTACTATACCCATAAAAGCGGCACCTCTATGGCAGCCCCGCATGTGGCAGGTATTGTTGCCCTCCTGCTGGATGCAAACCCTTCGCTTACAGTAGCCCAGGTTAAAGAGATACTGCAGCAAACAGCTACTAACGTTCCCAACCGTGCGGCATGGGAAGTAGGTGCTGGTTACGTAAATGCTTATGCTGCCATCGACAGAGCTTTCAGAGCTGCTGCTCCTTACGGATCCACGCTCAACCTGAGCCGTACGTTCAACAGCAATGTGAATACAAACACCGTCTCTGAGAACTTCACGATTGACTATAACCCTGCCACTCCTGCTACCAATACTTATACTTTCAACGTGGCAGAAGGTACAACCGGTTTAGAGGCCAAAATCAGAACAGAAGGTGTTGAGGGAGAAACAGGTAACCCGGTAAGGTTGTCCCTGATTTCGCCAAGCGGTGTGAGAACAAGTGCCGGTATCCCGGTGTTGTTTGCCCTGAGCTATGACCGTGGTGTTGCCGTGGCCTCTCCTGAAGCAGGTACCTGGACAGCTGAAATATCAGGCCTGAACGGGGTAGCTTTCCCGGAGCAGATAAGCGGGGTAGTGAATATGATGAAAGCAGCAGGTACGACAGGGCTTAACGATATTGCCGGGCACCCGGCAGAGGCCTCTATCAAAATGGCTGTGAGTGCCCGTTTAGCCGATGGTCTTTCTGGCGGCGGCTATAAGCCAGATGAACTTCTGAAGCGCATTGATTTGGCTGATTACCTGATGATGGGCGAGGGCATTCGTCAGTTCCTGCCTGTTGATGGCTCGTTTACATTAACAGATGTGAGGGAGAGAAACCTGCTGGCGGAGTCGATTGTAGCCAGGGGAGGTGCTTTACGCGACCTGGGCCATCAGTTTAACGGTATTATGTTACCTGTAGCTGCAGGTAAGTTCTCACCTAACGGAAAGGTAAACCGTGCTGAGTTGTCTTACTCGCTGGTGCAGGCCTTGGGCTTGCAGGAGTTTGCGTTGGAGCGTAACGGTAAAACACCGACTGTAGAAGTGAACGGTACCAGCTATGAAATTGAGGATGCTGCCGATATCCCTGCCGGACTGGAAGGATACGTGAGTGTGGCGCTGGAGCTGAACCTGATAAACGCCTATTACTCCCTGACACAGGGGGCTTACGACCTGGAGCCAACCCTGCATGCCACCTTCAAACCCCTGCAGGATGTAACCCGTGCTGATTTCGCAGTCATCATTACACGTACGCACGCACAATGGAATGCTGCTACACAGCCGCTTTCAGCTTCAAGCAGTTCAGCGGCTGTTGCTGCTGTCAAGGCAGAGGACCGTGTTTTCAGCTATCCAAATCCTTTCTCCGGCAGAACAACCATTACGTATGTAGTGCCACAGGACGGACCGGTACAGGTAGCAGTGTATGACGTATTAGGCAAGAAAGTAAAAACGCTGGTTGCGGAAACGCTGAAAACCGGTAACTATTCAGTAGACTTCGAGGCGGGTAACCTGCCAGGCGGAACATACATCTATCGTGTAGAGGCTGGCGACAAAGTGTTCACCAACCGCATGATACTGACAAAGTAGTTTTAACCTTTGTATTATCACTAACAAAGAAGCCATCCTGCAAGGGATGGCTTCTTTGTTTTATTCGATGATGAAAGGCGAGGGGCTGAAGCAGAGAAAGAAAATAACGAAGGCCAGTATTCCCAGCACCTTGCGTAGTGGTGTGAGTGGCCGTTCGTCCGGGCAGGAAGGATGAAAGATTCCCATCACCCGGGAGAGCAGCAGGCCAAATACAAGCCAGCCACTGTAGCCATCCGCCTCCGGGAACGCAAAGGCAATCAGTACCTGTACCAGCACAACAAAGGCTGTCAGGTAGAGCGTGTACAGCAATTTGGGTGTTGCCGGCTTCAGCACAAACAGCAGGTACAGGATGTAAAAGGTCCACATCCAGATATAACCTGCGTATTCAGGAAGTAGCTCTGAAAAGCTGTACTGGAGCAACAGCAGGCCCATAGAAGCGGCAAGGCCCTTCCGCCTGTCATCTAAGATTTTCCACAATGCCCAATAGGTAAAAGGGGCAAACACCACCAACAGCTCCTCTGCCCACACAGGCTCTGTATGAGGTGAGATAATGCCAAGCCCGGCATAGAGAATAAACAGCGTGAAAAAGAAAGGAGAGAGGCGGTTAAAACGTCTGTAACCTATCAGGCCGTACAGCACGTGCCCTCCGTCTAACTGGCCGATAGGCATCAGGTTGAGCGCCGTGAAAAATAGCGCCAGGTAACCAGCAAATACCAACGGGTAATGAATCACCTCGTACTTGTTCGGTACCAGTTCCGGGTCTGCTACAAACTTTTCGAATGCCACAAACAACAGGTTCTTGCCCAGCGAAAAACTTCCCAGCCCCTCCTGGTACACATATTGGGCATAATTCAGCCCGAAGCGCTTGTATTCGGGGTGTATGCTGAAAATGTATTCCGGCTGTGGGAGGTGCGTAAAGGCATAAAAAAGCAGCGGAACTGCTACTACAAAACCTGCCAGTGGGCCGGCAATGCCAATGTCAAAAAACTGCTGCCGTGAATAGATGCGCTCTTTTATCCGGATAAAGGCTCCCATGGTACCCAGCGAGAAGGAAATGCCAAACCACAGGGGGATGTAATAAGGCAGCGTGACGTTTGTGCGGTAGTACCTGGCGGTAAAGTAGTGGCCAAATTCATGCACCGTCAGCACTCCTAAAAAGGGTAAGGAAAAATAAAGCCCCCCTGCAAACTCTGCCCACGTAATGGTGCCTGTCCAGTCGAAGCCCTCCGGCCCAATAAAGAAAAGCTTGCCAAAACGCCATTCTGTACCTGCAATGGTCGTGGTGACAAGCGTAATACAGAAAAGCAGCAGGTGGAGGGTGTACGTGCGCTTCTGCTTAGACAATGACATCTTTAAAAACCTCGTTAATTGTAAGTGGCGGCTGCAGGTGGAGCGTGTTCAGCCCTACTTTGTTGGCGCTTTCAATGTGCTGAATGCTGTCGTCAATAAACAGCGTTTCCTGTTTCTCTAAGCCGTTCATGGCCAGAATCTGTTCAAAAACTGCTGCATCCGGTTTGCGCTTCCCGATGAGGTGGGAGTAATAGCTTTGCTCGAACAGCGAGTCCAGGCTCGGGATAGTGAAGCTGTGCGCCACAATCTCGTTGAAACGCTTCATGTGGATGGCATTGGTGTTGCTCAGCAAAAAGATGCGGTACTTTTTGCCCAGCTTCAGCAACAGGTCAATGCGCTCCTGCGGGATGTCCAGCAGCATGGCGTTCCAGGCAGCATCAATTTCCTCGTCAGGGGCTGTGATGCCATAGGCGGCGCGTAATTCACGGCGGAACTCTTCAGGGGAACTGGCTCCAGTTTCGAACATGTCGAACAGTTTGCTCTGCTCTTTCTGGCTGTAGGCAATGCTACAGTTCTCTTTGCACAGTTTCTGCAGCTCTTCGATGCTCTTGTTATAGTTGAGATTGATGATCACACCCCCCAGGTCGAAGATTATATTCTTTATTTGAGTCAGATCCACTTAAAAAATATTTTCGTTTCTGTTTGAAATATTGAATGCAAATATGTAAAATTGCACTCCCAAATCAAAGAAAGGCATGCCTTTTAAGGGAACGGGCCTATAGCTCATTCGGTTAGAGCAACTGACTCATAATCAGTAGGTGCCTGGTTCGATTCCAGGTGGGCCCACAGCCCTTATAAAGCCAGATAACAAAATGTTGTCTGGCTTTATTGTTTTAGCCCTTTGCTGTACATTTAGCTTCATATCAGATAACAGGATTTGATGCCGTTTTATACATTCTCGCGGCACACTTTACGGATTAAAAACGGCACACCACTTTTTTATGATTTCCATCCGACTCTACCTGCATACGAAAGAAAGTAAAAAAGGCACGCGCTCCCTCTATATGGATGTGCACTGTGACGGCGTAGCAAGGCTCCGGCAGGCCACTGGCGAGACGCTGAAGGCCAAAGACTGGAAAACCCCAACCGCAGGAGGTGCGCGGCTCTCATGACTATCACAAGGAGATTAACGCACGCCTTGAGCGCCTGAAGCTGCGGGTGCAGAGCGAGTTTCGGGAGATGATGGACCGGGAGCAGGTACCCTCCGGCGATGACCTGCGCAGAGTCCTCAGGCCCCTGCGGAAGCAGAAGCTGGAGGGGCAGGCACAGACTGCTCCCGAGATCCTGCTGGCCTTTGCCGAGAAGTACAAGGAACGGCAACAGGTAGGGGGCAAGAAGGTCACCGACTCTTACGCCCGGAAGTTCAAGCAGGTGGCCGGGCACCTGGAGAACTTCCGCCCTGGCCTGCACCCCAGGGACCTGACAGAGAAGGTATGGCATGAATACCTGGAGTACCTGTATGAGGATGCCGGGGTGCAGGACTCTACCGTAGGAAAACATCTGCAGGCCTGGAAGGTGGCCCTGAAGGAGGCGGGGCTGCCCCATTAGCACCACTGGCTGCGCAACACCTTCAATAGCCAAAAGCTGAAGCCGGACCTCTCATGGGCAGAGGTGCTGAAGCTGGCCAATCATACTTATGAGGACATGCAGCTGCAGGAGGCGGCGCACGCCTTTGTGCTCGATTGCCAGCTGGCTCTCCGGTGGGGTGACCTCTCAACCCTCACGGAGAACCACCTGATTGAGCTGAACACCCCATCCTATGGGACGCGGTGCAGTGCTTTAGGAAGCGGCAGGGGAAAACAGGGCAGCCGGTACTGGTTCCATTGCCTCCCTTGGGTGCGAAGCTCTTCCATCAGTACAAGATGGTGCCGGTCCCACGGGCTGCCCGCACCGGTACACCCAACCTGACAGAGTATAACAAGCGGCTGAAGAAAGCAGCGGAGGCGGCTGGGCTCAAGCGCATGGTGGCGGTGGAGACGATCAAGAACGGGCATGTGACGGAAGAGATGAAGCCCCTGCACAAGGTCATCTCCAGCCATAGCGCGCGCCATACGGCTGCCACTAGGATAAGGGAGGCTGCGGACTATGAACTGGCTCAGCTGCTCTTAGGGCACACGGCAACGGGCAACACGGCAATCTACGCCCACCTCGACCCGGTGAAGACGGCGGAGCGGATTCTGAAGGCGTGGTGTAGACTTCCCTGAAAGTTGGCCATTTGAAAGTTGAAAAAATCTTTAACTGAGCTCCTCCCATTTTTAGGGCCGGTCAAAAGTAGAGAATTCGGGTTTCACTATATTCTTTTTTACCCACTCTTCCGGCGTTATGTCACCTAATGAACTGTGTG
>NZ_BAAGXV010000061.1:0-18640 GCF_054779655.1 Pontibacter brevis
CCAAGGACTATGAACGCAGCACCAAGTCAGCCGAGACCATGATACAGATTACCATGATACACATCATGCTTAAGAAATTATCTAAATAAAATCAAAACAGCCTCTAAGAGTTGTAATTAAAAGAAGTTAATTTGTTATAAGCGGTTATAAATGCTAATTTTCAGATGTAAAGAGTAGCTATAGAGGTTACTCAGAAACTAAAAATCATCAAAAAATAAAGCTATGTTCGTACACCACGTTTTTTTCTGGCTAAAAAATGCTGAGTCGGAAGAGGATAAAAATAAACTGCTTGAAGGGCTGAAAAAGATGAAGTCCATTGAAGGTATCCGCACCCTGCACATTGGGGTACCGGCCACCACAAACAGGGATGTTATTGAAAGAGGATACGCCCTCTCATGGCTGTTGATATTCGACACGCTGGAGGATCAGGAAGCTTACCAGGTGCATCCTGTACACAAGCAGTTTGTAGAAGAATGCTCTTCTCTTTGGTCGAAGGTAGTGGTTTATGATGCTGTAGAGGCCGAATAACAAGGCTTTTGTTTCAAGCATCTGAAGATTTGAATTTATATGAAAGTCGCGCTAGAGCTAGCGCGACTTTTTTGCCTATAACAGCAACAGGAAAACTCATTACCTTTTATCCGTAAGAAAATGAGGTAGTGCACTCGCTACAGCTTATATGGTATGAAGGCAACAGCGACATTTGAGTTTTTCGGCAGCCTGTGTGATTTTCCTGCGCTTTCAGGAAAAAACAGGATGGCGCAGTACAGGTTTACAGGTACTCCAGCTGTGAAAGATGCCATTGAAGCCATTGGGGTTCCCCACCCGGAGGTGGGTGTTATTTTAGTAAATGACCTGCCTGTTCCTTTTTCCTATCCTTTGCAAGCCCATGACAAGGTAGCCGTATACCCGGCTGATGCAAATCAAAACTGGCCGGGAGGCTTTTCCCTGCAGGCAAAGCCTCCCACTCCGGAACGCTTTGTACTGGATGTGCACCTGGGCAAGCTGGTCAGGGCTTTGCGGATGCTCGGCTTCGATACCTGTTATGAAAACGACTACTCCGACAGAACCATTGCAAACATTGCCGCAACGGAAGAACGTATTGTGCTGACACGGGATGTTGGCCTGCTAAAGCAGAAAACCATCCGGTGGGGCTACTGGCTGCGCTCGCAGCACCTGGAGGAGCAGCTGGCAGAAGTGGTGAATTATTTCAACCTGCAGCGCCATTTTACCCCCTTTACCCGCTGCATGGCCTGTAACGGTAACATCAAGGAGGTTTCAAAAGAAGCTGTGGTGGCGCAGCTGCCTCCCAAAACCAAACTATACTTTGATGAATTTTTCCAGTGTGACAGCTGTAACCGGGTGTACTGGAAAGGCTCTCACTATGAGCGGATGCAGCAGTTCATTCAGCAACATACACAGCCTCCCCGGACAGCGTAATGTAATTTAATCGTTGAAGTGATAGAGGAAAGTGATGATGCCCGTGAAAGCAGGTTTTTTGCTCCCTTCAATCTCCATGGTTACTTCCAGCCTTGCTTTGGCAATACCGCGCAAGTCTTTCACAGAAAGCAGTTTTGCCCGCAGCCGTACCTGGCTGTCTACCGTCACGGCTTGGTTAAAGCGGAGGCTTTCTATCTCGTAGTTCACCTGCATTTTCAGGTTCTCGATAGCGGTAATCTGGTGCCACAGGTAAGGCAGCAGCGACACGGTCAGGTAACCGTGCGCGATGGTCGCTTTGAAGGGAGTTTCCGTTTTGGCTCGCTCAGCATCCAGGTGTATCCACTGGTGGTCCAGCGTGGCATCTGCAAACTTGTTTATCTGCTCCTGGGTAATGGTGTGGTATTCCGACACCCCCATTTCTTTTCCTTCGTACTGCTCCAGTTCCTTCAGGCTTTTGATTGTTACCTTGCTCATGTATCGTTTGTATTATTTGATTGTTTGTGTTGCTGTATCTGATTTTGTAAAGCTTAAATAATCCACACCTGCCCCTCTGAAGGGAGTTATGAAATAAGCACCTTAAAGGGATTACAGGGGCGCACAATACGAGGCAAACAGCAAAAAAATGTTTTTAATTTTCTGCGCACGTAAACACCCCTCTTGCTTTCCTCAAGTGGAGAATCGCCTAGAATAAAACTTTCCCTGCTAGCCGGTGTTATTCTGCAAACGGCGTTATGCTCCTGTCCTTTGATGTAGTATTTACAATGGCTAATATAGCGTAATTAAACGGATTGCGTTTCATCAAAAATGTCTTCTGCACACGTTTTAAGCCACCTAAGGAACCGGTTGAAGCTAAAACTCCTTATATACGTACTAAGCCAAGGCAAAAATAAGTAACTTGCTATCTTATCATACTACCCATTTTAAGATAGGTTGATATAGTCAGAGATGAAGGAAGTGCAGGACATTGTGCGGGCTTTTGAAGAAGCTCAGAAAGAAGGCAAACAAACCGCGTTGGCAACAGTGGTGCATGTGCAGGGCTCTTCTTACAGAAGGCCCGGCGCGCGCATGCTCGTAACCGAAGACGGTAAACTGACAGGAGCCATCAGCGGTGGTTGCCTTGAAGGCGATGCGCTTCGGAAAGCGCGACTGGCGATGGTGCAGCAAAAGGCCATGCTGGTCACTTATGATACTACCGATGAAGATGACGCCAAATTGGGTGTGGGTTTAGGGTGTAACGGCATCATACAGATTCTCATTGAGCCCATCAACCCCCAGCATCCTGAGAACCCAGTTGCCCTGCTTCAAACCTTTTTGAGCAGCCGCCAGCATGCTGTACTGGTTACCCTTTTTTCCCTGGATTACCAGGCTGCCGTGCAGCCAGGAACCTGCCTGTTCGCATCAGAAGACGGCGCTGTCAGGGGAGGTTACGAGGATGCATCTTTGGAGAAAGCCCTCGTTTCAGATGCGCAGCAGGTATTACAGGCACGCGCTTCTATGACAAAGACCTATGCCACATCTCACAATGTGCTCACCGGTTTTATAGAATTACTGAAGCCTGCTGTTTCCCTTATCATAGCCGGCGGAGGAAATGATGCCATTCCGCTGACAGAAATGGCGGCCATTCTGGGCTGGCAGACCACCGTGGTAGACGGACGTGCCAATTATGCCACACCAGAGCGTTTTCCGGCTGCACAGCAGGTGCTGGTAGCCAAGCCGCAACAAGTGCTGCCAAAAATCAAGCTGGACGAGCAAACAGTTCTGGTGCTGATGACACACAACTATAATTATGATACTGCGATGCTGCGCCAGCTGCTACCCTTGTGCCTGCCTTACGTGGGGGTGCTCGGGCCTAAAAAGAAGCTGGTTCGAATGCTGGACGAGCTACAGGAGGAAGGGCTGCAGTTTGGAGAAAAAGAATTAGAAAGCATTTATGGTCCTGTAGGATTGGATGTAGGAGCAGAAACCTCTGAGGAAATTGCGCTTGCTATTGTGTCCGAGATAAAAGCGGTGATCTCCAAACGAGCCGGAACCTCGCTGCGCGACAAGCAGGACGTTATTCACTCCCGCGAAGCTGAAAAAATAGAAAAGGTGACGCTCGATTAAATTCCATACCATCGGATCAGGAGAACTTCACCTTTGATAAAGACGCTTATTTATCGTCGTCATAACATAAACCATAAACCATGACCGGACTTGTATTATTAGCAGCGGGGGCATCAAAACGCCTTGGTAAGCCAAAGCAGGAACTGCTGTATCAGGGTGCTACCTTGCTGCAACACGCCACGCAGGCTGCCCTGGACTCTGCATGCAAACCTGTGGTGGTGGTATTGGGTGCCAATACAGATAAGCTGTCTACTGGGCTGCCAGATGAGACTGTTGTTACGGTGCATAACCCGGAGTGGCAGGAAGGAATGGCCTCCTCTCTCCGTTATGGTCTCTCAGCGTTAGTCGAACTTGCACCTGAGGTCTCAGATGTCATCTTTATGGTATGTGACCAGCCTTTTGTAGATGCCACACTCTTAAACAGACTCATACAAGTTAAGAAAGAGAGTGGCAAAGGCATTGTGGCCTGTGCTTATGGTGATACCTTGGGTACACCTGCCTTATTTGACAAAGCCTATTTCAAAGAGCTGATGGCGTTAGAAGGGAAAGGAGGAGCGAAAGAGTTTTTGTTTAAATATAACCATGATACTTCCGCTGTTCCTTTTCCTCAGGGTGCCATCGATATCGATACTCCTGCAGATTATGATGCCTTACTTGTTTCATCATCAAATGATTAAGTTCTTTTATTTTAGCTGCTTCAGGAATTATCTTCTTCAAATTGACATTATTTACTTAATTTAGAATTCAAACATAGATTTCTTTTCATATGGCCAAATATAAGCTGCAAATCAACGGCCGGAGCTACGAGGCCGACGTTGAGGCAGATACCCCTTTGTTGTGGGTGCTGCGCGACAACCTGGGGTTAGTCGGAACGAAGTATGGGTGCGGTATTGCGCAATGCGGTGCATGTACGGTGCACATGAACGGGAATGTCATGCGTTCCTGCGTATTACCGGTTTCTGCCGTGGGCACAGCCAAAATCACGACCATTGAAGGTCTTTCTGAAAAGGGTGATCACCCGGTGCAGTTAGCTTGGGACGAAGTGGACGTAGCGCAGTGCGGCTATTGCCAGGCAGGCCAGATAATGGCGGCCACGGCCTTGCTCAACAAGAACCCAAACCCGACAGAAGAGGAAATTGAAAACACGATGAACGGGAATATCTGCCGTTGCGGCACGTATCATCGCATTCGTGAAGCCGTTGCTTTAGCAGCTAAAAAATCTAAATAGCCATGTCAAGTCTATCAAAACCAAGCAGACGCAATTTCATGAAGCTGGCCGCTACCGCAAGTGGTGGGCTTTTCTTGGGCTTCAGTTGGTCAAGTTCTGTAGCCTCGGCACTGGAAGTAGTAAGCGACACAGCGATTGCCGCAGGTAAAATTGAGTTCAACAGTTTCCTGGCGCTTTCGCCAGACGGTATCGTGACCATTTTCTCTCCTAACCCGGAACTGGGACAGAACATCAAGACTTCCTTCCCGATGGTGGTGGCCGAGGAACTCGATGCAGACTGGACAAAGGTGAAAGTAGTACAGGCACCGCTGGATACAAAGCGGTTTGAGCGCCAGTTAACGGGTGGTAGCGGGGCTGTTCCGCACTCCTGGGAGCGCCTGCGCAAAGCAGGAGCCACTGCCCGCCACATGCTGATAGAAGCAGCCGCCAAGCGCTGGAAGGTGCCCGCCAGTACTCTCACGACAGAAAATGGTACGGTAGTGCATGCAGCAACTGGCCGCAAGCTGAGCTATGGCGAACTGGCTACCGAAGCTTCCAAGCTACCGGTGCCGACAGATGTGAAACTGAAAGACCCGAAAAACTTTAAGCTGATCGGCACAGCCGTTCGCAACGTGGACAACCGCGAGATGATTACGGGTAAGCCGCTGTACGGCCTTGACATTTACAAGGAAGGCATGCTGTTCGCGATGATTCAGCGCCCAACAGCTTTCGGTATGAAACTGAAATCAGTGGATGCCGCCGCCGCGAAGGCCATGCCGGGCATTGTCGACGTGGTGACCTTTAAGAACAATGTAGCCGTGGTGGGCAAGTCTACCTGGCAGGTAAACAAGGCCCGCAAAGCGCTGAAGATAGAATACGAAAAAGAGGCGGCACTTGAAAGCAGCGCCGACCACGACCGTATTTTCAAAGAACTGCTCGACAGCCCGGATGCCACTGTGCGTCGCAAGGATGGTGATGTGGACGCAGCCTTTAAAAATGCGGCAAAAGTTATCAAAAGCGAATACCAGTGCCCGTTCCTGCCGCATAGCCCAATGGAGCCGATGAACTTTTTTGCGCATGTTCGTCCGGATGGCGTGGAGCTGGCAGGGCCAACGCAAACACCTGAGATGGCGCGCGGTCAGGTAGCGAAACTCTTGAACATCGACCCAGAGAAGATTACGCTGGAGCTGACCCGTTTAGGTGGTGGCTTCGGCCGCAGGCTTAGTGCAGACTATGTGCTGGAAGCAGCGGAACTGTCCAGCATCATCAACCAACCGGTAAAGGTTATCTGGACCCGGGAAGATGATACCACCGGTGGTACCTACCGTCCGGCAGTGCGCTACCGTTTTGAGGCTGCCTTGGATAAGAGCGGGAACATGATTGGCTACAAGCTGCGTGGCGTGGGTATGAATGCCGGAAACCCGACACGGGAGGATAACTTCCCATCTGGTGCCGTTGACAATCTGTTGATTGAGTCGGTAGACCATAAATCTCCGATCACCACAGGCCCATGGCGTGCTCCGATTACGAACTTCCTTGCTTTTGCCGAGCAGGCTTTCCTCGACGAGGTGGCTCATGCAGCAGGCAAAGACCCGGTGAAGTTCCGACTGGAGTTATTAGATAAAGCAAAGAAGGCTCCGGTAGGCGAAGTGAAATACGACATCGACCGCATGAAAGGGGTGATAGACTTAGCCGTAGAGAAATCGGGCTGGGGCAAGAAAAAAGGTGTGGCGCAGGGCTTCAGCGTTTACTTCTCGCACAGGTCTTATGTGGCCCAGGTAGGAGAGGTAGAGGTGCAGAACGGTGTCCCTGTCGTGACAAAGGTACACGCTGCCTGCGATTGCGGAATGGTTATCAACCTGAGTGGTGCGAACCAGCAGGTAAAAGGTGGTGTTGTGGATGGTATGGGACATGCCATGTACGGTAAGCTCTCGTTCAAAGACGGCGCACCAGAGCAGAACAATTTCGGCGCTTACCGTTTGATTCGCATGAAAGAGGTACCGGATGTGGATGTTCATTTCGTAAACAACGGTATAGACCCAACCGGACTAGGTGAACCGGCCCTTCCACCAACCGGTGGTGCCGTGGCAAACGCCATTTTCAAGGCAACAGGTAAACGGTTGCGTAACCAGCCGTTTGCGGAGCAGGCGGAGTTGAAAACTGTCTAAAGACCATTTGAAATTATAAGATTGAAATGGAACATGCCGCCAAGTGTAAAGCTTAACCTGACACTGGCGGCATGTTCCATTTTTAGGAGTGGTCTTTTGAATTTTACCCACAAACAGAGCATATAATTAAGGTATCAGAATAGTGGTGAAAGCAGCATGCGTAATTAATAATCACGGATTCCTGCTCACCACATTTTCAGATGAAAACAGATGTTGATAGATAAACACGGAAGAAAGATAAACTACTTGAGGCTGGCAGTTACAGACAGGTGCAACCTGCGCTGCTTTTACTGTATGCCCGAGGAAGGCCTCGACTGGCTTGCCCGAAAGGAGTTGATGACCTATGAGGAGATGCTCCACATTTGTTCCGTGTTGGTGAAAATGGGCATCGAGAAAATTCGCATTACGGGTGGCGAACCTTTTGTGCGGAAAGAGTTTATGCCCTTCTTAACGAAGCTGTCACAACTGCAGGGGCTGCAGGAGCTAACCATCACGACCAACGGTGTGCTGACGGCTCCCTACGTTCCGGAGTTAAAAAAGCTGGGCATCAAATCCGTTAACCTCAGCCTCGACACACTGGACAGGAACCGTTTCTTCGCCATTACCCGCCGTGATGAGTTGCCGAGGGTGATGGAGACCATGGAAGCTTTGCTGCACCACGGCATAGAGGTGAAACTGAATGCAGTGGTGATGGAGGGCAAAAACACAGACGATATTCTGCCACTCGTAGAGCTTACCAAAGACATGCCTGTCAGCGTACGGTTTATCGAGGAAATGCCCTTCAACGGGGAGGGCAACCACTACACCAGCCTCACATGGGACCATGTACAAATACTGAATTCCATCAAGCAACAATATCCAAATATTCAGAAAGTCCCGGACGCACCCTTTTCCACCTCTTATAATTACCAGATTCCGGGCCACAAAGGCAATGTGGGCGTAATAGCCGCCTATACCCGTTCTTTTTGCGGCACCTGCAACCGTATCAGGCTTACGCCTCTTGGCGTACTCAAGACCTGCCTCTACGGAGACGGCGTGATGAATGTGAAAGACCTGATGCGTGCAGGGGCAGGCGAAACCGAGTTGCGTGCCGCTTTAGTGGATGCGATCGGTAAAAAAGAAATGAATGGCTGGGAAGCGGAGAAAAACAGTGCAGAACGTTCTTCTCTTAATGCCTCAATGGCAACTATCGGCGGATAGTTTATCCTACACTAATAACTCTCTCCACTATCCTTCATTACTCGTGAAGAAGAATGACAAAAAAGAAGCAATGATCTTTTTGTCATTCTGGAAAGCTCTTGTGAGTTATTAGCACATGCTTACCCCAATGAGGTAAGGCTCCCGAAAAAAGAGAGGGGGCAGTTCTTTCATTTTACCCGCAGTACGGGCTACAACCTACAAACAAACATAAAACTATGGTTCAAGTTGAAGAAGCAGAAGCCATCATACAGGCAGAAGTAAGGGATTTTGGGAAGGAAAGCGTGCCGTTTGAGCAGGCGTTAGGACGTGTTTTGGCTGAAGACTTAAAAGCAGATAGAGACATGCCGCCATATAATAGGGTAGCCATGGATGGCATTGCCCTGCGATATGAGGCCATTGAACAAGGCATTCAAACCTTCAGAATCAGAGTAACACAGGCGGCAGGAGACAAGCCTGCAGAAATTCAATCGGCAGAGGAATGCATCGAAATCATGACGGGCGCTGCTTTGCCCGCATCCACAGATACGGTGGTGCGGTATGAGGACCTGGTGATACAGGACGGAACGGCAACCCTCCAGACAAACGGAGTTAGAAAAGGCCAGAACATACACCCGCAAGGCAAAGACAAAAAGCAGGAAGAAACCGTCGCGCTGGCAAACCAGGTCGTGACGCCTGCCCTTATAGGCGTGGCGGCAGCAGTAGGCGCCAGGGAGCTGCAGGTGAAGGTACTTCCGAAGATAGTGGTCATTTCTACAGGGGATGAACTGGTGAAGGTCGAGGAAACACCCCTGCCGTACCAGATAAGGCGCTCTAATAGCTATACTATCAAGGCTGCCTTACAGCAGTACAGTTTGCAGGCTGACTTGCTGCATATTCCGGATGATGTAGCTACCCTGAAGCGGCAACTGAACAACTGCTTACAGCAGTACGATGTGCTCATCCTGAGCGGTGGCATCTCCATGGGCAAATTTGATTATGTACCGCAGGTGCTGGAAGAGTTAACTGTGAAGAAGCTTTTCCATAAAGTAAAGCAAAGACCGGGGAAGCCGTTCTGGTTTGGAAAGCATGCCAGTGGTGTGCATGTGTTTGCCTTACCGGGTAATCCGGTCTCCACCTTCATGTGCTTTTACCGGTACTTTATACCGTGGCTAGAAGCATCCCTCGGAATAAGTGCAAAGCCAAAAACGCATGCGGTGCTCAGCAAAGACATTACCTTTGAACCTGCCTTGCAATACTTCCTGCAGGTGAACGTAAGCATGAATGAACAGGGGCGGGTACTGGCGACGCCTTTGGAGGGCAACGGCTCCGGCGACTTTGCCAACCTGGTAGAGGCCGATGCTTTTTTGGAGCTTCCCGCTGAACAGCGTAACTTTAAGCAGGGAGAGGTATACCCGCTATGGCCTTTCAGGCCTCTGGCTTAACAGGATCGATGGAACCGCCACCCAAAAATGAATAGCAAGACAAAAGCATGAGTGATTTTTCACACTTAGATAAAGAAGGGAAGGCCACGATGGTGGATGTAAGCGGGAAACAGGTAACGCACCGCACGGCCACCGCACGAAGCATCGTGGTGCTGCCGCCCGAAGTACTGGAGAAGTTTACTGCAGACGATATACAGACAAAGAAAGGCTCCGTGTTTCAGACGGCTATTATTGCTGGCGTGATGGCTGCAAAAAAAACAGGCGACCTTATTCCGCTCTGTCACCCCATCGGTATGGATAACTGCAACATCACCATTCAGATAAATGAGCAGCAGGAGGTGGTCATAGACTGCACGGCCAGCATCACGGCGAAAACAGGTATCGAAATGGAAGCTTTAGTGGGAGCATCCGTGGCGGCGCTTACCGTCTATGATATGTGCAAAGCCCTGAGCCATGATATCGTTATCAAGGAAACGAAGCTGATAGAAAAGACAGGAGGAAAGCGTGACTTCAAAAGAGCATAAAAAGCACAGCAAGATTACGAGGCCCGCGTACGGCAACTTCGCACGCAATGAGTGGGCCATAGTAGGCACACCCTGTGGTGCAATAAAAACGCTGGCCGATGCGGTGATTATGGCACTGTCTGCGGAGTATAAGTGTGCCTACGTAGATGCTTCTCATGCACATTCTGATGCTGCGGGAGCTTTGCCCGGACGCATGGCAGCAGGTGCGGTGGCAGAGTATACCGACCAAATCAGCTACCATCAGCTGGAGTTGAACAAGGAACTCCATCCTTTCCAGTTCAGGCAGCTCTTTTCTGATATGGATGCGGTGCTGGTGAACGGAAATCATGAGCAGGCGAAAGCACAGGTGGTAGTGATAGATGAAAGTAAAAAAGCCTCGCTGCAAAAGCGCTTGGCACAACTCACCAATGTGCAACTGATTCTGCTTGCGGATAATGCGGAGGAGGTTTTTGATTTTGTGCAGGAAGCTGTTCCGTCGTGGCAGGAGTTACCGCTGTATCGCCTGAGTGAAACGGATAAGATTGTTACGTTCTTTCAGAAGCAGATGCAGCTGGCAAAGCCAGTACTGAACGGGTTGGTGTTAGCAGGAGGAAAAAGCCTGCGCATGGGCCAGGATAAAGGCGCCATGCTGTGGCACGGCAAGGCCCAGCGTTATTATGTGGCGGACTTGCTGAAGGAATTCTGCCCTGAGGTGTTTATCTCCTGCCGCCCGGAGCAACAGCCTGAATTTGACAGTGCTTATAAAACCCTTGCCGATACTTTCACGGGTTTAGGTCCTTATGGCGCTATACTTTCTGCGTTTCGGGAGCAGCCGGATGCGGCCTGGCTGGTGGTAGCCTGCGACCTGCCCCTGCTGGACCAGCACACGCTGCAGCACCTGACAGAAAACCGGAATCTTGCCGCCGTTGCGACCACTTTTGAAAGTCCGTATGATGGTTTCCCGGAGCCGCTCATTACCATCTGGGAGCCGAAAAGTTACCCACTGCTGCTCTCCTTCCTGGCCCAGGGCTATACCTGCCCCCGTAAGGTGCTGCGCAACAGCGACATCAACCTGCTGAAGCCAATGAACCCGGATGCACTCCTGAATGTCAATACGCCGGAAGAGTCTGGGAGAGTGAAACAGCTGATGCAGGAGTAATTTCAAGGCACCAGTACCTTTCCCTATCTTTGAACTGATTAACTTATCAATCTAATAGTATTCTCATGCAACCAGACTTATTGCGTTACAGCTGCCAGATCTCGCTTCCAGGCTTCAGTGAAACCTCACAAAAAAAGCTACAGGATGCACGTTTGCTTATAGTTGGAACAGGAGGTTTAGGCTGCCCTGCCGCGCAGTATTTAACATCGGCAGGTGTGGGCACCATCGGTATAGCTGATTTTGATACCGTGTCTGTCAGCAACCTGCACCGCCAGATACTGTTTACGCCGGAAGAGGTAGGGCAGAAGAAGGCGCTGGTGGCCTGCGAGAAGCTGCAAAAACAAAACCCCGGTGTAAAGCTGGTGCCGCACGATGTAAAAGTTACATCAGAAAATGTGATGCAACTGCTGCAGGACTATGATTTGGTGCTGGATGGCACCGACAATTTTGATACTACCTACCTGCTGAACGATGCATGTGTACTGGCGGGCAAGCCAATGGTGTACGGTGCTATTTACCAGTTCGAAGGACAGGTAGCCGTTTGGAATACGTCCAATGAGGATGGGACCAGAACCCCGAATTACCGCGACATTTTTCCAGATGTGGATGCCTCACAGGTGCCGAACTGTGCCGAAGGCGGTGTGATACCTACACTGGCCGGTATGATTGGTTGTATGCAGGCGAACGAAGTCATCAAGTACATCACGAAAACAGGGGAAGTGCTGGCTGGGAAAATGCTGCTCGTGGATGCGCAGACTATGCAAAGCCGCGTCATTAAAATCGGAGCTGTGACCAGTACCAACATTACCTCCTTACCAGAAACAGAGCACATAGCCACCATCAGCGTACCTGCGTTAAAGGCCGGAGTAGAGGAGGGAGCTTATGAACTGGTGGATGTTCGGAACACGGCAGAACGTTTACTTTATAGCATCGGAGGCAAGCATGTGCCACTGGACAAAGTGGAGCGTGAGGACTCGTTTTTAGAATCAGGGAAGCCAGTGGTTTTTTATTGCGCCTCCGGTGTACGAAGTGCCGAAGCAGTTAAAGTGGTTAAGAAAAAGCATCCAGGTATAAAGGCACTTTCTTTGGAAGGCGGTTTAAAAGCCTGGATGGAACAGGCGGGCTAGCGTGTACCGTTTCTGACGCGAACTTTAAATCAACAATTTCCAGGTAAAGCGGTTAAGAAAAAGCGCTTTACCTGGAAATTGTTGATTTAAGGCAGGCCGTAAAACTTTAACTGGCTGCCTTACTTTCAAACACCACGTTTTGCGTGGTGTTTTCTGCAACCGTATCATTTTTCAGGACAAGCATATCGTAAATCACTTTTGCCCATATTAAAATACAAGGTACTCCTTTCAAAGTAAGCGGTCTGACGTATTCTTCGCGTAAAAATTTAGGGAAAAGGTCTGTTGGTGACAGCATGGTGAAGATAACTGCACCGACAAACAGTGTCACGTTCAAGGCATTCTTTTCACTTCTCACAAACCATAAGGCTACTCCAGTCATCGCAATGATGAAAGTAGGAGATTCAGCCATATGATTGAAAATCACAATCCAGATTAAAATGGAGGCCAGGGTTAAGTATCTGAAGGAGTAAATGGAGTACGCCTTTCGCCTGCTTAGCGGGATCAAGAAGATAACGGCACCTATTAAAACAACCATGTTTTTATTTACCTCAAGACCGAACCAGGAATTCAGCCAACCCATCACAGAAAACCCGTAAGAGGTGGAGTGGTCCTGCGACAGCATTTCCGAGTAACTCTGAAAGAGCCAGATATACTGCTTATAATCCACAAAAAGCAGGGGGATTGCAAAAAGAATGACAGTCCATAAAGCCGAATATACAGCCAGTTTCCACTTTTTGGGGTAGAGCAGGAACAGAGCATACCCTACGATGCCGAAAAGTTTTATGTAGGCTGAAAATACAATGCACAGGGTTGCGAACAGGTACTTTTTGTTTTCAAGCAGGCCAAAGGCCAGTACCAGCAAGCCTGCAATTAGCCCATTCGACTGCTCGTTTTGTATGGACGTCAACAGTTCTATCAGGGCGGTTATCAGTACCAGTCCTTTTTCCAGGTTGTTTAGCCTGGGTAAATAATACACCGCAACCAGTAGTAATATGGTATTCAGAAGGTTCCACAGGTTTAACCCAATCCAGTCCGGGAAAACGGCAAACAGTCCAAAAAAGACAGAAAAGGTAGGGGTATATTTATACAGGTCCCAGTGCTCTTCCGGGTACAAGGCGTATAAATCCTGGTTGTTTTTCAGGTGATAGAATGACCTTTCAAAGATGGTGTAGTTATTATACCTGTTGTACTCCAGTCCATTTACTTCATTTGTCTTTGTCCCGGATGTCAGGGCCTGGATACCTGCTATCAAGGTAATCAGGATATAAAGTATGAGGATGTTGTTTCTATTTGAGATTAGCTTCTTAGCTCTTTCCTTCATTATGTTACTTGTTGAACTGGGGCAAAAACCTGTTTGAACGGTACTATTCCATTCAATTGGAAATGAATTGCCGTACTGCCAGGCAATGCTGATGGCTGGTGTTCCTGTTGAGAAATGTGATAGATGCTTTGCTCTAAAAGCATCCAGGTATGCCTATCAGGTGCAGCACTACGGGTGCGCTGCCACCCACACATCCCCATCTTCAAATACCTCCCTTTTCCAGATGGGTACTGTTTCCTTGAGGGTGTCGATGGTGTAGCGGCAGGCATCAAAAGCAGCAGCACGGTGTGCGGCGGCTACTGCAATTATAACGGGTACTTCGCCCACCTGCAGTACGCCGGTGCGGTGATGGATGAGAATTTTTTGCACAGGCCACTTTGCTAATGCCTGTTCAGCTATTTTCTGCATCTCATTCAGTGCCATCTGTTTGTAAGCTTCAAACTCAAGCCGGATTACTTCTTTCCCTTTGGTGGCGTTACGGACAGTTCCGATAAAAACGTCAATACCACCACATTCCGGCGACATCACCCAATCGATGCAGGCAGAAATATCCAGGGATTCTTCTGAAATCTGTATATCAATCATTGTTGTGCTTTATTAACCGCCGCTAACAGGAGGAATAATGGCAATCTCATCGCGTTGCTGCAGGGCATTGTCTGCCACGGCGTATTCGTTGTTTACGGCAATCATATAGGATGCCAGCTGTGCCAGGCGAGGGTACTGCTCTTCCAGTTCATCCCGTAATTCAGACACCGTAGCATCGCTTGTCAGCTCTACTTCTATTGTGGAGCCGCCTACTATTTCTTTTGCTATTCCGAATGCTAAAACATTTACCTTCATCTTCAATGCATTTAATCAACCCAAATGTTTGTATAATACTTCGATACCTGCCGCAAAGATAAGCACCGCTGTCATGCGCCGAATCACAAGCGGGTTAAATCTTTTGATAGCCATACGGGAACCTAACTGTCCTCCGGCAAATACTGCCGCACATAAAATTAATATGAGGTTGTAGTCTATGGCTGGAGGCAATTGCGTCAGCTGCCCTGCTATACCGGAAACAGAATTCACCAGTATAAAAATACTGGCAGTCGCGGCAATACGTTTGGGTGTATCCCAACCTATAAGGTTCAGGAGGGGAGATAGGAAGATACCCCCACCAATGCCTATCATCCCGGATAAAAAGCCGATGCTGCCGCCTAAAGCGCCATCCCGTGCATAGCTGGTGCTTTGTGGCGAAGCTGTTTCGGTTACCTCATGCGGTCGTTTCCTGAACCATAGCAAAGCAGCGGCTGTGAGCAGGCTGCACCCCAACAGCACATAAAACGTATGCTGCTCTATTCGTAGCATCGCCCCAGCAAAAGCCATCGGAACACTGGCAATGGCCAATGGCACAATCTTACGCCAGTTCACCTGCCCGTTCCGGATAAAGAGTATCGTGCCACCTGTTACCACCACAATATTGCACAGCAGGGCAGTCAGCCGGATCTCTTTGAAGGGCAAACCGTAGAGCGCTAAAATTGCCAGGTAGCTGGAGCCACCACCAAAGCCAACAGAGGCATATACAAAGGCAACAACAAAGAACAAGAGCATCAGCTCCCAATGTGGCATTTCTGTTTCTTTTAATTTGAAGGGCGCTGTACCGCTCTCCCCCGGTTTAAGCTTTCAAATTAAACAACATGCGGCTCATTCGCCAGAGTCAGGGTCATTGTTTTGTAGTATGGTTCATAAAACATACAAAGGCTCACCATATGATTGAATGCTAAATTCAAGCAAATGACATGTACGGGAGCTGAAAAAACTCTTTGCTGTTCCTCACCGGATAAGGAAGAAAAAAGAGAAGGCCGACTCCAATCTGAGACAGCCTTCTCTTTATATGCTTTTGTAAAATCTGGTGGGTAATAACTCCGCACTGTAGTGCAGTCATTACCTGTTGAATTACTTCTTCTTTCTGATTTCGGCTACCACTGCAGGTGTAACAGCCGTGGTGGATTTGTTTCCAAAGCTATTCTGCACATAATTCAGCACATCCGCTACCTGCTGATCTGTTAAATGGCTTTGTGGCGGCATCACCATGTTATAGGTCTGGCCGTTTACCTTTACTTCACCGCTCAGGCCGTGCACCACTACGCCCACAGCGCGCTTCTGGTCTTTCATCAGGAAATCTGACTTGGCTAAAGGAGGGAAGGCACCCGGTATGCCTTCGCCAGCTGCCATATGGCAGCTCTGGCAGGTGCTGCTGTACACTTCTTTGCCTCGCTTTACACTTTCGGTAAGGTCATCGGCAGTAGAGAACATATAGCCACCCGTAACGAAGGCCATCAGTAAAATACTCTTCAACATATCTTTAAAGTTAAGCAGCTAAAATAAACATTTTTTGTATTTACCACAGCTTTATATTCTAAAAAAAGCAGTTAAAACATCAATTTTAACTGCTTTTTTTAGAATATTGATAAAAGTGGAAGATGCTTTACCTATCTGAAAGCACTTCTGATTATTGTTTGTAGAAGCGGGCTACATAGCCTCCGCCCGGAGCCATGGCAATTTTGAGTTTCCTGTTTTGTGGCACGTCAATGACTTCGCGCTTGTAGTCTGCGGCATTTCGGTGTGCGTTTACGCCATCCTTGAATACCTCTGCTTTATAATTCCCTTCTCCCAAAAAGGACAGGTCCAGCTCCATTTCGCGCGGGTCCCAGTTGGTGAGAGCGCCTACGTACCACTCGTTTCCTTTTCGGCGGGCAATAGCAATATGTTCCCCGATTTTACCCTCCAGGGCTATAGTATTGTCCCATACTTCAGGAACAGCTGCCATAAAGGTGGTGCTTTCCTGCTCTTTCCTGTATTTGGTTGGGGTATCAGCCAGCATGTTGACAGGAGATTCGAATATCACGTATTCTGCTAGCTGGCGGGTGCGGGTACCCTGGCTCATTGGCTCAGAGTGAATCGGGCGGTAACTGCCTTTGGTGGCATTCCGCATGGCTCCCTGGGTGTAGTCAATCGGGCCAGCCAGCATGCGTATGAATGGCATCGTCACATCATACGTCACCTGGTCTACCTGCGGCGGAGACCATTTCATCTGCTCCAGGCCGTGCACCCCTTCAAAGTTGATGACGTTCGGGTACGTGCGCTGCAGGCCTGTTGGTTTGTAGGCACCATGGAAATCCATCAGCAATTTGTGTCTTGCGCCAGTCTCGGCAGCACGATAGAAAAAGTCAACCATCTCCTGGTCATCGCGGTTCATGAAATCCACTTTAAAGCCTTTCACGCCCATGTCAGCATAATGCTTGGCCACGTTTTCCATGTCGCGGTCAAAGGCGTAATAGCCGGCCCACAGGATAATATCTACTCCTTTTTCTTTGCCGTAGGTGATAATTTCCTTCAGGTCAATTTCCGGTACCACCTGCATCAGGTCTGCCTTCTTGTTCACGGCCCATCCTTCATCCAGAATCACATACGCAATGCCTTTTTCAGCAGCAAAGTCGATGTAATGCTTATAAGTTTCGTTGTTGATGCCTGCCTCAAAGTCTACTCCTGTAATGTTCCAGTCGTTCCACCAGTCCCAGGCTACCTTGCCCGGCTTCACCCAGGAGGCATCTTTAATGCGTGACGGCTCCGCCAACTTATAGACCATGTCGCTGTCGGCCAGTTCTTTGTCTTCTTCTGCAATGACGATGGCGCGCCACGGAAACTGGCGGGTGCCTTTGGCCTTGGCAATGAAATTCTCTCTTTCCTTTACCAGCATCTGAAGCTCGTTATGGCCACCCTGTTCCACCTTTTTTGGATAGGCCGGAAACACACCAGACAAAGAAGTCTGCCCGTTTTTATTTAGCAGGTACATGCCCGGATAGCCTTCCAGGTCAACCTCGGTGATGACCACTTTTTTACCGTTCGCCGCCTCCACTGCAACCGGCAGGAAAGCAAGGTGATTCTGGTCGAGCTTGGTTAGGGGGCTGTGGGTATAGGTATTCTCGAAGGAGTTATCAAACTGCTGTTCAATAGTTGGGTTTTCAAACTGCTCCTGCTTTACGTAAGGCACAATGGCCGTATAGTCTTTGTCGAAGTTGAAGGTGGCTTCTTCGCTTTGCACGTTAAAATCCTTGCGCTTCGAAGTGGCAAAACGATAGGCAACCCCATCATTATATGCCCGGAAAATGACGCTGTAGTCGCCTCTGAAATTCAGCACCAGTTCGTTGTAGTTGTCCTTTATCTCAGCTCTTTTGTAAACAGGCGTCTGGATGGTGGTGTTGATGCTATGGCGTTTGCTGTTTCGCAGGCGCGGTTTTGCTCCGAGTGTTTCGCCGTTGGTGAGCTTCAGCGAGATAGGAGAAGGCGCAATCATCTGGTCTCCTTCGTGTGTGACCGCATACGTGATTTTGTCCTTTAGTTCTACTGTTGTTTTGATCTTACCGTCGGGTGACTGAACGGTGAAGCTTTGCTGTGCCAGCGCGACAAACTGGCCGAACGTCATCAGCAAAACAAAGAGAAAGAATCTGTGCTTCATGCTTCCTTTTTTATACTTATCTGGAGTTTAGTTTTAAAGATAAGGGATGAAAACTGAAGATACCACAAACAGGGAGTAATCTCTCACTTATGAGGAGGAAGAGGCTTTAGTGGCGCTGCTAGCAGTATCCCTTTGTGATAACCAATGGATGATAGCAGCAAGTACATGATGGAAAGAGTGGATGTTCAAAAATGCAGAAGGGACAACTTCAACGTCTGTTATTAGAGCAGCTTTATTTATTAGTCTTTAACCATAGTAATTAGTGAGTTGGAATTTGTTTGCTCTGAAGACCTCGCAGTGTCCGAAGGTCCTGCGAGTGTTTGTGCCAAAGGCCGTGGCTTCGTAGTTGACAAGACGCTCGCAGGAGCTGCGCACGCTACGAGGTCGTATTAGAGGCTATCTCAAAAATGGGAATCCCAGCTTGAGTTAATATGTTGGTTTCTCATGGAGTTGACAAACGAGCAATGGGAAAGGGTAAAAGACCTTGTGCCAG
>NZ_BAAGXV010000062.1:0-20862 GCF_054779655.1 Pontibacter brevis
AGAACCTTGGTCAGACAGGAAAAGAAGGCTGATAATTACCTGGCATTCCTGCTGCTCGCGTGCATGAAGATAATGCTTAGGTATTTTTGAGATAGCTTCTAGTCTACAAACCGAATGCGGCTATAAATGATTAATCAAAAGGCTGCCTGACATTCATCATACGCTTTCACAAAAACCGCACACGTGCCTCCAGCCTTCAGAATGGGTTAACAATCTGGCAGTAAAACAAATGAACTTAGGAATGGCAAAGCTATGGCAACAAAGAACAGTATCTCTTTCATCATACCCTGTTATAATTGTTCTGACACAATGGACGAGTCCGTTATGTCTATTATTCAAACAAACTTTGAAGAGGGTGACGAAATCATACTTGTAGATGACAGCTCTACTGATGACACCTATACCAAAGCACTTTCTTACTCAGACAGGTACAGCTTTGTTAAAGTGTTGAGGCACTTTAACAACAAGGGAACGGCCGCTGCGGGCCGAAACACAGGCATTGATCAGGCGAGCTCTGACCTGATATTCTGCCTGGATTCAGATAACATCCTGAGACCTGATAGCATCAAAGCGCTGAAAGACTTCCTGCTTGCCAATGCGTTAGATGCCGCTGCCTTCGGCAGAATTGACTATTTTTCTGAGAGCCCCTCCAAAGTTACGGATAGCTGGATACTGGCAGAAAAACTTAGCTTTATAGATGCCTTGAATGATCCTATGAAAACACCCTGTGGCTCGGGCAATTACTTATTTACAAAAGCAATGTGGAAGAAAGCAGGAAGATACAACGAGTTTTTAGGCGGCGCCTATGATTCGGAGCTTTTTGGTTTAAAACTGTTAGCAGAAGGAGCAAAATTCTGGACGTTGCCAGGAACCAGCTACTTACACCGGAATGGCTACGAATCCACTTTTATGCGGGAGTACAACAAAAGAAACTCCTCCCTTCTGTTTTTGGCTGGCCTGATGGATTACTGGAACCAGTTACACGAAGATGATATAGACTATATCTTTGGAAAAGGAAGACTTACCTGGATGGACAATATTGAGCAAAGGCCTTTGAGGCCGAAGAGCAACGAAAAGCGAAGTGTCTATAGGAGAATTGTAAAAAAGGTTTGCAACCAACTTCTCTGATTACCACGGCTGCATATTTGCAGGTTCCTCAGCCGCTCTATGCGGCTGTTTTTATTTTTGAGAAGGCTGTTATCCAGCTGCCAAGCAGTTACCCTGTACTAACCTAGGTACACCTAAAGATTCTGTTCCGGAAGCACAAGACCAGAACAAAAAGGTTATCTTTCTTACAGAAAAGAGCATTTAGCCTTACATTTATACATCTTCCAGGTAAGTTATATCATCAAATAGTTCAGCATGCACCAACCCCGCTCCTTTGCCTTACGGTTCCTGCCCTTACTCCTCTGCCTCATAAGCATCTTCCCTTCCGCAGCCCAGGACAAGCAAAAGGCTCCTGACGAACTAAAGCTATGGTTCAGCCACCCTGCCTCTAACTGGAACGAGGCCTTGCCTGTGGGAAATGGCAGGTTAGGGGCAATGGTCTTCGGCGGCGTAGCAACAGAGCGGCTGCAGCTGAACGAAGAATCTGTCTGGACAGGCAAAGATGCTGATTTTGTGAACCCCGAGGCACGCGCTACACTGCCGAAAGTACGGGCCCTGCTTTTCGCTGGTAAGTATGCCGAAGCGCGGGATCTTGCCCAGGAAAAAATGATGGGCGACAAGAAAATACACAGCACCTATCAGACGCTTGGCGATCTGCAACTTGACTTTGGTCCTGTCGTGAAGGACATCTCTAATTACCGCAGGGAGCTGGACCTGGAGACAGCCATAGCCAAAGTAAGCTACCGCGCAGGCGATGTATCCTTTACCCGCGAAATCTTTTCCAGTGCCCCGGACCAGGCCCTGGTGGTGCGGCTCACAGCCAGCAAACCCGGCGCACTTACCTTTGGGCTGAGCCTGAGCAGGCCTGGAAACAAGGCAAAGTTGGAATTGGCAGGTAATGAAATCACGATGAGTGAGCATGTGGGCGATGGAACAGGCGTAAGAATGGTGGCACGCTTAAAAGTGCTGCAGGAAGGAGGTGCTCTTCAGGTTGCAGGAAACTCCATCCGGGTAGAAAACGCAGACTCTGTTACGCTTCTTCTCACGGCCGCTACAGATTACAGGGGCAGTGAGCAGCTGGCTATGGCAGGCACACACTTAGCCTCCGCAGCAAAGAAAAACTACGAGGATCTCAAACAGGATCATATAACCAATTACCAGCAGTACTTCAAGCGTGTAGACCTGAACTTAGGCATAACTGATGCGGCTTATTTCCCTACTGATGCCCGCTTGGTGGCCATGCAGAACGGCAACATAGACCCACACCTCGTGGAATTGTACTACCAGTTTGGCCGCTACCTGCTCATCAGCAGTTCAAGGCCGGGTGGTTTGCCTGCCAACCTGCAGGGCATCTGGGCCGATGGCCTCACCCCTCCCTGGAGCGCCGATTATCATATCAACATCAATATCCAGATGAACTACTGGCCGGCAGAGGTCACGAACCTGTCGGAGATGCACATGCCTTTCCTGTCCTTTTTAGATGCGCTGCGCCCTGACGCCCGCAAAACAGCCCAGGACATGTACGGCATCAAAGGAACGGTAGCCCATTTTACCACAGACCCGTGGCTTTTTACAGAAACCTATGGCGAACCGCGATGGGCGATGTGGCCGATGGGCATGGCCTGGAGTGCACAGCACCTGTGGGAGCATTACCTGTTCACCGAAGACAAGCAATACCTAAGGGAACTGGCTTACCCTGTGATGAAAGAGGCCGCTGAGTTCTGCGCCAACTGGCTTGTAGAAAACCCGGAGACAAAGCAACTGGTTTCTGGTCCTTCCATCTCACCTGAAAATACCTTCAAAACTAAAAACGGCGAGGTAGCTACCATGGTCATGGGCCCTACCATGGACCACATGATTATGAGGGATTTGCTTGGCAACACCATTGCCGCAAGCAAAGAACTGAACAGGGACGCCGCCTTTCGCCGCCGCCTCGAAAAGATATTAAGCCGCTTAGCACCTACCAGAATTGGCAGCGATGGCCGCATTATGGAGTGGACAGAGGAGTTTGAGGAAAACGAACCCGGTCACCGCCATATTTCACACCTGTTTGCGCTGCACCCTGGCCGGCAAATTACGAAACAGCAAAACCCGGAACTGCTGGAGGCAGCACGCAAAACCATCGATTACCGGCTCTCACACGGCGGCGGGCACACCGGCTGGAGCCGCGCTTGGATTATCAACTTTTTTGCCCGATTGCAGGACGGCGAGGCAGCGCACGAGAACCTGGTGGCACTCCTGCGCAAATCCACGCTGCCAAACCTCTTCGATACGCACCCGCCTTTCCAGATAGATGGTAACTTCGGAGCCACAGCCGGCATTACAGAGATGCTGATGCAGAGCCACGCCGGGGAAATACAGTTACTACCTGCCTTGCCACCCGCCTGGCAGCAGGGCCACATTCACGGCATCGTGGCCCGCGGTGGCTTTGAGGTAGATCTAGACTGGGAAGCAGGAAAGCTAAAGCAGCTAAAGGTCCTCTCAAAACTAGGCAACCCCTGCCAGATCCGCTACGGCGATCAGGTGGTTACACTTAAAACGGAGAAAGGCAAAAGATATGTGCTGAATGGTAATTTACAGCCGCTGTAGAATCACCAGAAGAAACAGTACCTGTTAGTTTATGCTACATCAATCTGGTGCTGCATTCGCTTTAAAAACTAATTATTACATCAATTCCCTACCTAACAACATTCAACTATGCGTGTAAAGCACTTTCTACTCATCATCATGCTGGCAGTATGCACCCTGTCAGCCAGTGCGCAGGCAGCACAGGACAAGGCCTCTGTAGAAGCCCCTGTAAAGCAGCAACTAAAAGGCTACAACAACCGCGACATCGACACCTTTGCCAAGGCCTTCAGCGACACGGTAAAAGTATACCGGCAGCCAGGTGTGCTCAGCTACCAGGGCCGGGAAGAGTTAAGGAAAAGATACGGCCAGATGTTTGCCAACACGCCTGACCTGCATTGCGAAGTAGTGAACAGGATAATAGCAGGCAATGTGGTTATTGACCACGAGAAGGTAAGGCGCAGCAAAGATCAGCCCCGGTTCGATGCCATTGCGGTGTACAGAGTGAAGAACAATGAAATTGTAGAAGTAACCTTCATCTCTCCGGATAAATAACTCCCAAAGCAGCATGAAAGAAACACACCACCGCGACAAGGCTTTTGATAAAATCAATTATACAGGCAAAGCAGTCTCGGGAAGAGAGTTCGACTCCTGCACCTTTACCAATTGTGATTTCTCTAAAAGTAACTTTTCCGGCAACGAGTTTATTGATTGCCGGTTCGAGAACTGCAACTTAAGTATGATGCGGCTGGCGTACACAGGCTTGAAGAACGTTACTTTTGACAACTGCAAAGTGCTGGGAGTAGACTTCAGTTCCTGCAGCGACTTCCTGTTTTCCGTCAGTTTCAGTAACTGCATCCTCGACTATGTCTCTTTCTTTAGAAGGAAGCTCAGAAAGACGAGCTTCAGTGGCTGCAGCATCAGGGAAGCTAACTTCACCCAGGCTGATTTAACTGGCTCCATATTCAACGACTGTGATTTAAGCCAATCAGCTTTTGAGCAGACTATACTGGAGAAAGTAGATTTCCGGACAGCCAGTAACTTCTCTATTGACCCTGAAAAAAATAAAATCAGGAAAGCAAAATTCTCTTCTATCGGGCTGGCAGGGCTGCTGGCCAAGTACGGTATCGAAGTAGATTGATTGACTTAACAAAAGATTTTGTGAAAGCGTCGTAAACAGGCAAGTGTACCACCCAACAGTCTTATGATAATAGAAGCCGAACCAGACGATATAGATGAAGTGTATGAACTATGGCACGAGTTGCTGGACTTCCATCAGCCCCATCACCCTATTTTCAGGTACAAACCTAATCAGGAAGATGTGCTGAAAAAGGAGCTGCAGACCCGGCTGAAAGACAAAAACACCCGTTTTTTTGGCTATGTGCAGGACGACGAATGGCGGGGCCTGATTGTAGCAACTCTGAAACAGGCCGCACTAGGCTTCAGGCTTTCGAACAAAGGCTACATAGCCGAAACCGTTGTGAAGGGACAGTACAGGAGCACAGGCATCGGCAACGAATTAGTTGAAGCAGCTAAAAAGTGGCTCACAGACAATGGGGCCGACCATATCGAGTTACAGGTGTCGGTTAAAAATAAAGCAGCTATCCGGTTTTGGGAAGGCCAGGGCTTTACTCCTTCCACGCAGCACATGGTACTGGATGTTTCTGCTGCAGCTAAAAAAAGCTAATCTCATAGGCCCACCAATACAACATAACCATTAATCCGAACATGAAATTTTATTCCTCTATTGCCCTATGCCTCAGCACCTTGTTTCTGGCAGGATGCGCCGTTATGCAGCAGAGTACCACGAACTTGTGATTACGAATGCGAGCGTGGTGGATGTGATAACCGGCAGCGTGCTGCCAGGCAAAACACTGGTTATCGAAAACGGTATAACTTAGGGTATTGCAGATACAAATACCTCCAACAGCTATTTATTTCCCTGAGAATCCTTTGCCTCCAAAGATGTGGTAAAGGGTTTCATTTTTTATTTACATAAAACAAATTTTCACGTTAATGATTTAGAGCATGTTAAAATTTTGTTCTTGATATCAAAAACGGGTGATTTTAGGTTCTGCCAAAGCACGTTTACTGGGCAAAAGATAAATTTCAAGCATGCTTAACCTACGAATGTATGGTAAGGAAAACTTACCGCTAGTTTTACTTTAAATTCAATTTAAGCAACTTGAAAGCAGGCAGTTATTTTAATATTGTATATTATCTGCAGAATCACAGCACACCTTTCTTTACTGCTTTCATTTTATTTGTTCAATTCTTCCCTGCAGCGGTCTTTGCTAATGCCACTCAGGCAGACACTCTCACAGCTGACCAAAAAAACATCCGGCAGGTTGGTGTTACCACGGGTTTCGCTGCCGGTTATGCCACCAGCCTTGTACTCCTGCACAAGGCCTGGTATAAGCACGATCCACGCTCCGACTTTCATTTTCACAACGATATCCGGTATTGGAACCAGGTAGATAAAGCAGGGCACCTCTGGACCGCGTTCCACCAGAGCCGTGCAGGAGTAGACATGCTGGAGTGGGCTGGGGTACCAGATCGGAAAGCCATTCTTTATGGCAGCTTAGCAGGCATTTTGCTGCAAACCCCTATCGAGGTTTTTGACGGATATGGCGAAGCATATGGCGCTTCGTTAAGCGATATGGGAGCCAACATGCTGGGTTCTGTAGCGGTAGTGGCGCAGCACCACCTCTGGAAGGAAATACGCATCGTGCCTAAGTTTTCCTTTCACAGAACTCCCATAGAGCTGCAACGCCTGGAGATGCTGGGCAAAAACTACTTTGAGCAAATGCTGAAAGACTATAATGGCCAGACTTACTGGCTTTCGGTTGATATTTCTGCTTTTCTGCCCCAGGAGAGCACTTACCCTAAGTGGCTGAATATAGCAGTGGGCTACGGAGCTGAAGACATGGTAGTAGGCAACCCACTCAAAAATAGCATGAAGGGCTATGACTCCTATCGGCAATACTACCTCTCTCTTGACCTGAACCTGATGAACATTGAAACCCGCAGTGGTTTCCTGAAGAAAGTGTTCTACGTGCTAAGTATCTTCCATTTGCCAGCTCCCGCCCTGGAGTTCAACAGAAAGAAAGGACTGGTCCTCCACCCTTTCTACTATTGATTGACGCTGAGGACAAGCCTTTTTACCTGACTGTTCGACTTTTTCTTACATACCAGGCTGGCAGCTGTTCCGGAGCGGTTGGAGACAATGGTGGCCGTGCAACCTGCTTTCCGCAGCCCGGCGCAACTGGCCAAGCAGGCTGCCAAGCCATTTATAAATATTTTAAACAACCTGCCCTGTAGCCCAAACATCCTGAACACCTAGGGCAGCACCTCGTTTTTTAACGCCTTGCCTTCCTCAAAATCGGAGATATTCTGAAGTGTTACCGAAACAATTCCCTGCATCGCATCGCTGGTAAAAAATGCCTGGTGCCCGGTTATCAGTACATTGTTGAACGAGAGCAGTCGCATGAATACATCATCCTGAATCACGTTTTCCGACTTATCTTCAAAAAACAGGTCTCCTTCCTCCTCATACACATCCAGCCCCAGGTAACTCACTTTCTCTGACTTCAAAGCTTTGATCACCGCTTTTGCATCTATCAGCGCGCCACGGCTGGTGTTAATCAGCATTACCCCTTTCTTCATTTTGCCCAATGATTCGGCATTAATGATATGGTAGGTTTGCGGCGTGAGCGGGCAGTGCAATGAGATAATATCAGACTCAGCGTAAAGCCTGTTCAGATCAGCAAACTCCACTCCCAAGCCTTCTGCCTCCGCCGGTTTGGTAATGTCGTACCCCAGTACTTTGCAGCCAAACCCTTTCAGGATACCCGCGGTTACCAGGCCTATTTTCCCTAAACCAATCAGGCCAACGGTTCTGCCATACAGGTCGAAACCCATCAGTCCGTTCAAAGCAAAGTTGCCTTCCTTCACACGGTTATAGGCGCGGTGTGTTTTCCGGTTCAGGGTAAGTATGAGTGCCAGTGTATGCTCCGCCACCGAGTAGGGGGAATAAGCAGGTACCCGCACAACTTTTATACCCAAGGCTGCGGCTGCCTTGAGATACACGTTGTTAAAGCCTGCGCAGCGCAGGGCCACAAGTCTTATTCCTTGCTGTGCCAGTACTTGTAGCACAGCTTCGTTTACAACATCATTCACAAAAACGCAAACGACCTCATGGCCTTTGGCAAGCGTCGCTGTGTTCCTGTTCAGCGGCACCTCCAGGAACTCCAGTTCATGTTTTTGTGCTGCATTATTAGCAAGAAAGAACTCTTTATCGTATTTCCTGGTGCTGAAAAAAGCTACTTTCATAGAGGCATATTTTAAATCGAACAAATAGCACTTGGTGCGATACAACACACTTTAAAACACATACGATTTTAGATGGATATTTGCAGCGTTTTAGATGCAAGATAAGTGGGAACGATTCCACTAAATATGACGAATGCTCTTACACAAAATGATATTCCGCATTTGCAATCAAGCCATTAGCTCAAACCTCTGGCTAAACCAGAAACCTGAACTCACTTTATTTATACCACCACCTGCCCTTGCATGTGGCTGCTCTTTTGCAAACCCGGCTAATCTCCGGTAACGAAATAAAGGGGTTTAATTTTTTGAGGACTTGCGCAATTTGCTTAGCTTTTAACCTTACTAAATTTTTAGCTCCTAAATACAGATGAAAAAGACATCCCTGCTTCTGCTTTCCTGCACGGGCCTTCTGGCATTTGGCACCGGCTGCCAGCGTGTGGAAGAAACAGGAAACACAGTAGCAACAGCTGACAGTTACCTTGACTACAAAACACCCGGCGAGGTACAGACAGGCGGCATTCAGATGATTCCGCTGAAAGAAGGTTACAAGGTGTGGACAAAGCGCTTCGGCAACAGCCCCACCATGAAAGTGCTGCTCCTGCACGGTGGCCCTGCCATGACACACGAATACATGGAGGCTTTCGAAAGCTTCTTCCCGCAGGCTAATATTGAGTTTTACGAGTACGACCAGCTGGGCTCCTACTACTCTGACCAGCCAGAGGATATGTCGCTTTATAATATCGACCGTTTTGTAGAAGAAGTGGAGCAGGTCCGGCAAGCGTTGGGCCTGGATGAAAACAACTTTTACCTCCTTGGCAACTCCTGGGGCGGCATGCTGGCCATGGAGTACGCCCTGAAGCACCAGGACAAACTTAAGGGACTCATCATCAGCAACATGACAGCCAGCTTCCCCAAGTATGCAGTCTACAATGCCAAACTACGAAGTGAGATGCGCCCATCCCTCATCGACTCGCTGGAGGTGTACGAGAAAAAGAATGACTTCATGAACCCGGAGTACCAGGCACTGGTTTTTGAAAACTACTATAAAAAGCACCTGTGCCGGTTGGAAGACTGGCCGGACCCGATTAACCGCAGCTTCAAACACGTTAACCAGAAAGTGTATGAATACATGCAGGGGCCAAGTGAATTTGTGCCGGGCGGCATCCTGCAAAAATGGGATCGCTGGAACGACCTGAAGCAGCTGACAGTACCAACGCTGACGGTAGGTGCCAGATACGACACCATGAACCCGGAGGAAATGAAGGAAATGAGCCAGTTGGTGCAAAAAGGGCAGTACCTCTATTGCCCGAACGGTAGCCACCTGGCCATGTGGGACGACCAACAGGTATTTATGGATGGCGTTATCAGGTTTATTAAGGACGTAGATGCTGCCCAGGCAAAGGGCAAGTCTGCGATGTAAAGAGCGGCTGTGGTTCCATTATTATGAAGCAGAAAAGCCCGGACAGGAACAGCGTTCTTGCCCGGGCTTTTTGGTTTAGCTCTAAAGCAAAATATAAAGCTCCTGTTCTACCGTAGCAAAAGCAGCCGTTTTCGTTTTGTTTCGCCGTTGTTGGTGAAAACACCAGCAACGGCGAAACAGCTACAGCAGAAAGCGTAGCTTTGTGGAGGTTAAGCGTCAACAAAAACGAGCCATTCAGTCATCCTTCTAACTCAGCCCCTAGCTGTTCAGCTTATAAAGGAGATTTATTTTATATTTGATGCATTAATGCCTTACAACCTGCTATGCCGCACCCTTCCGGAGAAAGATTTACATTCATTTACATTGTTTCCCTATGTATCGGATTGTTGGTGTTGCTCCCCTTCCTTGTCTTAACGCTGTACAATCACCCGCAGGCAGATGATTATGGCTTCGCGTTTCGGGACATGACGTATGGCTATTGGGAGACACAGATTAACTATTACATGAACTGGACGGGCAGGTACTTTAGTACGACCACGGCTTTCCGCATAAACCCTATTATCTACGGAAATTTTGCACTATACAAGCTGTACTCCCTCCTCCTTATCCTGCTGCTGGCTGCTTCTGCCTACCTTTTTCTCTTCAAGCTCCTCCATTATCACCTCGACTCACTGAAGATAACGGCTTTGGCAGCCCTGCTCCTGTGTTTGTATCTGATGCAGATGCCCAGTACATCCGAAGGCATTTTCTGGCTGCCCGGGTACCTGACCTACCAGTTGCCCAACATCATGATGCTGCTCTTGCTGACACTCCTCCTCAGCTTCTTCAGGACGGGGAACAAAAGCTTAAAGTCATCCTACATCGTGCTTGCTGCTTTGCTTTGTGTAGCCATCGCTGGCTCTAACGAAATGGCACTTGTGATGGGTTTTACTACGTTGTTGCTCATCCTTTACAGCAGCTGGCAGGACAAACAGAACAGGCCTTACCTGCTTATCCTGTTTCTCCTTTGCGTTGTTGCCAGCTTGACTGCTGTACTTGCTCCCGGCAACTATGCCAGGATGGAAGAACACCCCAATGCTTCTAAACCGCTGTGGTCAACTGTATATGCTGCCTTCCTGGCCTTTATCAGCTTTTACAGGTGGTCAGCGCCCCTGCTTGCCGCTTCTGTGCTGTACGTTCTCTACTGGGGACTGTCTTTAGCTGAAAAGACAAAAGGCACAGGTGTTTTTAAAGTAGACCTCCGGCTCTCCTTGTTCTATTACCTGGCCACGCTTTTTCTGATGCAGTTTGCTTTTACCTGGGCCGTTGGCGAACGTCCTACTCCCAGGGTGGAGAATGTGATTTATTTCTTCTTTGTGTTTGGCTGGTTCTATAATATACAGGTAGTTATCACCAGGTATGCGCATTTGCTGCAGGCTGAACGAAAACTGTCGCCGGCTTTACCGCTTGCCATATCAGCTCTTTTTGTCCTGCAAATTTTTGCCATTGAAGGGAATGTAGCCACAGCATATGTTGACTTAGTTTCTGGAAAAGCCGCTGCTTATAACCAGGCACTAAACCAAAGGTACAGCTATCTGAAAAACTCCGGATGTGACACCTGCAACCTTACTCCGCTTCCAGTTATACCCCAATCGCTTTACTTCATGGATGTGATGGAGGGAGAAGAAAACAGTGACTTTTGGATAAACACAGACTACGCCGATTACTGGGGCAAATCAGCTGTTTTTTTGACGGCACCGAACCCTGAGATAAAAGACAACATAACGACGCTAAGAGAAGCTGGCAAGGAAAAGATTGGCAATTAATGCTTTTGAATCCTGATAAAGCTCCCCTATTCCGCCGCCTCCAGTTTTCCGCTTTCCCTGTATTTTAAACGACCTACATCTATCAACTCCCGCACAAGCGAGGTCACAGTTTCAGCGTGCTTAGGCTCAAACTGCTGTACCAGTTCTTTAGGCAGCCATGCCTGCCCTTTCACCAATGTCAGCACTTTTGCCCGAAGCGCTTCCTGCTCCGGCCCCTCCCGCTCTTTTTTGCGTTCGGCCAGGCAGTAATCGCAGATGCGGCAGCGGGCATCCGTTATTTCTCCGAAATACTCTAAAAGCAGTTGCGTACGGCAGCGGTTGGACGTGGTAACATAGCGTCCCATCTCTTTTGCCTGCAACAGCGCCCGCTCCCGTAATGCCGCCAGCCTTTTTGTATCTAAGGGCAAGCCGTTAGCGTCTTCACGGGGCTTTGTAAATACCAGCTGGGGCGAATCGTGCTGTGGCTCATAGCCAATAACCTGTAACTTATGCAGGTACTCCAGTTTGCGCCGCACCTCCTGCTCCGGCATGTTCAGCTGCTGTGCCAGCCGGCGCTCCGACAACTTAACGTAATTGGTAAATGCCTCGCCGCCATATATTCGCAGGATGGCCCGGATGAACCCATCGTGGTCGGGGTTAGCCAGCTGGAACTCATAGAGGGCCAGGTTATCAAGCAGCAGGATGAGCCGTGAAGGCATGTAGTAGCCTTCGTTCAACTGCAGGTAACCTTCCGTCTCCAGCCTTTTGACGGCATGATGCACCTCCAGGGGCTGCAGTTTGTAATTCTTAGAAAAGGCAGCCAGGTCAAAATCAAAGCTACTCATCAGCCCACTGCCTACAGCTAACTGATAATAGTTGGCCAGGCACTGGTACACCCGCCGGATAAACTCAATAGAGGGATGGGCCTCCTGTACTTTGCGCTGCAGTTCGGTTACATCATTGGGGCCGTTAAGGATAACGGCATAGGCATATTTCTCGTCGCGCCCGGCACGCCCTGCCTCCTGGTAGTAGGCCTCCAGGCTCTCCGGCAAGTCGAGGTGCACAACCAAGCGCACATCAGGCTTGTCGATACCCATACCGAAAGCATTGGTAGCCACCATTACCCGCACCTTGTCCTCAATCCAGCTTTGCTGCACTGCGTTACGAGCTTCGAACTTAAGCCCTGCATGGTACGCAGCTGCTGTTATACGGCGGCTCTGGAGCAGCTTCGCAATCTCAACAGTTTGGCGGCGGCTGCGCACGTACACAATGCTCTGCCCCGGCATGCGCTGCAGTATCTGCAGCAGGCGGTTCGTCTTGTCTTCAGTGTCGAGGCAGGAGTAGGACAAGTTAGCCCGGGCAAAGCTTTTCTGGAAAACGTTCCGCTTCGGGAAGGCAAGCTTTTCCTGTATGTCCTGCTTCACCTGTTCCGTGGCCGTGGCGGTTAAGGCTATAACAGGTACGTTGGGAAGCACCGCCCGAAGCTCTGTCAGTTGCAGGTAAGGTGGTCTGAAATCATACCCCCACTGGGATATACAGTGTGCCTCATCTATAGCTATCAAACCCACCTTCATGCGCTTTACCCGTTCCTGGAACAACTCCGTGAGCAGGCGCTCCGGCGAGAGGTACAGAAACTTTACATCCCCATACACGCAGTTGTCCAGGGCGATGTCAATCTCGCGGCGGTTCATGCCGGAATAAACGGCCAGGGCATTTATTCCTCTTTTTTTCAACTGCTCTACCTGGTCCTTCATCAGGGCTATCAGGGGTGTGATAACGAGGCACAATCCTTCCATTGCCAGAGCAGGCACCTGAAAGCAAACTGACTTACCACCCCCCGTCGGGAGCAGCGCCAGGGTGTCCTCCCCTGACAGCACCGAGCGGATAATATCCTCCTGCAGCGGCCTGAACTGCGCATAGCCCCAGTAGGCTTTTAATATGTGGTGGATGTCTTGCAAGGGTGTGGGGTTTTATGAAACGAAGATAGGACATAAGAAATCAGACACAAATATAAAGCGATAACACACTATTCCCCCTGTTAGCATAGTATGAATAGCCAAAACTTATAGCACCTTCCCTAAAAACATATCTCCTAAAAAAAGGCACAGCTGTAGCTCCTTCCTATCGAGGCAGCCGTACAGAAAAGCCCGTGGTGATAAAATAATCTGGTGCAGCCCTGCTCAGCCCAAATCCCGCAGCTATATCTAACTGCATGTTTTCCCGGACAATGAGCAGTACTCCTGCATCTGCCTGGTGAACTGCACGGTTACCTTCTGCCTTAGTGCCATACACCTCACCATATACTGCAACCCTGTAGCTCAAATCACCGCTCACCTTAAAGGCATATTTCATTTCAGTTCCTTCCTTCACCCATCCATAGCCCATAGTATAGGTAAGCGAAAGGTCAGGCTTGATGGTGTTGGTGAACCCTAGCCGGAGTTCCTTGTCTGCATAACCAGACACCATGCTGCTGTTGCCGACAGGTGGCGCTATCGTAGCCGTTAACGCAGCCTGAGGCAGTATTCCGGCACCCTCCCACATGTAAAGCCTGAGCCCTAATCCCAATGGCCCTAATCCCCTGACTTTACGGTAGCCGCCTACATCCTCGCGGATTACAGAATCCTGAAAAGAGCCGTCTATACGCAGCTCCAGCCTGTCGTGCAGGCCGTAGCGGAGCGACACAGCCGGATATGCGTGTGTCTTAACCTCCTGCTCCTTCCTTTCGCTTTCCCGGTAAAGGAAGCCTGACTCTATCTGCAAGGTGCTTTTAGGAACTACTGTGGTGCCTTGTGTCTGGTCTGGCCGGCCAGTGGAGATACGGCCCAAATCCTGCTCCTGCGCTTGCCCCTGTTCTGTCAGGAGTAAGAGGAGGCCTGTTAGCAGAAATAAGATTTTATGCGCCGCTGTAGTGGTGGGTAGCATTTTTAGGGGCAGTACTGGCAAACAGCTTTTTTATACGGTGGCAGCCACACAAGTATGTTGCTGCGCTTAGAAACAAAACATTCTTCAGCAGTAGTGAAGACAGCTATTGTGGAATTCTCCAGCTGAAACCGCTTGTAATAAAATAATCTGGTGCCGCATCATTTAATGCCCTCCCGGCTGCCACATCCAGCTGTAGGTTTGGCAGAAGCATAAACATGAAGCCACCATCTACAGAATGCTCTGCCTTTTCTTCCTTTTGCTTGTCTCCAAACACCTCTCCATACACCGTTAATTTGTCGCTCAGGTCGAAGCCCAGGCTCACGGCATAACCCCTGATAGGATCTCCCTCTACCCAACCATACACCAGGTTGTAACTTAGATCTAGTTTTTCGGAAAGCGAATTCTTAAAAAGCAGCCTGAAATTAGGCTCCCAGTTATCCGGCCTGAACTCCCGGCTCCCAACAGGTAAGACAACCATGGTCATAAAGGCTGCTTGGGGCCTGAGTCCCTGCTCCTCCCACAGTTTAACCTTTGCACCTATCGTTAAAGGGGCAAAGCCACTTGTTCTGAAGCGGGTACGCCGCTCTACCACAGAATCTCTTAAAGCAGACTGCGCCCGGAGCTCCAGCCAGTCCAGCACACCGAACCGGAGCAAAGCAGTAGGGTAAGCCCTTATCTTCTGCTCGGCTCCCATTTCATCATCCTCCTGGAAAAAGAGGCCTGTTTCCAGCTGTAAGGTTTTCCGGGGCACCAGCGATGCTGCCTCAGCCTGGTCTGGCCTGTCCGTCTCCAGCTCCGGTACTTCGTCCTGGCACTGCCCCTGCTGCATACAGGCACCCAGTAACACCACCACCAGCAGCCATTTTACCTGCAAAAACTTTCCTGTATAAAATCTCATCTGAAATGATTTTCTGTTCAAGTGCTTTTATACGGCTCCTTCTGTACATTGCACACCTTTTGAAATCTAAAATCTTGGGGAGTGGCGATGAGGTTAAAAAGAAAAGACCTGCCCCCATTACAGGGGCAGGTCTCAGAAGTGTAAAATTAAACTTGATTACGCAGCAGCTGACTGACCATCTTCGCGGTCTTCGATTACTTTTTTCAGTTTCTCGATTGCCTGCGCAGCGCGTTCTTCATCAAAGCGGTTGATGTTAAGCAACATTTTAGTTTTCTCCTGTCGCGTAATAGTCGGGTTGTTCAGTAGGCTGATGATTTCTTCTTTCTGCTTAGCCGATGCATAACGCACACTGGTAGTTTTGGCTTCCTCTTCTGCTACTACCGGTGTATTGGTAGAGGACTTCATGGTTGCCTTTTTCTCCGTTGGCACAGCTGGCTTGGCTGCCTGATCGTTTCCGCTGTAGTCCATTTCCTCAGCAGGCGTAGGCTCATAACCAGCCGCACGTATAATCCAGGCCAGGATGTTGCGGTACGCCTTACCAATGGCACGTGTCTGAGCCATAGAAGCTATCGCGAACTCCTGGTAATACTTTTTACCCTGCTCGCGGTTTGAACAGATAGCAAAACCGGCACCTACTACCTGCTGGCTGCGCAGGTCAAGCAGGTTCACCTTTGCCTGGTACTTTATCTCTTCGTCAGTGCTGATGTTCACCACATGCTCCACTACCGGCAGGATTCCGAGGCGCGAACCAGCATACTGCCAGCCTTCCACGTTCACGTATTCTTTGCCCTGGATATTCTGATAAAGACGGTTCTCCTTGATAAACTTAGCAAGGTCTATCGCTAAGTGAAGCGTCTCGTCAGACTTGGAAATATCATAGCTTTCGATCTTCGGTTTTTTCTGCACCTTCGTATCTTTATTGTCTTGATTCATACTCATTTAACCTTCTTTTCTTTGTACATATATCAAACAGAGCAGATGAATAAATAGTGCAAAAAATAAGAAAAATAATGTATTTTATATAACTGATAATCAATCAGTTATAAACTATTTTAAAATTATTTTTTGCCTCCTGCGCTGAAGCTTTCCTGTAGCTAAAAATTGAGAAAAGGGTGGAGTATAAATACGGGAATTTCCGAGGTAAAGATGTGGGTGAAAAAAAGTAAACTAAACACCAGAGCCAGAGGTAAAAAATCATCAAGCTAAAAGTCGTTACCGCACACTACATAAACAGCAAAGGCCCGCTACAGTAGCGGGCCTTTGCTGTTTATGTTTTTCAGGATAACTCCTACAGTTGCTACGCCAGTGGTTCACCCCCACTAACGCCTAATTCTCTAACAATAACTCCGTCTTTCATCACCAGCGTACGATCGGCCATTCCGGCTAACTGCTCGTTGTGTGTTACGATGACAAAGGTCTGGTTAAACTCTTTCCGTAGGCGGAAAAATATCTCGTGTAGTTCCTGTGCATTTTGTGAATCGAGGTTTCCACTGGGTTCGTCAGCGAAAACGATACGGGGGGAGTTGATAAGTGCCCTGGCCACGGCGGTACGCTGCTGCTCTCCTCCCGACATTTCGGAAGGTTTATGCTCCAACCGGTGCGACAGGCCGAGCATCTGAAGGAGATCGGCTGCCTGCTCCCGCACTTCTTTTTCGGGCCTGCCAGCCAGAAAGCCCGGCAGGCAGGCATTCTCTAATGCTGTAAATTCTGGCAGCAGGTTATGGAACTGGAAAATAAAGCCAACGTGCTTGTTCCTGAAACGGGCCATTTCTGTGGCATTCATCTTGGCTATGTTATTGCCATCAAATAAAACCTCGCCTTTGTCTGCCCGGTCGAGGGTGCCCAGTATGTGCAGCAAGGTACTTTTGCCGGCGCCTGACGCTCCCACAATAGAGACTACCTCCCCGGCAGTAATCGACAAATCGATGCCTTTCAGCACCTCCAGCGAACCGTATTTTTTATAGATGTTTGATACCTGCAGCACTTCTTAAAATTGATTTGATGGCGATTTGTAATTAGGCAATTATGCTGCCAAAGCTACAAAACAAAGGCTATACTTTTGCAAAGCCATTGCTTTTTGTACCGGCTGCTTCTCCGGCAACTCCATCAGTTTGCTGTACCCGTCCGGGAGCCTTTCGGCACATCTGACGCACTGGCGTCCTGTGGTTCGGCTTCCAATACGTCCTTTACATAAAGCTCTTGTATCACCACCAACAGCACAGCCAGTACGGGTGCTGCCATCAGCAGGCCCAAGCCTCCCTGCAGCAAGCCCAGCAACACCTGGAAGAAAAGCAACAAGGCAGGTGGCAGTGCCACGGTTTTCTGAAAGATGATGGGCGTAATGATCCAGCTTTCCACGAGTTGAATAGCACCATAAACCAGAATAACGGTCAAGGCCATATCAGGCCCCTCCAGCAACCCGACCAGTACAGCTGGCACACCCGCAATGTAAGGGCCGATGTTGGGAACAAAAGCAAACAGGAAGGCAATCAGAGCCAGCGCATAAGCCATTGGCAAACCAATAATTGTATACCCGATCGCGGTGCTCACCCCAATAATGGCCATGGAGGCCAGCATCCCGATCAACCACATTTTCAGGTCTTGGTAGCACCGGCCGAACACCTCCATAATGCGGGAGCGCGTCCGGACAGGGAAGAGTTTGGCGAACCCACGGGTGTACAGGGCCGGGTCGGAGGCAAAGAACACAGCCGTGATCACCACGATGAAGAAGTCGGCCAGAAAACTAAGCGCGGTGGAAAAAGCCCCCCCTGCCCGCGACAGGAGCCTTTCCTGCTCCGGAAGCATGCTGCTGGGATCTTCTGGAATCTGCTCCACTATCTGCTGCCCCCAACTTTGCTGGCCAATCCATTGCTCTAACTGCCGGAGTGATTCTGGTATGGTTTCGCGCATTTGCTGGAACTGCTCCCCCACGGTAGGCGCCACAAGCCAGATAGCCCCGATCAGCAAGCCAAAAAACACCACCACCGACAGGATTAAAGCAATTGTCCGCTTTATAGGCACTATTTTCACAATAAAGTCCGTCATGCCACAGAAGAGAACTGCTAACAGGATACCGGCAAACACAAGTAAAAAGAAATAGCCGTACTGGCCTAACATGTATAAGCCTGCCGCTATCAGCAACACAATAAGTGCGGCAATGGCCGTCCGTTTCGAAAAGGTGTAGATATCAAGCATAATTGTCTGCTGTTTTTGGAGTAAGTTCTGGTTATTTATTCACCTACTTACTCTTTCAGGACTATACTCGTTGCAAGGCCCCCTTGACAGACAAGCGGGATATGTGCCACAAGAGCCGTAACTGCGGCCATGTTGCTTATATTTAAAAAAAGCTTTACTTGAATCTCAGGGAATAAAGGCTTAATTTCGTGGCGTCCATTAAAACTGAAAGCATGAACATACACGAATATCAGGCTAAAGAGATTTTAAAAGGCTACGGCGTACGCATCCAGGAAGGAATCGTGGCTGAAACGCCAGAGCAAGCTGTAGAGGCTGCAAAAAAACTGACAGAAGAGACTGGCACAAGCTGGCACGTTATCAAGGCGCAAATCCATGCGGGTGGCCGTGGTAAAGGTGGCGGTGTAAAGCTGGCCAAAAACCTGGACCAGGTGAGAGAGCTTTCTGAGCAGATCATCGGCATGCAACTGGTAACGCACCAGACAGGACCTGAAGGAAAAAAAGTAAACAAGGTGCTCATTGCACAGGATGTTTACTACCCAGGCGAGTCTGAGCCGAAAGAGTTTTACCTGAGCATCCTGCTGGACCGCGCCAAAGGCATGAACGTTATCATGGCTTCTACCGAAGGCGGTATGGACATTGAGGAGGTAGCAGAAAAAACTCCTGAGAAAATCATCAAAGAATGGATTGACCCGGCAGTAGGTTTACAGGGCTTCCAGGCACGTAAGGTAGCTTTTGCCTTTGGTTTGGAAGGAACGGCTTTCAAAGAGATGGTGAAGTTTGTGACCAACCTCTATAAGGCGTATGTTGATACGGACTCTTCTATGTTCGAAATCAACCCTGTATTGAAAACATCTGATAACAAGATACTGGCTGTTGACGCCAAAGTTGACCTCGATGACAACGCCCTGTTCCGCCACAAAGATCTGGCTGAGCTGCGTGATGTTACAGAGGAAGATCCGTTGGAAGTTGAAGCTGGAGAGCACAACCTGAACTATGTAAAGCTGGACGGTAACGTAGGCTGTATGGTGAACGGTGCAGGTCTGGCAATGGCTACGATGGACATCATCAAGCTTTCCGGCGGTGAGCCTGCTAACTTCCTCGACGTAGGTGGTGGGGCTAACGCGCAGACGGTTGAAGCTGGTTTCCGCATCATCCTGAAAGATCCGAACGTAAAAGCTATTCTTATCAACATCTTCGGCGGTATCGTACGTTGCGACCGTGTTGCCAACGGTGTGGTAGAAGCTTACAAAAACATCGGCGATATCCGTGTTCCCATCATTGTTCGCCTGCAGGGCACAAACGCTGAAGAAGGCGCCCGTATCATCGATGAGTCTGGCTTGAAGGTTTACTCTGCTGTAGTACTGAAAGAAGCGGCGGAAAAAGTAAAGCAAGTATTGGCTGAAGCTTAATCATCAAAGCACATAAAAAGGAAAGGGCTGCCATAATTGGCAGCCCTTTCCTTTTTATGTGCTTTGATGATTAGTTAGAAAGTTGGAAGGTTAAAAAGTTAGAGAGTTTAACATGTATTCTAGTTTACCATTCTTAAATCTAAACCTCTATCCCACCAAACTAAAGCCAAATGAGTGAGGGACTTCTACTGTTCTAACCTTCTAACTCAAAATACCTTAAACAACTTGCAGGTCTACGTCTATGTTGCCGCGTGTTCCGACAGAGTACGGGCAAATCTGGTGTGCTTCATCTACCATTTTCTGCGCCTTGTCTTTGTCAACGCCTTTCAGATCTACTGCCAGTTTTACACCCAGGGCATAACCGCCATCATCCTTTTTGAGCAGGTCAACGTGCGCTGTTACAGTAGATCCCGGATCAAGTTCTTCCTGGTGCTTGGAGGCTACTACCAGCAATGCGCTTTGAAAGCAGGCCGCATAGCCTGCAGCAAACAGCTGCTCCGGATTGGTTTTACCCCCGGTGCTCATCCCAACTGGCACTGTTAAATCCATATCTATCACGCCATCCGATGACTTCACATGACCTTTCCGGCCGCCCGTGGCAGTTACCTCTGCCGTATATATTTTCTCCATAGTACTTATAAGTTTGTTTTAATATTCTCTATTTAACTAGAGAGCAATCCGGAATGTTTTGTAAATTAGTAAAGGGCTGTAAGTGAGCGGCCTGCTACAGGCAGGAAAAAGGAAGCATTAAAATTTGAGGAGGAATGTTTTCTTTTATCAGCTTAGTTCCTATTTTTGCACACGCACTGCACCCGTAGTTCAACTGGATAGAATATCGGATTTCGGCTCCGAGGGTTAGGGGTTCGAATCCTCTCGGGTGCACAAATGGAGAAAGCCTTGCTGAAAAGTAGGGCTTTTCTGTTTTAGGGCCCACTCATCCTATCTACATTAGCCTTTGCAGCTACTTTCTCCTGGTGGTGTAGTGAACCATCCGGTGACTTCAATAAAAAAAGCAAAGCTTGCCCTGCAGATGCCCGGCCTAATACACAGCCGTTTTCTATATTTTGCAAACGCCTCTGCAGTGCAGGAGGCGCTGTATTTACCTACAATCAAATGATAAATTTAGCTAGAGGCTATCTCAAAAATGGGAATCCCAGCTTGAGTTAATATGTTGGTTTCTCATGGAGTTGACAAACGAGCAATGGGAAAGGGTAAAAGACCTTGTGCCAG
>NZ_BAAGXV010000063.1:0-24836 GCF_054779655.1 Pontibacter brevis
AGAGTTGCTACAAGATATGAGAAATTAGCCGTCAGTTTCTTAGCGATGCTGAAGCTGGCTTTTATTAGGTTTTACCTGAAAAAGTATTCATCAGACACACCCTAGAGTAAAAGCCCGCCTCCCGTCAGGGCATTTACCCCGCCCTTATAAGGTTAAAGCATTGCAGAACAGCTGGGGAAAACAATTTCCTTGCTGCCCCGGTACTATTTTGCATACAAGACCTTCGCCATGAATGAACAAAAGGTAATTCCTGTCCTCCTCCAGCCCCACGACAACATCCCAAACAACCCACACCTTCCCCTCCTGCTCTACCGGGAGGTATTCTCAGGCAACAGAGAGCTGGAGAGACAGTTTAAAGAGGCTTTTGCGCAGCATAACTGGGCAGGCAGCTGGACCAACGGCGTATTCGACTATCACCATTACCACAGCACAGCGCACGAAGTGTTGGGCGTGGCGGCAGGCTCGGCTACTATCATCTTTGGAGGGCCTGGGGGAAAGGAAGTGGAAGTTAAGGCAGGCGACATGGTGGTGCTGCCTGCCGGCACCGGCCACTGCCGCAAAAGTGCTTCCTCTGATTTCACTGTAGTAGGCGCCTATCCTGCCAGACAGGAACAGTATGACATCTGCACCGAAGATGATAATCCGGAAAATAAAAAACAGAACATAAAGCAGGTCACCCTCCCAAAAGCAGACCCTGTTGCTGGCGAAGGTGGCCCGCTGCTACAGCACTGGAAAAAGAGCCACTAACCCAAATGTGCCGTTTGGAGTATGTATGAGGATGCACCATGCTCTATAGCTATGACTAAATCACCCAAACTATACTACCTGCTGCTCTCCCTGTTCCTTGGCTTTGCAGGCTGCAACAGCAGTACTTCCCCCTCTGCCAGCACCAGCGGCAATCAGGGGGCGGCTACCAACAGGGCAGGAACTGCCGCCACAGAGGAGGTGGCGCTGGCAGGGCAAGCGCTGACAAACGCCCGCACCAACTACACCACTTACTGCGCCGGTTGCCACGGCCAGGAACTGGAGACATTCATTAACCGCGACTGGCAACATGGTAACACCCGGGAAGCCCTTTTCAAAAGCATTAAGGAAGGCCACCCCAGCAAAGGCATGCCTGCTTTTGCCAACACTTTGCCAGACGAAGAGATAAGTAACCTGGTTGCTTTTATCCGGAAGGGCATTCAAAATGTGCAGGCCAGTCAACCGGATAAAGGCAGAGGGGGTACCACTATATATCGTTCTGAGGAGTTTAGCTTCCGCCTCGATACGGTGGCAACGGGTTTGGAGGTTCCCTGGGGCATGGCCTTCCTGCCTGACGGTGACATGCTCGTTACTGAACGCTCCGGCACGCTTTACCGGCTGACAAAGAACCGGCAGCTGCAAGAAATAGAAGGCGCACCACCTGTATTGGCTGAAGGGCAGGGCGGCCTGCTGGATGTGGAGCTTCACCCGGATTTTGAGAATAACAACCTGATTTTCCTCTCTTACTCTGCCTTTAAAGAGGAAGGTGGAGAAGTTTTGTCTACCACCGCCATTATGCGGGCGCGCCTGCAGGGAAATGCCCTGACAGACCAGAAACAGATATTTGAGGGAATGCCGTATGCCAAAACCCGCCACCATTACGGCTCACGCATGGAGTTTGGCCCTGACGGGCTGTTATACTTCAGCATGGGCGACAGAGGCGGCACCCATGAGAACCCACAGGACCTGAGCCGGCACGCAGGAAAAATACACCGCATTAAGGTTGATGGCACCATCCCTCCTGACAACCCATTCGTGCACAAACGCGGGGCACTCCCCTCCATTTACACCTATGGCAACCGCAACCCTCAGGGTATGGCCATAAACCCGAACACCCGCGAACTCTGGATGCACGAGCACGGCCCTAAAGGAGGCGACGAGGTAAATATTATGCAGAAAGGGGCGAACTATGGCTGGGCTGTGGTAACATACGGCATTGACTATAACGGCTCCATTATCTCGGACCAGCAACAGAAAGAAGGCATCACAGCCCCCATCCATTACTGGGTACCTTCTATAGCCCCCTCGGGGATGGCCTTTGTAACAGGCAACAGGTATAAAGGCTGGGAAGGAGACCTGCTATCGGGTTCTATGAGTTTTAAGTTCCTGAGCAGGGCCAAAGTAGAAGGCAACAACATCGTAGGTGAAGAAAGACTGCTGCAAGACATAGGGCGCGTTCGGGATGTGAAAATGAGTCCGGACGGCTATGTGTATATTGCGGTTGAAAAACCAGGCATAATATACCGGCTGGTTCCTACCGAAACGCCGTAGCCGAGGTATACAGTTAAACAGCAGTGGCAGGCATTATCAAATAATGTCTGCCACTGCTGTTTTAAGAAAGTAGATTTAAAGAAAAGGTAGCAGAAGCTAACTCATACGTCCATGTTCGCCCGGAACACACGCAGGAAATTGCCGCCTAAAATCTTACGTACATCTTCTTCGCTGTAGCCCCTTGCCAGCAGCTCCCTTGTGATGACAGGGAAGTCCTGCACACCGTTCAACTGCTGTGGTGTGGATGAAATGCCATCAAAGTCAGAGCCCAGGCCTACATGATCCACTCCCACTAATTTCACAATATGGTCGAAGTGGTCAATCAGCAGGGATAAGGAAGGACGCATGGCAGCAGCCTCTTTCGGGTATTTCTTAACCAGCCAGGAGTTGATGGCAAAGTTCGAACGGTTCAGTTTCTTTAAGGAATCTACCTCCGCCTGGTGCCGGGACAGAAACTGCTGCCGGCGTTTCGCAAAATCTGGATCTACAAAGCTTGCTTCGAAGTTGATATTGATAACGCCACCGTTTTTCCCGACGGCCTTTATCTGCTCATCCGTCAGGTTTCTGAAATGCGGGCTGATGGCTTTGACACAGCTGTGCGACACCAGAACCGGTTTGGTCGTAGTTTCCATGGCATCCCAGAAGGTCTGCTCGCCCACATGGCTCAGGTCTACCAGCATACCCAGCACATTCATCCGCCGCACTACCTGCCTGCCAAAGCTATTAAGCCCTTTTTGGGTATTCGGTAGCTTTCCGCTGCTTTCGTCCATGGCAGAGGTAGCCCAGGAGGTAGAGTTATTCCAGGTAAGCGTCATGTAGCGGACACCACGGCTGTGGAGGCTGTCGAGGTAGCTGAGGTTGTCTTCGATCATGTGCCCCCCTTCCACGCCAATCATGGCCGCCAGTTTCTGCTGCTGTACTGCCAGCATCAGATCAGCCGGTGTTTTAGCCATCATCATCTTTCCCGGGTTGCGTGCTGCCACTGCGTATAGTGTATCTATCTGCCTGTTGGCGTAAGCAAAGCCCCTGCCCTTTCCGTAGGTTTCGTCGCTCCACACCGAAAACACCTGCACATCCACACCTCCCTCTTTGAACCGACCCAGATCAGAATGTGTTTTTCCCTTTAAATTACCGGCAATGTCCAGTCCTTCCAACATGTTAATCAGCACATCATTGTGCGTATCCACAACAATAGCCTGCTGATGCACTTTCTTGTAATTTTGTGCATAAGAGGATGTGTAGCCCAGTAGTAAGGCAGCAAGCACCGCGCCTTTAGCTATTGTTTTTCTGTATATCATGTGGGTTATTCTTTTGCTTTGGCTGTTGTAATTTGTTCTGCTATGGAGCAGGGCTTTTTGCGTTAACTTACAGATGAAAGCTCTTTACTGCGCCCGGTATGCTGTAGCAGATTTACCAATATAGGAAATCCTGTTCAGTTTACCTGACCCGCTTCTTTACAATTAAAGCAGAAAAGCACTGAATTATGTCATACCTTTCGCAGTACAAAACACCCAATCTTGTCAGGGTGGTCCTGCACTAAATCAGTAGCACGGCAGTGGCGCAGCATCCAGAGCACCAGCATGTCGCCGGCAGCAGCCAGCGTGAAAAACAGCCCGAAAAAGAACACCCAGGGATTTCCCAGTACAGTACCCGCAACTGCAGGTATTATGCCCATTACCACACCTGGCATGATGCCACCAAGAATATAAGGCTTTAAGGGTAGTACTTCGTCACAGTGGCAGTAAGGAGACAGCGCCTTCCAGTGCACACCGTATTTGATGGACTTCACACCGTTTTTACAAAAAGCAGCCCAGGTAAGGCCGTGCAGCAGTTCATGCACCACTGCCCCCGGTATAAAAACCAGCATCATCAGAAATGGCAGAAACAGGATGCGCCCGCCATACACCTTCACCAGGCCTTCTATGGTTTCAGATGAAAACTGCTCCGGCCACAGCAACACATAGGGCACCATGAGTACCAGCATCGTGGGCAGAGCAAAAGCCAGGGCCTGTACATTAGCCTCTGAAGCCGTAACAGCAAGCTCCATCTTTTTATACTTCCCTTCCGGCATGGCGACATCTTTCATAGGTACTCGGCCTTAACCTGCTATAATTAATCGCTAAAACAGCTTCCGGAGGTCAGCAAATGTAGCAATGCTTTGTACATCAGCCTCAACTTCCCCAAACCCGTACTTTGCAAATACAAAGGGCACCTCTGCTACCTGGCTTGCCTCATAATCTCCTTTTGTGTCGCCCACATAAACCGCACTTTCCAGGTTATTGCGCTCAATGACATCCCTTATGTTTTCTCCCTTGGGCCTGTTCTTGTCTCCGTAGCAGGCATGATCAGTGAAAAAGCGCTGCATATTATGATACTCCAGGAAGATGTTGATGTAACCTACCTGGCAGTTGCTCACGATAAACAGCTTGTACTTTTGCTGCAGGTATGCCAGGGTTTCCTCCAGCCCTTCATACAACTCGCCACCCTCTGTTTTCAGGTGTCGCAGCTCTTCTTCAGCACAAAGCGCCATCAGCTCCTGACGCTGCTCTTTGTTTAAGTTTGGGAAAAGCTTGTCATATATGGCATCGTACGGCATACCGGCTATGCCACGCACGTCTTCCTTCGTAACAGTGCGGTCAACATAGTTCAGTTTGCTGATGGAGGACTGCCAGGCATCGGCAACGGCCTGTGTCGAGTCCCAAAGTGTACCGTCAAGGTCAAATATTATTCCGTCGGTGGTTTGATTCATCTTCGTTTTTATTCACTGTTGTAAATAGCTGCTCCTCCATTTTCCTGAGAGCATTTCCCCTCCTGCTGATGTATTGCTGGCGAAAGGCAAGCCTGCTGTGCATTCACCGGAGGCGGAGGAGTAGGCACATAGTCCCTGTTCCCGGGCTGCCCGGTCACAAAGGTAAGGTATAATCCGAAAGGCAACTATCTTCTGCACACCTGTAGCCATATACCCGATCAGGCCTGCCCGGCTGCTATGCCCGGAGCTACTGCATGTTCATTACCAAGCCGCGCAACCGCTCTGCATTCAGGACTGCGTTGCCTAGGATGGTGTTATTGAAATATACCCACACCTGTCTGCCATCCAGTAGCCAGTCGTGGACCATAAAGGCATAACGCTCCAGCTGTTCATCAGAATAGGCGGAAGAGTACAGCTTCTCATCGCCGTGCAGGCGCAGGTATACGGTGTCTGTGGTGGTTGTTTCCAGGCTGGGAAACCGCTTGCCGGCACTCGTAATTACCCAGGTGATGGCATAATCCTGCAGCAGCTCCTGTGCCTCCTGCGAGAACCAAGATGCATGCCGTGCCTCCAGCGCAAAAACTGACTGGGGATACTGCCCACGCAGCATCCTGAAAAAATCAGCTGCTACCCCAAAATCGAAATGCAGGCTGCCCGGCAACTGTATAAGTACCGGCCCCAACTGCTCTCCCATTGCCAGAAACCGGGACATGAATTTCGCTACCGCTTCTTCCGTATCCACCAGGCGCTGCTTATGCGTTACCTGCTGGTGCATTTTAGCTGCAAACCTGAAGGTTGCCGGTGTTTCGGTCAGCCACTTCCCGATTGTCCTGGCCATCGTGAAGTGATAAAAGCTGCTGTTTAGTTCGGTGGTGTTAAAGCGCGTGGCATAGTAACCCAGCCGGTCCGCCGATTTGATTTCTTCCGGGTAAAAGACGCCCTGCCAGCGGTAGCTCCAGCCAGAGGTTCCTATGTATAAGTTATCGTGTAGTGCCATCGTTAAAGTAGTACGTAAACAGATAAATCCTTAGATTACTTTTATTTGTATTCCCTGTTCTCTATATTCATGTAAAACGGCTTAGCAGCTATAAAAAAGCGATACACGTGTGACAGCAATACTGGACATTAACAATCTTTCCAAACGCTTTGGCCCTATTCAGGCCGTAAAAGAGGTTTCTGTTCAAGTAGAACAAGGAAGCATTTATGGCATTCTGGGGCCGAACGGAAGTGGCAAGACTACCACGTTAGGCATGGTGCTGGATGTGATACGGCCTTCTTCCGGCAGCTTTGCATGGTTTGGCCAACCAATTAACCGAAATACAAAACAGCGGGTGGGTGCTCTCCTTGAAACGCCTAATTTCTACCCCTACCTCACTGCCCGGAAAAACATGGAGATTGTTGCCGACATCAAAGGCGTCGGTTACGGGAACATCAACCCTGTGCTGCACCTGGTTGGGCTGGCAGAGCGGAAGCATACCACCTTTAAAGGCTTTTCGCTGGGTATGAAACAGCGCCTGGCTATTGCCTCTGCCTTACTGAACAACCCGGAGGTGCTGGTACTGGACGAACCTACAAACGGGCTGGACCCGGAGGGAATAGCTGAAATACGGGAGCTCATACTTAAAATTGCGGCGGAAGGAAAAACAATTGTCCTGGCCAGCCACCTGCTGGATGAGGTGGAGAAGGTGTGTACGCACGTGGCGGTATTGCAGGGGGGTATGTTGCGGGCAGAGGGGCCCGTCAGCACCATTCTTTCTGCCAAGGACCAGGTCATTGTCAGCGCACCCAACATGGCCCTTCTGCTGGAAGTGCTGCGGCGGCTGCCCTTTGTGGAAACTTTTCAGCCTGAGCGGGACTTCGTGCACCTCACGCTGCAGGATGGTTTTAGCAGCGCAGACGTAAACAAGGCCATGTTTGAAGCAGGCATTGTGCTGGCACAGCTAACAGTGCGCCGCAAAAGCCTGGAAGCCCAGTTCCTGGAAATCATAAAAAAGAAACCCTGATGAATTTACTCCGCATAGAACTGCACAAGATACTGCCTTACCGCACGGTGTGGGTCATCCTGGCTATCTTTGCCACCCTGCTAACCCTTTTTCTGTACGCCAGCAGCCAGGTTACAGTGAACGGGCAACAGTTAGGTGACAACATGTACCGCCTGCCTGACTTCTGGCTGAGCCTCACCTACATAGCCAGCTTTTTTAACCTGCTGTTCGGCATCCTCATCATCGTGCTGGTATCAGACGAATACACTTTCCGGACACTACGGCAACAGGTGATAGATGGCCTCTCCAGGGCGGATTTAGTTTTAGCAAAACTCTACATCATCCTGGCTTTCGCCGCTGCCAGCACCTTATTTCTGTTGCTGCTGGGGCTTTACTTTGGGCTGCTTTACAGTACCGACCGCTCCTTAAGCGCTATTTTCGGGCAAATACATGCACTCTCCTACTACTTTGTACAGTCGGTGGGCTACATGACCCTGGCCATGCTGTTTGCCTTTTTTATCAGGAAAAGTGGTTTGGCGATAGTCGCTTTTATCGTTTACACCATTATCCTTGAACCACTTATCCACTTTCGCCTACCAGACTCCACAGATAAGTATCTGCCTATGAAAGTATTGGGAAGCCTGACGCCAAGGCCACTCCAGGGGGGGCTGGACCAGATGACTACACCCACTGAACTGCTCTCCCCTGCCGCAGCTTCCCTTGTGGCAATCCTTTACATTGCACTTTTCTGCCTGCTAAGCTATTATATCCTGAAGTTCCGCGACCTGTAGACAAGGCCTACATCTACAGGGAATTGAAGTGATTGACAATGGCTATCAGTTCGTGCGGCTTTTTGTAGTCGAGTTTTTTCTCTTTCACAAACTTCTTAACCTGACGTGATTTCTTTCCAAACAGCTTGTGCAGGTCCCTGCGCACGTTACGAAGCGTCACTACCTCACCATCTGGCAAAAGCACATAATAAAGTTCATGGACCTGGTCCAGATAGTTATTTCCCATCGGGTACAAGGTAGGATCACTGTAATACCCATGGGTGCCGGCATACTGTGCGTCCCGGCGCACATACGTTTCCCGCATAAAGAGAGAGAGCGTTCCCTGGTTCAGCTGCTCAAAAAAAGTAGGTTTCTTGAAATCAGAATAGTCGCGGCCTAAGTCCCACATCAGCGACCGGAAAATGTAAGCCCGGTTGCTGGGATGCTCCTGTGCTACAAAATATTGTACGTTTACCGGCGAAAATGCACTGATGGTGCCATCCTCATTGTGTACATTAATAACTTCCTGTGTCCGGTATAATGTCAGTGGCCCATAAATTGTGTCCCCGCTAGTCAGCACAACCTTTCCGGAAGGCCACTCCTGTACATCAACTTCAGGTCGGTATTGCGCAGTTGCATCAAGTGAATGTCCAATTACAGCAAACACCACATACACCATCTGCGCAAGCATGGTTAAACTCTTTTTCATGTGGTTAAGTATTTTAAGTTCTACACACGTCGCATAAAGCGACAATTTCTAAACGCTCCTATCTTATTATACTTGTTTGCCACGAAAGGTTACCTAATTACCTGACTTTAAATAATTAAACTCTTAAAATTACGTATTGCCATCAAAATAATTCAACACTTACAGTACAATATTTAGCACAGAAATCAGTAACAAAACTTGCCTCCAGGCCTATAACCGTAGCTTTCCGGCACATGAAAAATTTGCGTTTCAGCCACAAAAAAATTCACAAGCCTTCTGCCATGAACTTAAAATAAGGATAACGGCACCCAGCACTACGCCAGTACCAATGCCTGCGCCCGCTATTGCTTTTCTAGCTTTTTTACTTTTGGCCTGCTCTTCATACCCCCGCACATAATCCGGGTAAGAAAGGAGCGCCATATCAGACACCCTGTTCTTATGCGCTTTAACAGATGTCAAGCCTAAAACTGCGGCTCCCGCGTAACCATAAGGAAAAGCCAATGCCGTGCTGGCTGCGGAGCCCCACATCACTCCGTTACCTTTATAATACATAGAGGCATCCCGCTTGCCCAGCAGGTACAGCTCAGTAGAACTCATCACTTTATCTGTCACGGCTTCATTCCCAGGCAGGTTTTGGGTGAAAACTTCCTTTGTTCCGTTCTCATACCGAATCATGAACACCTCTGCATTCGGAATACGGAAGACTGCCTCCTCCAAAGAATCAGGCTGACGATACAAAATTTCTTCGAGCGTAATCTCAAGCACCCGCGCTGGTATTTCGTCTCCATTCACCTTCACTATCTGGTCCTGTGCAAAAGCGCTCTGAAGCAGGAGGGTAAGCAGGATAAAGATAAGATTTCGTTTCATGTGGTTATGTTTATGATTTTTTCAACTGTACTGTGGAGGCGTTAACCTAAATGGACAGCCTGCGATACCATGCAGCAAAACTGAACAGCACAGGCAAAATCAGGGGTTTTAAAAAGCAGCGCTTACGCTAGTATTTCCGGGAGTTAAATCCAAACAGCAGGCTAAAACGGGCACCATCTTTTGAGGGAGCCACCGCAAAATTCGCGGGAAAGTTAACACCCTGGCTATGGAAGTTAGTACCTACTGCCATCACAAGTCCTGCACCACCCAGCGACACATTTGGTCCTAACCCAAACTCAAAGCCTTTAGCGGTCCTGAGCCCTATCAACCCACTCGGGCTTGGCAGGAACTTCCCCTGCTCCAGCCCCCCTACCAGCGGCACAAACTCAAACAACCCCGACAAGCCATTTTCCAATGTGAAAATACGGGTTTTGAACTGCCATCCGAACTGTGTCATAAAGGAGTTTACATCGGAGTCAAACTCGTCCCTGATATTATCAGCATAGCGCTGGCTGAGAATGGTAAAACCAAGCCTTGGCCCTGACAACTTCAGCACCTGCAGCTCCAGGGGCACCTGCACCGGATGATACACTGGTCCACGGGCAGGGGTTCCTGCCGCCTCGTTGAACACTTCTTTTGTGCCGTTTTCATACTTGACCATAAATACTTCTGCTTTCGAAACAGAAATCAGAGGGCCCTCCAGGTTATCATACCGTTTGTATTTAATCTCGGCCGGGGTTATTTCCTGCACCTTTACCTGCAGTTCATCCCCACTCCGCTTTATCAGAACATCCTGCGCCCGGCACAGAACAAAAGAACACAGTACACTAAATGTTAACAGCAGCTTTTTCATGGTTTTGCGGTTAGAAGTTTATGTAGCATATTTCTCCTTGATTCTTGTGTTAAAAGTAGCAGCACAACAGATAAACCCAAAGCCTTGAATTTGATAAATCAGACTTTTATATATTATTTTTACATATTACATTTACCTGAATAACAATGTCTTAAAAATTAAAAATCAGACTTTACAAAACATCTGTTTTAGCATAGCCTGATTCCCAAAGCTGCTTCGTAAAACATGGATGACCTGAAGATTACCCTTGATACACTTTCCGATGATGACAAGCGGGAGCTGGCCGTATTTATACAGCGGGAGAAAAAGAAAAAGCACCGGAAGGACCTGGAGCTTTTCCAGCTCCTGCAACAGAAGAAAAGCTATAAACCGGAGCAGCTTATCCAGCGTTTGTACCCCGACGATCCTAACCCGGTAGCGTATTATGCCCTCCGTAAGCGGCTCATGCGCCACATCACTAATTTCATTTTGCTCCAGCGCGTGGAGCAGGACATTACGGCCGCCTCCCCTATCATGGGCATGTTGTCGCTGGCACAGTACTTATTTGATGTGCGGGCAGATAAGCTGGCCTGGACTTTTCTCCGCAAAGCAGAGAAACTGGCCGTCACGAACGAGCAGTTTGATTTGCTGAACATGGTGTACAACCTTCAGATTGAGAAAGCGGATAACGATTACACCGATAACCTGGATCTTATCATCAGCAAGCGTAACCAGAACAAACTCGCAGCCGACGAGGAGGAGCGGGCGAACATAGCCAGTAGTATCATCAAACATCGGCTGCAGGCCGTGCGCCGCCAGGGCAGTGACTTACATTTTGACATCATTATACAGGAAGTACTCCAGGCGTATGGCCTGACGGAGGCGCTGAGCAAGCGCCCTTCGCTTCTCTACAAGCTGCTTTCTATTGCCCGGAGTGCTGTGTTGGCCCGCAAAGACTTTCTTTCTTTTGAGCCTTATATCATTGCCCAGTACCACGAGGCGGAACGGAAGTATGGATTCAGGAAGGCACACCAGTACTACAAGGCCAGCCTGCTGTATATGATAGCCCACGTGCTGTACCGCAATAAAAAGTTCAGGGAATCAATGCACTACCTGGGCTTACTGCACGAAGGCATCAATGGGGAAGGGAAAAACCATCACGCACTTTTCTACCCGCGCTACACCTTTCTGATGGCAGCCAACCTAGTGTTCCTTTTCCGAATACAGGAGGCCAATCAACTGATGGAAAACCTGCTATACAGAAACACTGTGACACTGGGAACAAAAGACCTGCTTACGGCCCAACTGGGGCTGAGCTTCAACTATTTTGCACAGGGTGCTTACACAAAAGCAAACAGGGTGCTCTTAAGCCTTAACCATTCCGATAAGTGGTGCGAGGGCAAGATGGGCCGCGAATGGACGCTAAAGAAGAACCTGGGCGAGCTGATTATACAATATGAACTGGGTAACCTGGACCTGGTACTGAACAAACTCAGGGCGTTTGAGCGCAGCTATAAGGAACTTTTGCAGGCACCTGCTTATAAGAATGTGAGGCAATACCTGCAGCTCATCAAGCACATGGTTGATTTCCCGGAGGAGGTGTACCGTCCTGAATTTGTACAGAGCGTGGAGAACGCGCTGGAATTCACCTCTTTTGAGGACACCGACATACAAGCCATGAGCTTCTACGCCTGGCTGAAGTCTAAAATGTTGCGGCGACCTTACTATGATGTACTGTTAGAACTGGCCCAGACAAAGCAATAGTTGATTTACCTGTTTTAGCCATGCAACAAACATACGGGGAGCAGCAGATGGCTAAAAATGAAAAATCCTGAGTAGTTACAGGTATATGCCTTCTACTCAGGATTTTGTTATTTATGATTCGGGTTGGTCTGGTGCTTGAGGGTGGTATTCTTCAGAATCTCGTGCCCCAGTTTGTCCCGCTTTGTTGTGAGGTAGCGTTGGTTGTGTTCATTCGGGAAAATCTCAATCGGCACCCTGTCCACTATCTCCAGGCCGTATCCCATAAGGCCCGAACGCTTCTTCGGGTTATTAGAGATGAGCCTCATCTTTGTTACACCAAGGTCACGCAGAATCTGGGCACCTACACCGTAATCACGCTCGTCCATACCGAACCCCAGTTCAAGGTTCGCTTCTACTGTATCGCGCCCCTGCTCCTGTAGTTTGTAGGCCTTCAGTTTGTTTATCAGCCCAATACCGCGGCCTTCCTGGTTCATATACACGATAACGCCTTTACCCTCTTTCTCAACCATACGCATTGCCTCGTGCAGTTGCGGACCGCAGTCACAGCGGCAGGATCCGAAGATGTCGCCGGTGACGCAGGAAGAATGTACCCGCACCAGGATAGGCTCACCGTCTTCCCAGGTGCCTTTTACAAGTGCCAGGTGCTTGGCACCCGTGCTGCGCTGCGTAAAGGCATAAAGGTCGAAGTTACCGTAGTCAGTAGGCATCTGTACCGCAATTTCGCGGTCAATCAGGCTCTCTTTCTGCAACCGGTATTTGATGAGGTCTTTGATAGAGATAAGCTTTAGGTCGAAACGGTCTGCTACTTGGAAAAGGTCAGGCAGGCGCGCCATCGTACCATCCTCGTTCATTATCTCTACCAACACACCTGCAGGTGAGAGTCCGGCCAGGCGCGCCAGGTCTACTGCTGCCTCGGTATGGCCGGATCGGCGCAGTACACCTTCTTTTTTAGCCTTTAGCGGAAAGATATGCCCGGGCTTACCCAGGGAGTGCGGGTCTGTGTTTGAATCAACCAGCGCCTGAATGGTTTTGGCACGGTCTGAGGCAGAGATGCCCGTTGTACAGCCATGGCCAATCAGGTCTACTGATACAGTGAACGGCGTGGCGTGAAGCGCAGTATTACGGCCCACCATCAACTCGAGTCCTAACTCGTCGCATCGCTCTTCTGTTAGCGGCGCACAAATCAGGCCCCGGCCATGCGTCGCCATGAAATTCACTATTTCAGGCGTTATTTTTTCGGCTGCACAAACAAAGTCACCTTCGTTTTCACGGTCATCGTCGTCTACCACAATCACCACTTTGCCCTGCCGTATATCCTCAATAGCAGACTCAATAGAGTCTAAAGGCCTGCTATCAAAATTTGTATTGGATTCCATATATTTTTGTTAGGCCTGTACTGCATACGTTGCAGCGCCGGCTATTGGTCTCTTAGTAAAGCAGCACAAAATTAAAAAGTTTTACACGGCTTTCCCCCTTTTTATTACACAACAACTTTGAGCAGGTTTTAGTTGATGCTGGTGTGAGTAAAGGAATAAGCTTAAACATCGCAGCGCGCGAAGTTCCTGCGGGACCTTTTGGAGCGGCAGTTGTACTGTACAAGCAATCAGGCCACGGAAATGAGCCCAAGCGATGAGCCCCCTCTCCTTTTTCAGGAGAGGACAAAGGAGCTGTGTCGTCAGCTCATATCTTTGAATTAACAAGCTAAACTGTCATTTCGGACACAGATTTCTCACTGTGTTCGAAATGACACAAAACCCCTTTAGTTGACGGCTTTCAGGCTGGGGAGAGGTAATCCTATCTGTTCACCACAATGCCGAGCATATCGCCGAGCTGGCAGTGCAAGGTTTTGAGGTTGCGGATAAAGGTGAGCTGCTGCACCTGCTCCTGCGGGTCGGTAACGAGGCGCAGCTTTTCCATTTCTCCTTTAATCATCAGCTCCACATTGCGCCACTTCAGGCGAAGTACGGCGCGCTCGGCACCATAAGGCAGCAAATCGGTCTCGGTAGGCACGAAGATCTGGTGCGTTTCCCAATTATGGCTCAGTTCATGCGGGTCGGAGAGCAGGTTGGTGGCTTCCGTGCGAATTTCCTGGTCCGGGTGGTGTATAAAATCTTCTGCTGTAGCCAGGTTGCCTTCGCAAAGCTTTTCTTTGATCAGCTCCATCAGGCGGGCATAAAGCGGCGTCCGGAACTCCACATCCTCTAACTGTTCCAGCATATACTGGCAGGTGTTCATGCCTTCTTCCAGCATGCGGTCGGGGTAATTGAGGAGCATGCGCACAATTTCACGCTCATACCGCTTCAGCATGTCCGCATCCGACACTGGTTTCTCCGGCTCAGGCTCTGCAACAGGAGGAGCCATAAACTGCTCAGGCGCCCCCTGCTGCCTCGGCTGCTGACGGTCCTGCAGCTGCATTTTATTGTATTCCGAAATCAGCACCTGCTCATCTATATCGAAGATGAGGCTGCAGCTGCGGAAGAATACCGTACGTTTGATGGAATCTGGAATCTTCGCAATAGAGGCTACAATCTCCCGTATCGCCTCCGCTTTTTTGACAGGGCTGCCTTTGGCTTCGGCAGCGTATAAACTTGTTTTAAAGGATATAAAATCCTGCGCATGCTCCTGTATATAGGCTTTGAAAGCCGTGTCACCTACTTTCTGGATGTAAGAGTCCGGGTCCTCCCCTTCCGGGAACGTCACCACATCCACGTTCAGGCCACTCTCCAGGATCAGGTCAATACCACGCAAAGAGGCCTTGATTCCCGCGGCATCGCCGTCGTAAAGTACCGTGATATTTTCGGTGTAGCGGGCAATTAACTTAATCTGGCCCTCCGTGAGCGAAGTACCAGAAGAGGCCACTACGTTCTCGATACCGCCCTGGTGCAGCGACAGCACATCAAGGTAACCTTCCACCATGTAGCACATGTCCTGCATCCGGATCGCCTGCTTCGCCTGGAACAGGCCGTACAGCACATTACTCTTGTGGTAAATATCCGACTCCGGGGAGTTGAGGTACTTCGGGCTCTTCTTATCGTTTGTCTTCAGCGTACGGGCACCAAAGCCTACCACGCGTCCCGACACGTTGTGAATCGGGAACATGACACGCCCCCGGAAACGGTCGTACTTTTTGCCGTCTTCTTTAGCAATTGTAAGGCCGGTTGCCTCCAGGTATTTCTGTTGATAGCCTGCCTTCAATGCAGCATCGGTCAGATGGGTCCATTCATCGATGCTGTAGCCCAGTTCAAACTTCCTGATGGTGTTCGCGGTCATCCCCCGCTGCTTCAGGTACGACATGCCAATGCCACCCTGCTCGTGCGTATGAAGGTTTTGCTGAAAATGCTTGTTTGCGAAATCAGAGACAATGAAAAGGCTGTCCTTCTCGCTCTGCTCCTTGGCGTATTCCGGATTCGGGTTATCCTCCGGTACGTCAATCTGGTACTTCTTCGCCAGGTACTTGATGGCCTCCGGAAAGCTGGTGCCTTCCACATCCATGATAAACTGCACTGAGTTACCGGCCTTTCCACAACCAAAGCATTTATATATACCCTTGGCAGGAGACACAGAGAAAGAAGGAGATTTCTCGTGGTGGAAAGGACAGCAGGCCCACATGTTCTGCCCCTTCTTCTTCAGCGACACGAAATCGCCCACCACTTCCGTGATGTCGGCCTGGGCTAAAACTTGGTCAACGGTTTCTTTTGGGATCAGGGACATGGGCAAAGGTATTAGCGGAAGACAAAGATAAGGCTTCTGCTGAACTTTAGAGGAAAGATTGCGGGAATGATAACTTTAATTAATTGTATATAGCTTGAACAGTGGACCTTAACAAAGTTGCCCCCTGATATCTATCATCTTGAAAGGATCCTGGCTGAGAATAAAGGGACCTTCCAATGCCGTCAATTTAAGCTTTATTTTGTCATCTCGAACGCAGTGAGAGATCTGGGTTATTGCGGGGCCATGAAATAACACAGGTCTCTCACTGCGTTCGAGATGACAAAAAGGGGGAAGAGCAGTACCATCAATCTAAGAAACCTGTCGCCGTTGTTGTATGCTTTCACCAACAATCAGGCTTCACACGCACTCACTTTATATTCAGTTATTCAAAATTAACCTACAACATCTCCTCGTACAGCTTCTTGTTTTCCGCATCAAAACATACAAATACCACCCGCTGCAGGCTGGTGTCATGTTGCTGCAGGTAATCCTTTACCGCCTGTACTGCCACCTGTGCCGCTTTGTCTTTTGGGTACCCATACACGCCGGTGCTGATGTTGGGAAAGGCAATGCTTTTCAACTGTTTTTCGGAAGCAATCCGCAGGCTGTTATGGTAGCATTTCCCTAGTAGTTCTGGCTCACCTTCACTGCCTCCATGCCAGACAGGGCCAACGGTGTGAATAACGTATCTGGCGGGCAGGTTTCCTCCTGTCGTAATGACGGCTTCTCCGGTGGGGCAGCCTCCCTGCCGCTCCCGTATCTGTTTGCACTCCTCCAGAATGGCGTGGCCGCCAGCACGGTGAATAGCGCCATCCACACCTCCACCACCCAGCAAACTGCTGTTGGCGGCATTCACAATGGCGTCAGTCGCTATCTTGGTAATGTCGCCCTGTTGTACTTCTATTTTGGTATCAGCCATAGCTTTACTTTTTCCCTCCACTACGGCAAACTGGCAAGAAAGGCAAAACCGCTGCCGCCGGCGGACTAAAAATCGAGTCCCTGACTGACTGTAGCTTTCACGGAGGCTGGCGAGGAAGGCGAACTGGAAACATGCAGCAACTCCGCCTGATTTTCAGAGGTTGAAGCTGCCAGCCTGTTGGCTCTGCCCAGTTCCATATAGCATATGAGGGCCAAAATAGCCAGAAATAGCAGAAAGAGGCTGCCGATACCGTCTGAGTGTTCTTTTTCCATAGCTATGAAAGGGGCCTAACTAATGCAATCAATGAAGAGACCCACCTGGTCACTTTACCGTTGCATCACCAGGTAATATAATTTACTGATCCTCAAAAGAAAACTAATACACGCCAGCGCTTGTTGCACTCTTGAGGCCTTCTCTTATGATTAGCGGTTTTTCGTTTGTATCTTTGTAAGGCTAATCGCAAAGCAGTACTATATATGGCAATCACAAAAGAAGATATATTAAAAGCTCTCAGCTATGTAGAGGAGCCTGATTTAGGCAAAGACCTCGTGACGCTGAACATGGTGGAGGATGTACAGGTAAATGGTAAGAATGTGAGTTTCACCGTTATCCTGACCACTCCTGCCTGCCCGCTGAAAGACCTGATCCGCAATGCCTGCGTAACCGCCATCCACACGATGGTAGACAAAGAGGCTGATGTAACCGTGAACATGACCTCACGGGTAACTTCCGGCCGTGGCGACACTTCTGAAGTACTAAGAGGTGTTAAAAACATCATTGCCGTTGCATCCGGTAAAGGCGGTGTAGGTAAATCAACCGTAACCACGAACCTGGCCATTGCCCTGGCACAGTCCGGTGCAAAAGTAGGTTTGATTGATGCCGATATCTCTGGTCCTTCTATTCCAACTATGTTTGGGGTAGAGCAGGAACGCCCGCGCATGGTACAGGGCGACCACGGCAAGAATTATATTATGCCGGTAGAGCGGTACGGTGTGAAGATGATGTCCATTGGCTTTCTGACACCAGCCGACGGTGCTGTGGTATGGCGTGGCCCAATGGCCAGTTCTGCGCTGCGCCAGTTTATCTCTGATGTGGAGTGGGGGGAGCTGGATTACCTGCTGCTGGACTTACCTCCGGGCACTTCCGACATCCACCTGACCATGGTACAGGCCTTACCGGTAACCGGTGCCGTTATCGTGACGACGCCGCAAAAAGTGGCCCTGGCCGATGCAGTACGCGGTCTGCAGATGTTCCGACAGCCGCAGATAAACGTGCCGGTGCTTGGTGTAGTGGAGAATATGGCTTATTTTACGCCTGCTGAGCTTCCTGAAAATAAATATTTTATATTTGGCGAAGGCGGTGGCAAAGCACTTGCCGAGAAATATGAAGTGGCCCTGTTAGGCCAGGTGCCAATTGTACAGAGCATCCGGGAAAGCGGCGATGTTGGAACTCCTGTGGTTTTGGAGAACGATTCTCCGGCATCCGGTGTTTTCAAGGAATTGGCACAGGCTGTGGCGCAGCAAGTATCTGTTCGAAACGCCACACTGGGCAAAACAAAACCTGTAGAAATTAAAAGCTAACGATAATGGCAGTCATAAACGTAGATCAAGATTTCATGCTCCGGGTAGAGGGTGCCCTCGACCAGATCAGACCTTACCTCGAAGCTGACGGCGGTAATGTAAAGGTGCTGGAGATAACGGAGGACATGGTGCTGAAACTGGAGTTGCTGGGTGCCTGCGGCTCCTGCCCTATGTCTACCATGACACTGAAAGCGGGGGTAGAGCAGTCGGTGCTGAAAGCGGTACCGGAAATAAAATCCGTTGAAGCCGTGAATGTTACGCCGTTATCTGTATAAAAAAACACAAGTAGCAAGACTCCTTCAAGAGTTTGTATGAAGAGCGGGTGTGGTCTGGCCACACCCGCTCTTTGCATTCAGGGGCATGTGCTGTAATTGTACACGCACTTAGTGTCTCCAAAATTCCATATTTTTTAATCCTTAAATTCTCACCTCTCCAGAACATAATACCCTTTCCCTTCATAGCCAAAAAAGTTATATTTACAGGAACCCTGATGCACAGACAAGATGATCAAAGCAAACGATCCAGCCCTTCACTCCTGGATAGAAATAGCCCCTGGCAGCAACTTTCCTATCCAGAACCTGCCGTTCGGTGTTTTCACTACTCCTGAGCGTGACCCGCGTGTGGGCGTGGCCATCGGCGAGTATATCCTGGACCTGTGCGTGTTGGGGCAGCACGACTTCTTTGTGCTGATTGACCTGGACCCCAACGTCTTTCACCGTCCCTGTCTCAACGATTTTATCGCTTTAGGGAAACCTGTCTGGCGTGCTGTACGAAACCGGGTCTCTGAGCTCCTCCAGAACGACAACACGGAAATCAGCGGCAACAGCAACCTGATACGGGAGTGCCTGGTGAAACAAAGTGAAGCTGAAATGCTGATGCCGGTAAAAGTGCAGAACTACACAGACTTTTACAGCAGCATGGAACACGCCACGAATGTTGGCAGCATGTTCCGTGACCCGCAAAACGCCCTTCTGCCAAACTGGAAGCACCTGCCGGTAGGCTACCATGGCCGCGCCTCCTCTATTGTGGTATCGGGCACTGACATTTACAGGCCAAAAGGACAGACAAAAGCTCCGGATGCTGCTACTCCCTCCTTCGGTCCTACCCAACAGCTGGACTTTGAGCTGGAGGTAGCCTTTATCGCAGGTCGGGAAACTATTTTAGGCCAAAGTATTACCACCTATGAAGCGGAGGATTACATTTTTGGTCTTGTGCTGTTCAACGACTGGTCGGCACGGGACATACAGACATGGGAATATGTGCCGCTGGGACCGTTCCTGGCCAAAAGCTTTGCATCTTCTGTTTCTCCCTGGGTTGTGACGCTGGATGCACTGGAGCCGTTCCGGGTGAAAGGCCCGGAACAGGACCCTAAGCCGTTGCCTTACCTGGAGGTGCTGGGCAACCGGAACTTCGACATACAGTTGGAAGTACTGTTACAGCCGGAAGGTGGCAGCGAGCACATCATCAGCCGCTCTAACTACAAATACCTTTACTGGAACATGAACCAGCAGCTGGCGCACCAGAGCAGCAATGGCTGCAACATACAGGTAGGTGATTTGTATGCCTCCGGCACCATCTCTGGCCCCGGCAGGGATTCTTACGGCTCTATGCTTGAACTGACCTGGCGCGGCACACAACCGCTACAGTTAGCAGACAACACCTCCCGCCAGTTTATTCATGACCACGACACAGTGATCATGCGCGCCTACGGTGAGCACAATGGCATCCGGATAGGTTTTGGTGAGGTTAGAACAAAGGTGTTGCCAGCGCTATAGGTTCAGAAATAAGGTTGAGGTGCTAGTGACCTTTATTACCGGCTATTGTTACCTGCTAAACCAATCATTCTTAAAACAAGAGGTGCTGCTACAAGGCTGAAGAAGAATGCGGCAACCAGGGTGATAATAAAGTCCCAGAAATCTCCTTCCAGGCGCAAGATCTCCCTGAAGCTTACGCCCGTTGCAAACCTGATACTGAGTACTGCCAGGATAATGATTCCTACAACAGGCCAGTAAGCTTTAGTCCTATTTGTTTCTTCAACGGCATCTTCTTTAGGTAACTTCAGGATAGCATACAGCACGATTACGAATCCTATCACTGAACTCATTATATTCAGGAAAAAGAAAAGCGGGACGGGTAATACACTTAAGCTGGCTTTGTCTGGAAGCAAAGTAGGTTGGTTCTGGTCCGGCCCATCCTTATGAGTAAAACCATCCCAGATAATATGGGTTAAAGCCCCAAGTATGATGGAGACCATGATAACCAGGAAGTGCTCCTTAAAATAAACCTTCCAATTCAGCTTTTTAAAACGGGCCAGCCGTTTTCTCATAAAGCCTGGCAGGTTATCGATCAGTGTGTCCCGAACTACCAGGTGAAACACAAAAGACAGTATGATTCCTAAAGGAAGAGAGAACCAGAAGATGGAGCCCCAGGTATGGCTGTAGCTGTTCCCCCCCTCCAGTTTCAGGAACTTCTCAAAATCCGGTGCCATGCTCCCAATCACCAGACCTGTTGAAGACACCCATCCCTTAGGAAGGTACTTAAAAGGTAAAACAGCAGCAGGATGAGAAAAAGTAAATGGCATTATAAAAACGCTATGGTTCTGTTGATGCAGTTGGGATACTGTACCTACGGCTCAATGGTTGTAAGTTAAGGAAAGATATGTCTGCACCAATTCCGGAACATTACAGTATTGATAGCTAAAAGCCCAGCTTCACGTACTCAGGCTGTTTCACTTTTATTTCTGATTTTCCGTACCTTGTTGACATGTCAGTCAAAACCATAGATCCACAACAGGCGCAGGCTTCAGAGCTTTATGCGTTTATGTCGGGGGCTGTGGCGCCCCGCCCTATCGCCTTTGCCAGCACCACCGATTCAGAAGGAAACGTGAACTTAAGCCCCTTCAGCTTTTTTAACCTGTTCAGTGCAAAGCCTCCTATCCTGGTTTTCTCGCCACTGAGCCGGATGCGCGACAACAGCAGCAAGCACACCCTGAATAATGTACTAGCTACCAAAGAGGTAGTCATCAACATTGGCAACTACGATTTAGTGGAGCAGATGTCCCTGGCCAGCACAGAGTACGACCTGGGGGTAAATGAATTCATCAAGGCAGGATTGACACCTGCGGCATCTGTTCGTGTAAAACCGCCGCGTGTAAAGGAGGCCCCGGTGGCTTTTGAATGCAGGGTAAATGATATCATCAAGCTCGGGGCAGAAGGCGGTGCCGGCAACCTGGTACTATGCGAGGTCCTGCTGATGCACGTGAATGAAAATATCTTAGATGCAAACGGCAAAATTGACTCCATAAAACTGAATGCCGTGGCCCGAATGGGTGGAGATGATTACCTGCACGCCATCCCGGAATCCATCTTCAAACTGCCTAAACCCGGTCGCAACAAAGGCATGGGCGTAGACCAGCTCCCCGACTTTATTCGTAACAGCAGCATCCTGACGGGCAATAACCTGGCTCGTTTAGGCAACACAGAAAAAATGCCCACAGAAGAGGAAGTCACTGCTTTCAAGTCTGACCCACTGGTATCCTACATCCTGACAAAGTACCAGCATGACCCTGCTACAAAACGAAAAGAACTGGAGAAACTTGGAAAGAAGCTGCTGGAGGATAACCAGGTAACCCCGGCATGGAAGGTGCTGTTATTGGCTGGGAGCTGAGCTTTTATTTCAGTGCTCTTTACAGGCAGCGCTTTTTCTGCAAAGGGTATAATACGTAGAACATCAGCTGTTCTGCTGCGTTATCAGAGAATATAATTCTCAGAAGCAGTAACATTTAACTATGAAAACATCAGGCTTAAAATTACTATCGCGCGCTGTTCGGCACATGACAGGAATAGTGGCATTTTTATTATTAGCCGGCACAGCTTACTCACAACAAAAACCAACCATAATCACACAGGCCGGTGATATTGAGATAGAAGAATTGGCAGGAGGACTGAAGCATCCCTGGGGCATGGCTTTTCTGCCGGACAACCGGCTGCTGGTAACCGAACGCGCGGGTAACCTTCGGATACTGGATAAAAACAACAAGCTTTCACAACCTCTTAAAGGTACCCCTGAAGTGTTTGTAACAGATCAGGGAGGACTTTTAGATGTAGCGCTAGATCCTAACTTCCGGCAGAATAGATTTGTTTACCTTTCATATGCTGAACCTGGCAGCGAAGACAGCACGGCCTCAACAGCTCTTGGGAGGGGCAGACTGGAAGGAAATGAGCTAAAAGACTTCAAGGTAATCTTTCGGCAGGACCCTAAAGTAGAAGGCCCAAACCACTTTGGCAGTCGCATCCTGTTTACCCCCGATGGACACCTGATGCTTACCTTGGCAGACAGGTTCAAGTTTGAACCTGCGCAGGATCTTTCAAACCACATGGGCACCATTATTCGCATCAACCCAGACGGTACAGTACCAAAGGACAATCCTTTTGCAGGTCAGGCGAATGCGAAAAATGAAATCTGGTCTTACGGCCACCGCAACATTGAAAGCGCCGCCTTTGATCCACGAACCAACAAGCTCTGGGTTGCTGAAATGGGCCCCATGGGTGGAGACGAGCTAAACCAGCCGGTAAAAGGTCGTAACTATGGCTGGCCGGTCGTAAGCTGGGGGAAAAACTATGACGGCACTGAAATTCCCAATCCGCCCACACATCCGGAGTTTGCTAATTCGGTAATACAATGGACACCCACCATTTCTCCTTCTGGGATGATATTCTATACCGGCTCCATGTTTCCTGCCTGGAAGAACAGCGCCCTCATCGGAGGACTAACCAGCAGCGGTATCGTGCGGGTGCAAATTGATGGAGAGCAGGCAACAGAAGTCGAGCGCATTCCCCTCGCAGCCCGCACACGCGATGTGGAACAGGCACCAGATGGCTCCATCTATGTGCTAACTGACTATGATGACGGTAAAATTCTGCGCCTGCGGCTTCAGAAGTAGTTCAGGTAAACTCCTGCTTAGGGCGTGCTGTTAGCAAAACGCAACAATAGAAAATCGTCAATTTATTGATACATATAATAATATGTAAAACAATCTTATGGCAGGTAAAAGCTCTTGATGTTTGAAGGAGTATTTCCATGGGTAGGAAATAAATGCTTTTCATATCCTTTCTCAGGGTTATTGTATTCAAGCCTCTTACTGTTTCCGGTATAGGACACCACATAAACTCTGTCACCAGGAGAGAATCCTTTGTCATAGAACCATTTTTTGACAGGCATACCGGGTGCACCACCAGTGGGATAAGTTGAGTTCCCCCCAAAGCAACAGTCTACTATATATGAAGAGTAAGTAGAGCTTGACACATTAGGATCTTTGCTAAAGTAAATCCATCTTGAGATCATAGTCCACTCCTCCAACTCAAACTCTATTCTTACATAAGGATACACCAATGGATGATTTGGGGTCGGGGCTGAGCCATCGCGTGGTCTATCTTCTATCATTACTCCGAGCATAGTAGTGTTCGCCTTGGGCAACTCGGTCAGTTTAGCAAAGGACAGAGAGTCAACCTTGTTCAAATGGTCGAACCTCAAAGAATCGAAGCCCGCGAAGTTCTCTTTCTTGAAGTTTATAATATAGCTGCCATTAGGTACCTCGCTAAAAGAAAACTCTCCATTGGCGTTCGTTATGGTAGAGAATTTCTCCTGGTCTATCAGCGCCTCAACCTGTACCCCTGACATGTCGTCAAGCTCATCTTCATTCGTATCGTAAAGTGTAACTTTCCCAACGATGTCTCCCTTGGTTTTTTCTGCGACGGGATCTCCTTCCTTTTCGCATGCGGCGAAAACTAGGGCTACAATAAAGAGCAGGGAACGTACTAAAAGGTGTTTCTTCATGGAGTGAAAGTTCTGTTACGCGAAAGAATTTAATGAGTGTTTCTTTGGAAGTTGAGAAAACGTTGGGGCTAGAAGGCGGATTAGTTTCGCTTCTTCCATGACATTTTTATAGTTGTTTTCTCAGGCTTGCGTTGCTCCCCGTTTTAAGCGTAGGTATGGGGTTTGTTGAACAGGGAAAGCAGGAGTTTGGATATCAATATTATGCGCATAAGACAAACATTGTATTAAGCTTGAGTACAGTTAAAGGAGAATTCTATGTATCAGAAATAAATATAAATCAATATATACATTTCTGATATACATTCAACTATATACAACAGAAGAAACCTGAAAGAGAAGTTTACACGCAGCAGCTATCAACACCTCCTACAGGAAAGCAGTAGTAGGGTACGGTTCAGGGACATCCACCATTTTGCTGTCGAGGCTAATAAAGCAGTTAGGCCTGGGGGACGTAACGGTGACATTATAAAAAAGAGGAGCCTATCTATTGATAGGCTCTTCAAATCTACATGATGTATAAAAAAATTGGTACTATAAAGCTCTTTACCGAAAGTTCAGCAACACCCTATCCGGCCGTTGTAGTGCATCAGTACTCTGTTCCGACACAGATTTGGGTCACAAACTTTCCAGGCCTCCTCTTTAGTTATTGGCTGGATTTGGCTGGAGGTTTGGATTAACATCCAGTTCCCTTTGCGGGATTGGCAGGTATTCATTGCCCGTGACCTCCCCCCGCAAAACCGGACCGTTGTAAATTAGAGAAAACGGGCAATAATCGTATAGAACCAAAAGCGAATTGCCATGAAAAAATCAAAGTTCACAGAGG
>NZ_BAAGXV010000064.1:0-24934 GCF_054779655.1 Pontibacter brevis
CCCTGGTGCACATCCTCTCAGGCCTGAGCGCCTACACTTTCCTGGACCACCAGAACTCAAGGTTTAACCCTGCCAGATGTTTAGCTTAATTCCCGAGTTCACGTTAGAATAGAAGAGACAGGAGAAAACTGTATTCTGATGCTTCAGGTTTATACAGCGCCGAACGGGAAAACGCGTCCTCGCGGACGTGGAGCGCAGGAAGGAGGCAATGAAAAAGGTTATTTGTGTGTTGCTGGATAAGGCCGCACTCTGTAGCTTGAAAAAGCATGCCGAAGCAACAGAAAAGAAGAAATAGATATCTCTGGTTTTGCGCTCTGGACGGTTTACCAGACGTAAACCCATTTAAAAAGCACAATGCCTATCACGCAGCCGAGTGTGTTGCACAACACATCAACAATGTCGCCATGGCGGCCAGGAATAAAAAGGTGCTGCATCACCTCCACAAAGATCCCGAACGAGGTGCTGAGAAAAAAGGCATACCGGATAGGGTAGTGCTTTAGCTTAAGAAGTGTGTACTGCTTTGCAAACCCCACAATCATCAGAAAGATAAGAACTGAGAATAAAAAGACGTGGGCAAAGGAATCGAAGGAGAAAAGGTCCCACCAAACGGAGACAGAGGGTAGGGAAGAAGAGGGCAGCAGTGTTGTTAGCAATATCACTGCTGCCCATAAAATTGTGAAAAGGTTATATCGGAGTATCAAGCCGGTTAGCGTTGCGCTTACTGACCAATTACTTCACGGTAAGCTTCTGCGCTTAGCAGGCCATCAATCTGACTCGCATCGTCCACAGACATTTTAATGATCCACCCTTCGCCGTAAGGATCAGAGTTAACCAGTTCAGGGCTGTTCTCTAACTGCTCATTGAACTCAAGCACTGTGCCGCTTAGTGGGCTGAACAGGTCAGAAACTGTTTTCACAGCTTCCACTGTGCCAAATACATCTTCCTGGTTTATCTGCTTTTCTACAGTGTCAATGTCTACATAAACAATATCACCTAGCTCACTCTGGGCAAAATCAGTGATGCCTACAACAGCAACATCGCCTTCAATGCGGATCCACTCGTGGTCTTTGGTATACTTTAAGTTATCAGGTAAGTTCATGAGTTTTTGTAAGTATTAATTTCCCCCAAAATTACGGTCTTTTTCGCAATGCTAAAATATTATTGCAAATTAACTCGTAGCTGCACGCCACCCTCAGTTACACTGTTGCGGAAAGACGTGGAGATTTTCGGGTCTGACACGCTGCGCAGCACATAGAACTGCAGGTTTACGCGCTGGCTCAGTACATAGTCTACGGTTGGGCGCAGCTGCAGCTGGCGTGTTCCGTTCGTAATCTGGTTCTGGCTGCGCTCCACGCCCGCATTGTCGGTTGTAATAGCCCGCTGCACCGTCTGGTTTTCACGCACAGACATATCCAGGCGCATTGTCAGTTCATTCTCCAGTACCCTTCGCTGGCCACCTATCTTGAACGGAATACGGAAGTTCGTGGTGGCGTAGCCGAATCCAATTACATAATCCTTCACATTCGTTTCTGTTACCTGGGCATTTGTCAGGTTCAGTGACAGGTTACGCTCAATCTTATACTCCAGGCGACCTGTTAGGTTATTCTTTGTCCGGAAGTTGACACCCAGGAGCGGCGCAAGGCGTTCCATTATCGTGAGCTGACTTACGAGGTAGTATGGCTCTATTCGTCCAAACTCATTCAGCTGTGTCGGGAACCCGTTTGGCTCCTGGTTGTACTCCAGCGAGGTAGTAAAGCTCGTAATATTGAAGCTGGAATTATAGGCATGGGAAAGACTAATCTGGCTGAACCAGTTCTGGAAGAGCGGCAGGCGCTCGAGCCCATTGTAGTCGATGCGCCAGTTCGGAATAGGCAGCCTGCTGAACGGGCTCTCTGCTCTAGCCTGGTACCCGTTAATGTCGCGCCCCTGGTATGCATACAGGAATGACTTCATAAGCACCTCCTGCGAGTTCAGTGAATACGAAGAGTCATTGGCTTCTGCATTGGCCATTGTCAGTTTGTCGCGTACATCATAACGGTTACGAACAAAGCTGTTAAAGGCTTCTGATGTGCCGTCTTTCGTTGACTCAAACAGAGTGCCGAGTGCCATGAATGAGGTACTGAAAGAGCCGGATGTAAAAGGGTTCTGGCGCTGGTCCGTTGCGCTGATGTTGCCGAAATCATCCATCTCTTTCCGGTAGAATACTTCATCTATCACAGATTTTGTGCGACGGGCATCCAGCTGCATGTTGAAGTTACGGAACGGCTCCAGATTGGCGCGTGCTGTAAAGGTTTCTGTATTGATGGCACTGAACGGTGTGTTCAGGTACTGGCTGCTGTCTGTGTACCAGCCATTGGTGTAGGCCCGGTTATACAGGTCATCAAGGTCATACTGCTTGCCAAGGATAAACGGCAGGCCGGGTGCTTCGAAGCCGTCATCAAATCCGAAGAATTTCGTGGCAGGCAGGTAGCCCGGCAGCATAGAGCCCCGGTTCTCCAGGTAGGCTACATTCAGCGAGCGCGTCATCATCAGCACCCTCGCCAGCCCCTTCAGTAACTTCAGGTCTGGCTGCGGTTTGCGTGCAGTTGTATCGCCCGGAATTGGCGCGGATCCCGGCCTGGTTGGAGTCGGTGAGTTGACTTCTTTGAGGAACCTTACCTTGTTGTAAAGCTTCACCATATCGATCTTACCATTCAGGCTTATCTCGGTGCTGTTCTCTACTGTGTTACCCAGCTTGAAGTCAGCAGCCTGGTTTAGTGCTGTAGAACCGGCTGTCCAGATATAGGTGGTCGCATAGCGGGTTTCGGCATCCACCCAGTCAGTGAGCGGGAACTTGTCAAAAGGCAGTTTATAGTTCAGGGCCACCATCTGGTTAAAGTTGGTGTTTCGGCCACCACGTAACAAATTATCCCGGATAATCTTGTTCTTGTACTGCAAAGAGTCTACCTCGCTGTTGATACGGGCATTGGGCTCATCTACTACAGCGCGGTTTGTAGCCGTGTAGTCCAGCGACAGGCTCTTGGTCAGGTCCCAGCGCATATCGTAGATGCGGTTAAAGTAGAAGTACTTCTGGAAAATAGGAGCAATGCCGCGTGTGGTTACAAAACGCGTAGCCGGGTCAGGGCGCTGCAAGTACCTTTCGTTGTAGAAGCGGTTCAGGTCTGCCCGGAAGGCAAAGCGGCTTGGCACCAGCGAGAAGTTAAACTCTTTTATCAGGCGCAGGTACGGTGATTTTAATACTTCTGCGTTGGCGAAAGGCGTGTAGCTTCTTGGCGTGTTGTTGTAAGCGTAAGCCACGCCTGCTGTATAAGTCTTGCTGAAGTCGCGGTCTGTTTCAATGTTGGTGAACAGGCGTTCTGCGTAAGAGTAAGAGAAGGAGAAGTTCTCTACATCATATAGCCGCACCCTGGCCTCTGTGTCTACTCTCTCTTTTCGTACGTTCAGCAAGCTGATGCTCTTCCTTGTTTCGCGGGTTGTTACTTCTTTCCTGTAAGCAGACCTTTGTTCATCTGTTTCAAGTTTGGTGAGCGATTGTTCCAGCGGCACATCCTTATCCAGTGGGTCAAACTGCGGCTCGCTGTTCAGGGCACCATACTGCAGGGTCAGCGGAACCCGTACTCCCCACTTCTCCGGCAGGAACTTGTCCATCACCACATTGGCGGTTACATCAAAAAGGGCCGTGTTCTCGCGGGCACGTTGCGCAAGTTTCTGCTGCAGGCCACCAAATCCTACGGTAGTATAGGCGCCTGTAGCTGTGATGTTGGCAAAATCAGCCAGTTTTGTGTTCAGGCGCGCATTGCCGGCCCAGCCTGACTGGTTGCGGAAGTCAGTTACACGCAACTCATCAGCCCAGATACAAACAGACTGCGGGCGTCCGTCATCGTTTGGCTGGCGTGGGTTACGTAGGCCTATCATGATACCTTCTACTTCGCTAAAGTCAGGGTTACCAACTACGCGTATCATCTTGCCGCCTTCCAGAAGCACCTCATACGGCTTGTAAAGCGGGTGGCCTGATGCTCTGTTACGTTCTACCTTGGCATCCACAAATGCCTGAAGGGCTATCTCGATCTGGTTTTCTGCTGGCCAGATGGCACTTTCTGTGTTGCTGCCCGGCGGTGTTATTTTCAGCGGCACCACATACTCATAATAGTTCTGCGTGAAGTCGGTACCAATGCGGATAAAGGCCTGCACATCGCCGTCCCTGGTAGCAGGGTCGCTGGATTCAGCGTGCAGGAACATCTTCAGTTGCTTATAGATAAGCATATCCAAAGAGATGTTCTTGAACACTGCCTTTGAGAAAGAATCTTTCAGGTCTTCCACACACAGCTGCAGCGACTGCTCATTCTGGCGGCGGTCGTTGGTGGAGGTATAGTCACGGAGGCGGCTAATGCCCGGAGGTACTATGTAAGGAATATCCTGGCTGCCTTCTACCAGCTGGCCGTTCTCTTCAATGTTAACGGTAGATACGGTAAAGTTACGGACATCATCGGTACAGGTAAGGCAGGGGCTGCCGTCCGTAATCGGCTGTTCATATTTTCGCCATTGGTTGGCTACGAACTGGAACTGCGCAAAACGTAGCACCACCGGGTCCGCAAACTGCGTCAGGTACAGGCGCATAAACCGGATAGATTTAAAGCCGCTGATGCCACCAACAGCATTTGTAGGTTGGCGCACCGGGATCCGGAACTGGTACCAGGTTACATTATCCCCGTGAATTTCTCGGGTAACGCGGTCTACTATAAAGTTACGCCCTACTTCCAGTTGCTCCGGGCGCAGGTTCACCTTGTACTCGTAGTACTGCTCCAAGTCATTGATAACATTGTCGCGGTTCAGGTCTTCTTTATCAGGGAAGGCGTAGTTAGAGAACCGGCTGTTTTCCGGAGAGTTGTTCTCCATGCCATTAAAGTTCTTGTAACGGGCCAGAATGCCAGCATTCCGCTGATCATAGCGCTCATCCAGGTGGTGCAGGAAGTTATCTGCTGAAGGGTCGTCCAGCACGATCTGTGGCGGTGTGCCTGGTATCTGGTTTAAGAAGCTGTTTCGGAAATAGTTTGCCTCGCCTGCATCATTCAGTCCGTCTAATCCGATATCCTGGAACTGGCGGCCTCCCGGCACACCCGTAAAGGCATCAGTCAGAAACTGCTGCTGCGTTACAAGACCCCAGGTGGTTTCCTGTAGGTTCTGCACATCAGTAGGAGAGGTAGGAAGCCCGTTTTCAAAGGAGTACTGGTTATCGCGCAGAATATCCTCTGAAATGCTCCCAAGGTTCAGCACCAGTTCTCCTCCTTCGTTATTCGTAATCATGTTGCCCTCTGCATCTTTCCTGCCGTTTGGTCCTGTAATAAACGGATCCATAAGCCAGAACTCCACATACTCAATGTTGGCATTGTCGAAGTCTGTGTCGAAAGATATTTCCCTGCTGATACCGCCCCAGTTGTTGCGCGGGTCTTCTGCCAGAAAGCCCTGTGGCGTCAGGTTGGGGTTATAGTTGTACTGGCCCCGCTCACGTGGGTAGTAAGCCAGGTCAAAGGTGTACTCATAGGTATTCGAAACCTCTGCATCACGGCCCGGAAACACTTCCTGGCGCCGGACGCCCCGCACATAGTGGTTCTGCAGTTCGGTGTCCGTGATGTTAGAAGGTTTTAGGTTATCCCTGTTGCGGTAGAAAATCTGGTCAATGGTATACCAGGCTAATTTGGCCCTGTTGTAAGAGTAGGCCAGTCCTGCTCCCGGCACAAGCGGAGCGGGGGTAGCGGCCAGGCGCCAGTTGCTGTTGCTAAAGCCGCCCAGGCTATAGGGGGTCTCGGCTCCTTCAAAATCATCAATATAGGAAGCACCGTCTTCGTTGGCATTAGACTTGGACTTGGCGGGTACCAGTTGGGCAAACTCTCCACTAAAGGTAACCAGAGAAGGTACTTTAGTGTCAATGAGCGGAATCGCGTCTGTCAGCTTTGTCAGGAACCTTGACTCTTTCTGCAGGTTCACGTCAAAGCCGTAAATGGTGTTGTTGGTAGGCTCATCGCCAATGCTGACACGGTTAATGAAAGCCTGTTCGTTTATGCTTAATACCGTTGCCCCCAGGTTGATGTCATCACTCAGGCGGTAGTCAAAGCGGGCGCCCAGCATGGTGCGGGGCTGTATGTTCAGGAGTTCCGCTTTTTCGTAGGTTACGCGCAGGTCGTTTGCCGAGCTAATGTAGCTTGGGTTTAGTATTTTGATGCGGCCCATGTCGTAAAACACCTGGTAATCGGTGCCCTCCACCAAAAGTGTTCCGCCAGAGTACACTCTCACAGAGCCTTCTGCAATTCGGAAGCCGGGCAGCATGATTTCATCTGCAGACGAAGCCTGGAAGCGCCCGTTCAGGTAAAACTTTGCCTTTACGTTGTTCTGCATCGCGTCCGTTTGCGTCTGGTCATACAGTTCCTGGAACACATACCGCTCTATCAGCTCAGGGCGGCCCGCCAGCTTTTCTGCCAGGTAATCCCCGAACGGCTCCACCTGAGGGAAATAGATACGCCCTGTTTCCGGGTCTATTGTTATGCCCGGCAGGAAGTCGAAGTTGCCGTCGCTTGGCTTGTCGTTGTTCGTGTTTACGTTGTCAAGGTTCAGCACCTCCACCAGTGGTATGTTCTGGATAGGGCTTGGCTCTTTCAGGCTGTTAATGTCAATGCCTGTCTCATCGTCTTTGTAAATAACCTGAAGCTGGAAATTCTCCCGGGTAACCTGTGTGGCATCCAAGCTGTACACGTTCTTCATCATCAGGTCCCAGGTCGGGTACTCGAGGGACGGGTTTGTTGCCCGCAGCAACTTCATGTGGATGACCTGGTCAGCATTCAGGTTCTGGTAGTCATCCATCAGTTCCCCTACCTGGTACGTCTTGCCATTGTAGGTATACTCAAATGCCACTCCCAGTACCTGGTCTGGCAGCAGCATGGTGTTAAGTGAGATGTAGCCTAACTGCGGGTTAAATTTATACTCCCGTGGGTCCAGCCGGCGGGCACGCACATGCTCAAAGTCGATACCTTTCTGGAGGCCGAGGCTGTTGAGGTATGTGTCTACCTGTGAGTTGTTGCGGGCAGTACTGTTACGGGCAATCTGGCTGTAAAGTATATTAACGGCATTGTCAGCAGGAGCCGTGACCGGTCTGCCGCTCTCGAACTGGTTACGGAACGGGGCTGCCTCCCCCAGGTCCATGTAAGCCACCATGTTGCGCAGGTTCTCCGTAGAGCGGTTGTTGTTGGTAACATACAGCTCAATCCGGCGGATAACGATGCCGGAGTTTACCAGTGGCAGATTCCTGAGGGTCTGGTCATAACGGCCCCTGAAGAACTGCGACAGGAAGAAATGGCGGTTGTTGTCGTACTCATCCACCCGGATAGAGAAGGGCCTGTTTTGGGCACCATTCTGGATAACCACCTCGTCGTTTGTGCCGCGCACACTCGATGCAATGGTGGTAACACCCAGGCGGCCGAACTGCAACTGCGTCTTGATACCGAAAAGGTTCTGGGCACCTGTTATAAGCGAGTTATTGAGCGGCAGGCTCACGTTACCGGCCTCTACCTTACGGACAATCTCCTCCTCATAACCGGTATAATCCAGCTTCATGTTGTTCTCAAAGTCGAAGTTGGCGTTATTGTCCCAGTTAAAGTTAAGGCGCATTTTATCCCCAATCTTACCCACCAGGTTCAGCGAGATGTTCTGCTCAAAGTCAAAGTCGCCGGTGCGCTGCTGGCTGAGGGGGATAGTAGGGTTCTGGTTACGGTTAAAGCGCGCGCCGAATTTCAGCGACACGTTACCATTGGGTTGAATATCCACATAGTTGCCACCGAAGATCCGGTCGAATACCGGGCTGATGTATAGCTTCGGGATCAGGCGACTGCTGCTAACCACGCTCTCGCCATCCAGGCCGGCTGACTTGGCGCGCCAGTAGTTACGGATGGCCTCCCGCTGCTGCCACTCCGAGTATTCCCGCAGGCTCATAGACGATGGTGGGCGGTAGTTTACATCTCCCAGGGTTTCGGTGATGTTGTACAGCCCCAGGCTATCGTCCAGTTCTACGTTGAGCTGCAGGTTGCTTGGCTGCCCCAGCAACAGGGGAGAGGAACTGGGCCGTGTACTGAAGGGGTTCCCGTACCTGTCGGCAGGCACAAAGGTAGGTTTGCGGCTTGGAATATACTGCTGCACCTTAGCGGTGTCCTTCTTCACTGTATCCTGCGGGAGGGAGTTGTTGAGAATAGTGAATCTGAACCTATTGGTTGAACGCAACTCTTCTGCCTGAGACCACCAGCCCAGCATAGAAATAGTGGCAACAGCCAGAAGCAGGTTGCTTTTTTTACTTTTCCAGATCAAAATTGGATATTCTCTTACTTATGAAGACTTCAACGCAAACTTAATCAACTCCTCTACGCTCAGGTTACCCCCCTCGCGTTTAATAATAGCGTCAAGTGTTTTCTCTGCCACGTTCTTTGCAAAACCTAACGTTACTAATGCTGATAACGCTTCGGAACGGTTCATATTGTGTGCTGCAGCAGGCACAACAGCATCCGAGATAAGCGCATCTTTCTTAACCTTATCCTTCAGTTCCAGAATAATACGCTGGGCTGTTTTTGCCCCAATCCCTTTCACGTGCTGGATGGTGCGTACATCCTCCCGCATAATGGCCTGCTGAACCTCCTCCACAGACAAAGAAGACAGGATCATGAGCCCCGTATTGGGGCCCACGCCTGAAATAGATATCAAGAGCAAAAACAGTTCTTTCTCGGCTGCTGTGGTAAAACCATAGAGCGTATGCGCATCTTCCTTAATGTGCAGGAACGTATGCAGCTTACAACGCTCACTGGCTGGCAGCGAAGAGTACGTGTTCAGCGAAACTTTTATCTGGTAACCTACGCCACCCACATCTATAATAACATAAGTAGGGTCTTTATGCGTCAGTTTGCCATCAATATAGGCTATCATCTATATGGGTTGGTTATTATAATTCTGAGCATCTACTACAGCAATGGACACAATGTTCACAATCTCGCGAATAGAGGAGCCAAGCTGTAAAATGTGTACCGGTTTGCGCATGCCCATCAGCACCGGACCGATTACTTCTGCACCTCCAATCTCCTGCAGCACTTTATAGGCAATGTTACCGGAAGCCAGGTCCGGGAACACCAGGGTATTGGCACCATGCTCTGCCAACTCGCTGAACGGGTAGTGCTCGCGAAGCAGGTTGCGGTTCAGGGCAGTGTTAGCCTGCATCTCACCATCCAGCAACAGGTCAGGGTAACGTAGTTTTGCCTTACGCACCGCCTCAGCTGCCTTGTTCGGCACATCGCCACGTACTGAGCCGAAGTTAGAGTAGGATAGCATGGCCACACGCGGCTCTGTATCGAAAAACTTAACGGTACGCGCTGTTAAACCGATTATGTCAACCAATTCGTCAGCGGTTGGGTTCAGGTTTACAGTAGTATCCGCAAAGAAAAATGGCTCCCGCTGGCTCAGGATAATGTACATACCTGCCACTTTGTTCACACCTTCTTCCACGCCTACTACCTGCAGCGCTGGCAGAATAGTTTTGGAGTAATCGCGGGTAAGGCCGGAGATGAGGGCATCTGCTTCCCCATTATTCAGCATCATACTGCCAAAGTAGTTACGGTCGCGCATGAGGCGCTTGGCATCGAACAGGGTGAGGCCTTTACGCTGGCGCTTTTCGTAAAGCAGCTGCCCGTATTCCTCCCGCCGCGCATCTTCCTCATACGTATCCATGATGGTGACACCCTCCAGGTCCATCTTGTGTTCTGCAATAATGGATTGTATGGTTTCGCGGTTACCCAACAGAATAGGTTTGGCAATGCGCTGCTCTTTTACAATCTGAGCTGCCTTCAGGATTTTGTAGTTGTCTGCCTCGGTAAATACAACTGTCTTCGGGTCTTTTTTCGCCTGGTTCATAATGCGGGTCATCAGCTTCTGGTCGATGCCGATGCGCTCCTTTAGTTCCTGCTCATAGGCATCCCAGTCGGTGATGGGCCTGCGGGCAACACCACTGTCCATGGCTGCTTTCGCTACCGCCGGTGATATGGTGGTAATCAGACGCGTATCCAGGGGCTTTGGTATGAGGTAAAAGCGACCAAAGTTAATGGTGGTGTCGCTATAGGCTTTCAGCACCACATCAGGCACCGGCTCTTTGGCCAGGGCAGCAAGCGCGTGCACGGCGGCCAGTTTCATTTCCTCGTTTATCTCTGTGGCGCGCACATCCAGGGCACCTCTGAAAATGTAAGGGAAGCCCAGCACGTTGTTTACCTGGTTCGGATGGTCCGATCGGCCTGTGGCCATAATCAAATCATCACGGGTAGCCATGGCTACATCATAAGGAATCTCAGGGTCGGGGTTCGCCAGGGCAAATATAATCGGGTCCGGTGCCATCGTCTTTATGAGCTCCGGAGCCAGCACATTCCCGGCTGAAAGGCCTATAAACACGTCAGCACCCTCCATGGCCTCTGCCAGTGTGTGAATATTGCGTGTGGTTACGAACTGTGACCTGTATATATCCAGGTCGTTGCGCTCCGGACGGATGATACCGTCTTTATCAAACATCACGATGTTGTCAAGCTTCAGGCCCAAGGCTACATAGAGTTTGGCACAGGCTATGGCGGCGGCACCGGCTCCGTTCATCACCATCTTTATGTCTTCTATCCTCCTGTCTGTAAGTTCAAGGGCATTCAGAAGGGCCGCTGCAGAGATGATGGCTGTTCCATGCTGGTCGTCGTGCATCAGCGGGATGTTCATCTGATCCTTCAGCGCTACCTCTATCTTAAAGCTCTCCGGCGCCTTGATGTCTTCCAGGTTAATGCCGCCAAACGTTGGCTCCAAGGATTTTACGATACGGATAAACTCATCCGGATCCGTGCTGTCTATCTCTATGTCGAATACATCAATGCCTGCAAACTTCTTAAAGAGTACGCCTTTTCCCTCCATAACCGGCTTAGAGGCATCCGGACCAATGTTGCCTAAACCTAAGACTGCTGTACCATTAGAGATAACCCCTACCAGGTTGCCTTTTGCGGTGTACTTATATACATTGTCTTTATCTGCATGAATCTCTTTGCATGGCTCTGCAACGCCAGGGGAGTAGGCCAGTGCCAGGTCGTGTTGAGTGCTTACCATTTTAGTTGGTATTACCTCGATCTTCCCGGGCTTGCCGTCCATGTGGTAGTTAAGGGCGTCCTCTTTGTTTACTTTGATCATAAATGCGTTTGTTGTTTGTATTGTAGGGTTTCTGCTTTGGCAGAAAAAAATAGACTTCTTACTATGTATATGTGGCTAAAGACCAATTTTATAAGAATTTGCCGCTTATCCAAACCAAGCTGTCAAAGATAAGGGGAGCAGGAGTTTCTGGAACAGAATTTATGCTTTTTTAATGCGCCTTAACATTTTCTTAACCCGTTAATAAACAAAAAGCACCCTCTTCTGCAGAAGGTGCTTTTTGTACAGGTAATGAATGGTATTAACTTAAAATCAGTTTCTGGCCGGGCTTCAGGTCATCAGACTTGAGCTTGTTCAGCTTCCTGATTTGTTCTATGCTGATGCCATCGTACCTGCGGGAGATGTTCCAAAGGGTATCGCCGGGTTGCACATGGTGAATAACCTGCTTTACCTGCACGCTTTCTTTTACCTGCCTGGAAACTGCTTTTGTAGCCACCTTGGCCGCTGGCTTAGTTTCCTCGTTGGAGGCAAGTAAAGTTGGTTCTTCTTCTGCGCTAGCTTGCTGGTAGATAACAAGCTTCTGGTCCGGCTTAATGTTGCTGCCGTTCAGATCGTTCCACTCCCGTAGCTGTGTGACGGTTACCTGGTGGCGCAGGGCTATCTGCGTCAGGTTATCACCGCGTTGCACTGTATAAGTTGATTTTTTATCAACTGCTGCAACGGCTGCTGTTGCCTCTTCTTCCTTTTCTGCTGTTTTTTCCTCCGCAATTGTTTCTGCTTTCTCCACTTTCTTAGGAGCAGGTTTCTCTGTCTTAGCTGAAGCCAGCATAACAGGTGCTTCTTCAGGCTCTCTTCTCTTCACCGGCTCACGAACAGGGGCAGCGGCCAGCATAATACAGCTCCTGTCTTCAGCAGAGGCCAGCAGAGGAGCACGTTCTGCTGGAATGCGTAGCTTATAGTTGCGCAGGTGCTGCGGAATAGTCGTGCCCTTTATTTCCGGGTTCAGGGCCATCAGTTCAGCGGGAGTTACATGAAGTTCAGCTGCCAGCCTTTTCAGGTCCAGGTCCTGCGTCACCTCCAGGTAGGCCACCTGCGGTTGGTACAGAATAGAGTCTGAGAAGATGTTATGGTCTCCTGCATGGTGCATGGTGTAAATAACGGCCGTCATGGACGGAATGTAGCCGCGGGTCTCCTTAGGCAGGTACGGGAATATTTCCCAGAATGTCTTTTTGCCGCCTCCTGCTTTGCGGATGGCTTTGTTTACATTGCCGGGGCCGCAGTTATAGGCGGCCATAGCCAGTTCCCAGTCGCCATAGGTGTTGTGCAGGCGGCGCAGGAACTTCAGCGCTGCTTCTGTGGACTTCTCCGGGTCCAGGCGCTCGTCAATAAACTCGTTGTATTTTAAACCAAAGTCACTGGCAGTCGGTTTCATGAACTGCCATAGGCCAGCTGCTCCTACAGGTGAGAGTGCCTTTGGATTAAGCCCTGACTCCACAATAGAAAGGTACTTCAGCTCCATCGGCATGTTATGCTTCTTGAGGTACTTCTCATACATCGGGAAGTACACGTTCTCGCGCGTAAGCATCGTGCGGGAGTACTTCCTGTTCCGGATGGTGAAGTAGTCAATAAAATTCCTTACATAGTTGTTGAACTCAAGCGGAATTTCCGTTTCTATGCAGCTCAGCCTGTCAGCTATCAGGTCGTTGGGTACATTCGGGATATATTCCACCAGCAGCGCCTCCTCTTCAGGAGACAGCACTGGGGGTGTCTTTCCTTTTAAGGTGTCTCCTTCTGCTTTAAATGGCGTTTCAAGCAAACGGCCGTGGCCGAGAGCGAGGGTATTGTTTACCCACACGCTACAGACCACAGCCGTTAGCAGTGTAAAGAACTTAGTGTAGGTCATGGCATTTATCTATGCTTCAACGGTAATCTTGTCCATGATATAATTCGAGAAAGCCAGCAGTTGCGGCTCTTCGAAGGAGCGGGTCAGTAACTGCAACCCGATGGACAGGCCGTTAGCATCGCGACCAGCCGGGATTGAAATAGCTGGTACGCCTGCAAGTGAGGCCTGAACTGTAAAGATATCGGCCAAGTACATGGCCAACGGATTTTCGATGTTCTCTCCTATCTTAAAGGCAGTTGTAGGAGCTGTAGGCAAGATAAGAAAATCGTATTCCTGAAGCAACTCGTCCGTCTTCTCTTTAATCAGTCGTCTCACTTTTTGTGCCTTGGTATAGTAGGCATCATAGTAATCTGCGCTCAGTACAAAAGTGCCTAACATGATGCGGCGCTGCACCTCATGGCCAAAGCCTTCGGCCCGGGTCTTTTTGTACAGCGAGGTTAGGTCCGTCACGTTTTTAGAGCGGTAGCCGTACTTCACCCCGTCGTAGCGACCCAGGTTAGAGCTGGCTTCGGCAGTGGTTAGGATGTAGTACGTTGGCACAATGTAGTCGAGGTAAGGAAACTCTACCGGCTCTACCTGGTGACCATCGTCTTTGAGCATTTCTTTAACACTCAATACAGCCTCCTTTACTTCCGCATTTAGGCCTTCGTTCTCGAAGCAGTCGCGGATGTAGCCGATTTTATACTTTTTGTCTGTAGAGAGTAACTCGCTGTAAGCCGGTACCTCGCGTTCGCTGGCGGTACTGTCCATGCCGTCTTTTCCTGCCATTACCTCCAGCAGAAGTGCAGCATCCGGTACGCTCTTCGTAATCACGCCAATCTGGTCGAAAGAAGAGGCATAGGCGATAAGGCCATAGCGGGAGATGCGGGAGTAGGTAGGTTTGAAACCGACAACACCACAGAAAGCAGCAGGCTGCCGTACAGAGCCACCAGTATCTGAACCAATAGAGGCAAGGCACAGGTCGGCCTGTACTGCCACTGCTGAACCACCTGAAGACCCACCCGGAACACGGGAGGTATCGTCAGCGTTGAGCACATTGCCAAATGCTGAAGACTCATTAGAGGCTCCCATCGCAAACTCATCGCAGTTCTGGCGGCCAATAATGATAGCATCCTCCTGCAGCAGGCGTTCTACAGCTGAAGCGGTATAGAGCGATTTAAAGCCATCCAGCATTTTGCTGGATGCCTGTAAGCTATGCCCTTTGTAGGCGAGTACATCTTTGATGCCTATCACCATACCTGCCAACTTACCTGCTGTGCCATTGGCGATTTTGTGATCTACAATGTCTGCCTGTGTATATGCTTCCTGCTCAAATACTTCCAGGAAAGCATTCAGCTCAGCTTTTTCTTTAATGTTCTGTAGATAATATTCTACCAGTTGCCGACACGTTACCTGCCCGTTGGCAATATCGGTGCGGACGTCATTTAGCGAGTTATACTGTCTCAATCTATTTTTGACTTAGGGTCGTCTTTGATGGATTGTTCAAGTTCGTTCTTAATTTCATTGGTCGCATCTTTGAACTCACGGATGCCACGCCCAAAAGAACGTGCGATGCCCGGAATTCTATCTGCGCCAAAAAGCAGGAGCACTGCTGTCAGAACAACAAACATTTCTCCTCCTCCCAGGTCCCCCAGGAAAAGGAACACATTACTGAAATACATAAAGCTAATGAAAGCTTATAGGTACTACTTCTTACTTAGCGTGCGTGTCGTCTTTTACAGAACTCTCTATATCGTTTTTAATCTCCTTCGTAGCGTCTTTGAACTCACGGATGCCACGGCCCATGCCTCTGGCCAGCTCAGGAATGCGCTTAGCACCGAAAAGAAGCAGGATCACGAAAAGGATTAAAAAGATCTCTGTGCCTCCTAAACCTCCGATGAATAAGAAAATGTTGTTGATTTCCATCTTTTAAAAAATTTAAATGATTGCTACAAAATTAGAGCTAATATTTTAATTAAACCCATAACAGCATAGATAAGTTTAATCACTCCCTTAATAGCTGTTATTTGTATGGCTTTTACTTGCTAATCAGTGACCTGCAGTTGAAATTTCCAGCATATGCAGTTGCCCGTTGCTTTTATCTCCATGGGAGTAATGTACTTAGACTTGCCTGTTTCGCCTCGTCTGTAAGCTATTACTGACAGCTTCATTCTGTTAAGTTAAAATATAATTAGCTTATATACCAACGGTTTAGGCAGGCAATCGGATTTATCGTAGTAAGTATGAAAAACTAAATAGAGGTACCAGTAGCTGAAAGTGCCGCTTTATAGAAAATAGGCGGGATAAGCGGCATAAATTATTCTCATCAAAAGCAACTTACCCATACCTGCATTTGTTCTTAAAATAAAGGGAAGAAATTTTGAAACCTTCAAGTTAAATATAAGTATATATATAAATAAATTTAAAGATGCTAATACTTAATGCATTAAAGTTGCATCTTTAGCCAGTTCGTTGTAGATTTGAATTTGATTTTGACGCAGGCTTCCCGCAGCCTGCTTTCATATAAAATATTAAGTTTGTTTTCATAGCTTGGAAAGGCACCCTGCACTGTGGGGTGTTTTTTTTATTTTACGGCTATGCTATGCACAAACGCTGTAAGCCCCCTCCCACTTGCCTCTTTCTCAGAATGCAACTCCTTTAAAAACGGGAAAGCCACAGCTTCAGCTATGGCTTTCCCGTGACTTATGCACTCTCTTGGTGTCGCTTTATTGCAAACGAGCTATCCAGCTCTCCGGGTTCAGGTTCTGCTGGTTCTTCCATACCTGGAACTGGAGTTCGGTGGTGCCATCGCTATTAGTGTAGATGGTGCCAATCACATCCTTTATCTTAATTGTCTGACCCGGCTTCACGTTAACAGATTTAAGCTTGGCGTATACTGTAAAGTAGTCACCATGCTGCACCATTACAATATTGTTCATGCCTGGTACGGTTGCTACAGTGAGTACGGTGCCTTCAAAAATAGCACGGGCACTCGCACCTTGTGTGGTCTGAATGTCAACCCCGTGGTTTTCTACCACCACACCTTTTAATACCGGGTGGTTGTGGCGGCCAAACTTCTGGGAGATAAAGCCCCGCTCCACCGGCCAGGCCAAACGGCCTTTGTTACCTGCAAAGGAATTGGAAATAAGCGCCAGTTCTGGTGTAAGGGTAACTTTTCCGGCTCCGGCGTTTGATGTCTTGCCGGCCTCTCGGGCAGCTCTCGCTGCACGGGCTATTTCTTCCCGCACAATATCGGCAATCAGTTTATCCAGCTTTTTTACAGCTTCCTGCCGGGCGGCTACTTCCTGTTGCAGGCTTGTTTCCTGCTTACTCAGGTTCGTAATAACACTGTCCTGCTGCTGACGCAGGGTTAGTAGGTTTTTGCTTTCTGCCACTTGCTTGCCTAGCAGGTTTTGCTTTTGCTGCTTCTTTGATTCCAGTATGGCCAGCTGGCCACTCAGGGCGGCCTGTACTTTGCTTATCTGTTCTACCTGCTTCTTTCGGGCCTCTGAATATTGCTGCAGGTAGCGCATACGCCGCACCAACTGGTTAAAGTTATCGGAGGCGAACAGGAACATGAGCTTATTGTAGCTGTTTGCTGTTTTGGAGGCGGCGTACACCATGGTGGCGTATTCTGCCTTTAGTTGCTCAAGGTCGTTCTGGAGTGCGCCTACAATGCCTTCTGTCTCCTTTACGTCAGACTCTATATAAGTTAATTCGCGGGAGATGTTGCTGATAACGCCCTTCTGAACCGCTATTTTTTCCTGGATAGCATTTAGCTGCCCAATAGAAGCCTCTTTCTGCTTTTTAGTTTGCTGCAGAATGCGGTTCGCTTCTTTAATGCGGTTAAGGTTTTCTTTCTTCTCTTTCTCCAGCTGGGCCTTGCTTTTCTTTTTCTGGGCCTGGGTAGCCAGTGGCAGGCACAGCAACAACAGGAAAAAAGTGAATCTGTAAAGGGCGTTCATCACAAGGGTGGTTCTTCTACTCTGAGTTTGCAAATATGGCAAAACTATAAGTGAAGAACCAACAGCCTCAGATATTTAATTGACAGAGGGGCGTTTATACTCGGCGGGTACACTAAACGGAAACGAGAGGGCCTCGTCAGAAACCGTGACACGGCTGTAGTTAAGCTTGAAGTCAGACACCTCGCCCTTCTGAAGTACCTGTGCCGCCAGGGCATGTGCAAAGGGCTCTTGCCCTATGTCCTGGAAACTGTCGTACTTCACGGTAATGGTGTTTCCTGTGTTTCTGTCCTGCACATTCAGCTGCTGCAGTTTGCTGTTCAAGCGGCCAATAAAGTAGTCGAACAGCAGGTTCTCACGCATCTGCTGCACGTGCTGCAGGTTACCCTCGTCCATGGCTTTCTGGTTTCCCTGCGGCTGGTAATTGCCTAGCAGGATGGCCTGCAGTATCTCAAAGTTTACATCCACCTGAAATTTATTTCGAAGAAAGGAATAGCCTGTGGCTACATACTCTTTCTGCAGGCGGTTCATCAGGTATACAGAGTCCTGTGTCAGCATCAGGCGGGCGGCTTCGATGCCAAGGCCTGGTTGCACCGACACCCATATCACGCTGTCCTTCTTCATCCGGATAGAGACACCCGAAGACAAGTTTTCGTTTTTGCTGTTTAGCGCAAGCTGGCCTTTGGAGCTGAGGTAATTAAAATCGAAGTTGTTTACTTCTACTGTTCCTATTGTTTCTGTAGTGGCAGAAGCAGTGGTGGGTGCTGTTTCTCTTTTGCAGCCTGCCAGCAGTAAAACCACTGCCAGGCAAAGCAAAATATGTTTACTCATACAGCTTTTTGTCTTTTATTTTTTTATCAATAAATGCAGAGGCTTCGCCTTTCAGCTTGGCTTTCTGCCACTGGCTGACAGCCTCTTCTTTTTTCCCCAGCTTGAACAGCACATCGCCATAATGCTCTACAATAGTGGCATCGTCTGAAATGGCTACTGCCTGCTCCAGGTATTTGCGTGCCTCTGTGTACTTACCGCTTTTGTACAGCACCCAAGCATAGGTGTCGAGGTAGGTGGGGTTAGTAGGATGCTGCTTTACCAGGCGCTCAGCCATTTCCATGGCTTTCTGCATTTTCTCGTTGCGCAGCGAGAGGAAATAACTGTAGTTGTTAAGAACGTGTTCGTTGTCTCTGTCCTGTGCCAGTACTGCCTCATATGCCTGGTCGGCCTTTTCATATTCTTTCAAAGAATTATAGCCATCACCCAACTGCATGTTAAACTGCACCAGGAGCTCTGGTTCGCCAGCTGACAGGCGCTTGCCGTACTCCAGCGATTTTACAGCCTTGTTGTAGTTTTTCGTGATAAGGTGGCCGGTGCCGTTGTAAAACCAGAACACAGCCTGGTTCGGGAAAAGCTCCAAAGCCTGTTCAGAGTGTTTCACCATGGCACTTGCCTCTGAAAGCTCGGCATCCAACAGCACAATCTGCTGCCAGATCTTAAAGTGAGAGTCGTCGAACTTAACAGCCTTAAGGTAATTATCGCGGGCTTCCAGCTTCTTGCCAACAATAGTTTGCAGGTCTCCGGCTACAGCGTAGGCTTTTGCTTCCTCAGGGTGCTTTTCAATCGTCAGGTCAACCAGTTCCAGTGCTACTCCCTCCACTTCAGGATTAGGTAGCTGCCGTATGAAATCAACCAGGATACGCACTTTGGTATCGATATCCAGTTCTGCGCTGCTAAATGCAAGTTTTACCTGTTTTTCAGCTTCTGCCTTATTGCCTTTCTGGCGGTGCAGGTCTGAGAGCATGAGGTGCGCAAAGGGATTGTTCGGCTCTATACGAAGCGCTTTGTCCAGCACCTGTATAGCCTCATCAGGCTTTTTAGTGGCGTTCAGAAGCTCTGCCTGCGCCAGAAAATAGCGTATTTCTGTGGGGTTGGCCGCTAAAAGTTTCTCTCCTTCCTGAATTGCTCTTGGCATGTTCTTCTGGCGGAGGTATATCTGCTGGCGGTTTACCAGGAGCTGCTCCATCTCACCGAATTCCTTTTCAATGCGCTCGTAAGTTTTGAGGGCGTCATCAAAGCGGGACTGTGACAAATACAGGTCGGCCAGGTTAAAGAGGTATTCTTCTGAGTTAGGCACATTGCGCAGCAAATCATTGAAGGCTTGGGCAGCCTCGTTATACTGCTTCTTTTCTGTGTGCAGCTGCGCCACCAATAGGTAATAGTAAGCGTTCTGCTTGTCGTGTGCTACAGCGGCTTTGGCAAAAGGCATCGCTGACTCCGGGTCCTGCAGGTGCAGGTACGTTTCGCCTATCTTATAATTTAAGGCGGCGTTGTTTGGGGTAACCGTGTACGCTTTCTGAAAAAGCTGGAGGGCTTGTTGATAGTCCTCCAGCATATAGTACTTCATCCCATCCAGAAACAGTGCCTCGCTTATCTGCCTGTCGCGCTCTGTTGGCTGCTGCGTTTGTGGGGCAGCGGCCGTTATATTATCAGGCGCAGATTTGGCTCTCTTCTTAGAAGACTGAGCACTGCTTTCACCTGACGCAACGAAAGCCAGGCAGCACGTAGCAAGTAGTAGGTTTCTGAATGTTTTCATATAATTTACTCTGTAAGCGTATTGAAGTCGCCGAGGCTGAGGTCAGACGGGCGCCCCTCATACACAACAAAGTTGCCTAACATAGAGTTTGCCACGTTGCCGTATTTTAAAGAGGTGTCTTTCTGTATGATCGAGTTGCTCACCACTGAGTTGTATACGCTTGTGTTGTCTCCGATGGAAACATGCGGGCCAACTACCGAATTGATAATGCTGGCATTTTCACCAATGTATACAGGAGGGATAATCACCGCGTTCTCCAGCTTCGCCGATGAGGCCACTAAGCCTTCCTCGTCCTTTATATACTCCAAATACCGTTGATTAGTATATACAGTTGCGTTTTTATTTCCGCAGTCAAGCCATTCAGAGATAACAGCAGGTATAAAGGTGGTACCTTTGTTCTTCATGTTCTCTAACGCATTGGTTAGCTGGAACTCCCCTTTATCTTTGATGTTGTTGTCGAGCAGGTACTGCAGCTCGCTGCGCAGGTATTCCCCGTCGCGGAAATAGTAGATACCGATGATGGCAAGGTCAGACACAAAGTGCTCTGGTTTCTCCACGAAATCGGTAATCTCATTTTGCTCATTCAGCTTGATTACGCCGAAAGGACGTGGGTCTTCCACGCGCTGCACCCAGATAGTGCCGTCTGCGTTGGTGTCGAGCTTGAAATCGGCTTTGAAAAGTGTATCGGCAAAGGCTACCACTACCTTGCCCTGCAGAGATTCCTGCGCGCACAGGATGGCATGGGCTGTACCCAGGGCTTCTTCCTGGTAATAGATGCTGCCTTTGGCACCAACGGCCTCAGCAATCTTTTTCAGGTCCTGCTCCACTTTGTCGCCAAAGTGGCCGATGATGAAAGCAACCTCCTCAATCGGCTCCTCGCATACTTTTGCAATGTCTTCTACCAGGCGCTGCACAATAGGCTTGCCTGCAATCGGGATAAGTGGTTTTGGAACAGTTAAAGTATGGGGACGCATGCGCTTGCCCATTCCTGCCATCGGTATGATTATCCTCATAGCTAGTTTTGATTGGTTTTAAGCTACAGGAGCGTCTGCTGCTGCAGCAATTTTACATTTATTTAATAATCGAAGTGATATTCTGTAATGCTATTAATATACGCCTTTTATTATTAACGGAAAAAATCAGTTAGGTTATAAATATTATTTGGTGCCGGTGCTGCCGTAGCCGCCTGCACCACGCTCCGTGTCGGTAAGTGTCTCCGCTGCACACCAGGTAATGCGCTCATACCGGGCTACTACCATCTGGGCAATGCGCTCACCGTCTTCTACTATAAAATCCTGGTCCGACAGGTTTACCAGCAGCACCTTTATCTCGCCCCGGTAATCGGCATCAATGGTGCCCGGGCTGTTGACAATGGAAATGCCGTGCTTGTATGCCAGGCCGCTGCGCGGGCGAATCTGTGCCTCGTGCCCTTCCGGCAGCTCCATAAACAGACCTGTTGGGATGAGTGCGCGCTGCAGTGGCTTCAACGTAACCGGCGCCTCGAGGTTTGCCCGCAGGTCCATGCCAGCCGAGTGCTCTGTCTGGTAGGAGGGAAGGGTGTGTTTGGATTGGTTAATGACGTTAACCAGCAAGTCTTTTGAATTCATTATTTATAGATATATCAAGCTTTCGTCTTAGAAAAATAAGGCCGTTCCCGCACCCACACAACTACCAGGAAAATAACACAAATGCCCAGGTGATAAGCGTGGCGTAGCCAGAAGTTCTCAATGTCAACGTCGAGGGCAAGCCATGCCAGCCCTACAGCCAGCAGAATATAAGCCACAATGGTTTTAACTGGATAGGGGATGGGGTAGAAGCGGTTGCCGAGCAGGTAGCTGGCCAGGGCCATGCTGAAATAGCAAATCAGGGTAGCAATAGCCGAACCCATATACCCCAGCACCGGAATCAGGAGCAGGTTGAAGATGATGGTAATGGCCGCGCCGCCAAAGCTGATGTAGGTGCCGAACTTTGTCTTGTCAGTCAGTTTAAACCATACAGAGAGGTTGTAGTACACGCCCAGGAACAGGTTGGCCAGCAGCAGCACGGGTGCCACCATAATGCCAACCCGGTAGTCGGGGCCGATGAGCAATGCAAAATCCTCGAGGTTGGCCGAGATAAACAGGAAAATAAACGCACAGACTATTACAAACCACTTCATAACCATGGCAAAAGCCTGTGGCGAGTTTTTGTCCTGCGCCTGCGAAAAAAAGAATGGCTCTGCCGCATACCGGAAGGCCTGTATGGCCAGCGTCATAAAAATAGCAAGCTTATAGCAGGCGCTGTACACACCTACTGCAGCCATATTACTCATGTTCGGGTAAAAGTTTTCCGGGAGCCACCACTCCAGCAGAATCCGGTCAATGACTTCGTTGATGACACCGGCTATACCCATGAACAGGAGCGGGTATGCATAAACCAACATCGGCTTCAGCCGCCTGATGTCCAGCTTAAAGCGGAACGTGCTCAGCTCGCGCCACAGCATCGGCAGCATCAGCGCATTTGCTACCAGGTTAATCAGGAAGATGTAGCCTATCCCAAAATCTGGGTCATACAGCCTCCGGGCGAGCGGCTGTAGCTGTGTCAGGTACTCGCCGTTGGCGATGTGGCGCAGGAACACCAGGAAAAATATATTGGCCCCAACTGTGAGTACGATGTTAGCCAGTTTGATAGAGGCAAACTTGATGGCCTTGTTCTCGAGCCGCAGCCGCGCAAACGGTATAGCCACAATGGCATCTATGGCCAGCACCATGGCCAGCCACACGATATACTCCTGCCTGTCGGGTATACCTACATAACTTGCAATGGGGCCGGAGAGCAGCAACAGTATACCTGTGAAAATAACGCTGCTGACAATGATGGCACTTAGGGTGTAGTTGTAAAGTGCCTGCTTATCTGCCCCTTCCTTGTTGGCGAAACGAAAAAAGGCTGTCTCCATGCCATACGTGAACAGCACGTTGAAGAAGGCGGTAAAGGAGTAGAGGTATGAGACAATTCCGTACTCCTCCCTCAGGAAGACTACGGTGTAGATAGGCACCAGCAGGTAATTGAGGGCTCTGCCGACGATGCTGCTTAAGCCATAGGCAGCAGTTTGCCCGACCAATTTCTTGGCTATACTCATGCGATAAGTTTGAGAGCCGGTGTAGCTGAATTGTTAGTTGCCTGTAAAGTTCGGCTGGCGCTTCTCGAGAAAGGCGTTTGTGCCTTCTACAAAGTCCTCGGATGCACACAGGCGTGCAAAGGCATTTGCTTCGGTTTGGTATCCGTTTTCATCTTTGTTGAATACCGCGTTCACACAGTCGATGACCAGCCCTACTGCCAAGGGCGCCTTGCTCATGATTTTGCCCATGATCTGGCGGCATTTGTCCATCAGTTCTTCCTGAGGAACCACATGGTTTACCAGGCCAAGTGCCTTTGCTTCTTCAGCAGGAATCATGTCACCAGTCATGGCTAGTTCCATTGCTTTGCCCCTGCCCACTAATTGTGTCAGACGCTGTGTGCCTCCGTATCCCGGTAAAATACCCAGGCTCACTTCTGGCAGGCCAAGGCGGGCATTAGCGCTGGCTACACGTATATGGCAGGCCATGGCCAGCTCGCAACCTCCCCCTAAGGCAAAACCGTTCACGGCTGCAATGATAGGTTTGTTGCAACGCTCAATCATGCTGAAAACATCCTGGCCACGCTCAGAAAAGCTACGGGCGGTTACTTCGCTCAACTCGGCAATCTCAGATATGTCGGCCCCAGCTACGAAAGCCTTTGCTCCGGCTCCTGTAATGATAGCTCCCTTTACGGCAGCATCGTCATACACTTGCTGAACGGCATTTCTTATCTCGTTTATGGTTGCAGTACTTAATGCATTTAGCTTATCTGCCCTATTGACAGTAATCGTCAGAATGCCATTTTCTAAGTTAAGCAGCAGGTTCTCGTATGTAGTCATAGGTTGATCCGACTCAGGTTAAAATCATTTTTTTCTTTCACAAAGATAGTGATTTAGTTCAATCCTTAAACAGCTTATTCAGCAGGCACCTGCAACAGCAGCGCAGGAAGGGGTGTGGAATGTCTGACATTATGGCTAAGTTTGTAATCTGTTTTTTCTTCATAAACATATAAGTACATGGGTTTCTTTTCAGAGTTTAAAAAGTTTGCTGTTAAAGGAAATGTGATAGATCTGGCTGTAGGTGTGGTGATTGGTGCTGCATTTGGAGCAATTACCAAATCATTGGTTGACGACATTATCATGCCGCCTTTAAGCTTGCTGGTGAGTAAGGTAGACCTTTCCGGGTTGCAACTGGTGCTGCGGGAGGCTGTGGTGGAGAATGGAGAGGTAGTGGCTAAAGCCATCACGCTGAACTATGGTAACTTTCTGCAAACTGTTATCAACTTTCTGATTATTGCCTTTGCTATTTTCCTGTTGGTGCGAACCATCAACCGTATTCGCGAAGAGGAAGCTGCCAAGCCTGCGCCGGCAGCAAACAAACAAGAGGTGCTTCTTGCTGAAATCAGAGATTTGCTTAAAGGGAACAACGAGGTAACTGCTACCGAACCGAATAATAAAGTTGTGTAAGCGGCCTGTCACAAAGTTTGTGATAGCAGAACTTTTGTCTTCCGTCTACGTGTTAGTGTAGCAATAAGTGATACCTTTCCTGAAGGTTTCACGTTGTATACCTTAAAACGCTGATTAGTAGAGATAATATGAAGAAACTGAGCCTGCTTATACTTACTTTTGGAATCATCCTTTTTTACCCGGAAGCGAAAGCCCAAACCTCTCAGAGCAGCACTTTGTCTGCGAAAGATGAGTATTGGGGTACTGCAAAAGTAGAGCGTAAAGGCACGTCTGTAGATGCCGCTGAGCGCCGTGCAGCAGGTCTGGATACTCGTTTCAATGCTTATGAAAATGACCGCCGAAAGAGCTTTGACAAGAAGAAAATAGCGAACAGTAAGCGTATGAAGGAAATTCTGAAGAAAGAGAAGAAAATGATGAAGAAGCATAAGCGCGATAAGCGCCGACTGCGCCGTTCAAACTAAGCGGTTCCTCAACTGACGATATATAAGAAAGCCTGCCGGATTAAGTATCCGGCAGGCTTCTCTTTTTATGCGTAGTACGGTAGCTTCTTATTTTGCTGGCGCATATTTCAGCCTTTGTTTCTCTGCCATATCTCCTCTGGCAGGAGTGTTAGTGCCTGGTGCACCACCTACACTCGTCTCAGGCATGTTCGAAATGAACTGTGTTTAAAAGCAAGTTTTATTTTATGGTTTTTCCGTGTAATATTCTCCTTTTGTTGCCAGTGCAAAGGCCTGCTTGACGAGTTTGTTTGC
>NZ_BAAGXV010000065.1:0-27229 GCF_054779655.1 Pontibacter brevis
AAGGAACAGAAGATTGGTCAGAAAAACAGCCTGCTTCTCTAAAAAAGAGCAGAATCACTATAACGCTATGAAGCTAATATTCTATTACCGAAACCATCATACATTGTAGACCACAACCAAAATTAGTTTTATTGAAGTGGTTTTTGAGCCTGTATAGCCCTTGTTACTGCTTATGTGCCGGCAGGTTCAGGAAGAGCAGGAGAGTGCCTCGGGATACAAAGGAGAAAAAACGAAATATAGGGAAAGTTTCCTTCAGGTGGAGTAGAAATATATATACAGCTATTGCTTTAGGCTATACAGGTTCCGCCTGTCTGACAGGTTCAGCCTGCTTGATGATTCTGGCAGGATTACCGACCACAATTGCATTATCGGGTACATCCTTTACAACAACAGACCCGGCGCCGATTTTAACATTGTTGCCTATCCTGACCTCTCCGATGATACATACGTTAGAGCCTATATCCACATTGTTGCCTATGACAGGGCAACCTGAGAAGGTGCCATCATCATACCGTTTAATGCCAATTGTGGTGGACTGCCTTAATACACAGTTATCTCCGATAACAGCTCCATGTATAACAACCAAAGCCTGGCCATGGGCAAGAAAAAGGTTTTTCCCAACTCTTGCTGAATAAGGTAACTCAATGCCTAAAAACCACTCTACTACAACTTTGTAAAAGACAAGGTAGGGTGATAAGAGGAGGAGGGTGAGTTTGTTGCGGGATGCAAGTTGTGCAAGCCTGAACAGTACCAGCACTATTCTGCCTTTGATGTTCTGTTGGTTTGTGCTCCAATCCTGGAAAATATGTGACATTCTGATGAACTAAGGTTGTTTTATACTACTGTCCGTCCTGCGTATTGATTCAAGCTATTCCGCCTATATAGTGACCGTACCTTATACTTTATTCTCCTGTGTTCTGTTGTGTCGAAATGTGTTCGCCTTACATATAGTTTGTGGTACCTGCTTTAACCCCTCTAGTCTGCTGCCTTTCCATGATAACACAAACTTCTATTTGTCACTAGTGTGCTATGTTGTTTTACAGTAAGACCTGCCTCCTGCTCAGATACAATAGCAAAAGCTCATTTTACTTTACACAGTTGCTGCAATAGATCTGGGGTAACGCTCCCAAATCAGGACAGGCTGTGCCCTTCCTCCCTTACACGATTTTTGGCCGCTAGAGCATGCTGGCGCTTAAGTGTGATGCTGAGATTCCGCTGATTTTGCGCCTAAAACAATTTTCAGTATTTTTTGAAATTTTTTCATAACCACTTTACTGATAAAACAGTAAAAGGTACATCTCTGGTAAATATATCGAAAACTCTATTGTTGTATTGCCCCGGAGGTGGAATTGCCACAGAATACACTAAAAACATCAGTTCCTTTTTTAAATATCAAAATAAGAAGTTGCTATGGTACAGGTTTTTACAAGCTTAAAAAGTACTGTAGCTCCCTTGCTGTTATTCATTCGAGCATATAATGTTCATTACAATCACTAAGACCTATCACAACCCCCTTAACTATTCGTCTCACTAAACAATCACAATAAATGAAAGCAGTTATACTTGCAGGTGGCTATGGCACCAGGATAAGCGAAGAAAGCGGCGTTCGGCCGAAGCCTATGGTAGAAATCGGTGGCAAGCCGATACTGTGGCATATCATGAAATTATATTCTTATCATGGAATAAATGAGTTTATCATTTGCTGTGGCTACAAAGGCTATATGATAAAAGAGTATTTTGCCGATTACTACATGCATAATTCAGATATCACCTTTGATATGCGGAACAACAGCATGGAGGTGCACCACACACACACCGAACCATGGAAAGTAACACTGGTGGATACTGGGCTCAACACCATGACAGGCGGTCGCTTAAAGCGTGTAAAAGACCATATTGGTGATGAAACCTTCTGCATGACCTATGGCGATGGATTAAGCGACGTAAATATTTCAGACACTATCAAGTTTCACCAGGAGCAGGGCAACCTGGCTACCCTTACGGCCGTTCAGCAGCCTGGCAGGTTCGGCGCTTTTAACTTAACATCAGACGACACCAGAATCAACCATTTTCAGGAGAAGCCGAAGGGCGATGAAATGCCCTGGATTAACGGCGGTTTCTTTGTGCTGGATCCGGAGGTAATGAACTATATCCGGGATGATCAGACTACCTGGGAGCGAGAACCGTTGGAAGTAATGGCCAAGAACGGCGAGTTGTCTGCTTTCCGCCATTATGGTTTCTGGCAGCCCATGGATACCCTGCGCGACAAAAACTACCTGGAAGATATGTGGCAGGCCGGCAAAGCCCCCTGGTATGATAAAGTAACCACCAAACCAGCCCCGGTAACGCTGTAGCGCGCTCTTAATTCACCCTTAGAAAAGAATCATGATTATAGTTGACAGATATTTACAGGAACGGGAAAAAGAAGAAAATCCCATTCGTGTTGGCTTGTGGGGAGCAGGGGAAATGGCCAAAGGCCTTGTAAACCTCGTGATGAAGTATACTCCCGGCATGGAAATAACCGTCATTGCGAACCGCACCCTTAGCAAAGCCGTGGAGGCCTACGAATATACCGGCCATACTCCTGAAGTATGCAATGACTTACAGTCCCTGCAGGAATGCGTTGCCTCCGGCGGTTTAGCCGTAACTGAAAATGCGGAGCTGCTTTGCGAAGTGGAAGGACTGGATCTGTTAGTAGAATGTACTGGTACCATCCAATACGCTGCCAACCTGATCATAAAAGCCATTGAGCACAAAAGACATGTGCTGCTGTTTAACCCGGAGGTTGATGCCACTGTTGGCCCCATCCTGAAAGTGTATGCCGACAAAGCCGGTGTGATGCTGAGTGGCTGCGACGGCGACCAGCCCGGTGTTATCATGAACCTGTACCGCTTTGTGAAAGGCCTGGGGCTTACGCCGCTGATATGCGGCAATATCAAAGGGTTGCAGGACTATTACCGGAACCCAACCACGCAGGCAGGGTTTGCAGCCCGCTGGCAGTTAACCCCCGAAATGGTAACGCAGTTTGCTGACGGCACCAAAATATCCATCGAGCAGGCTTGTGTAGCGAATGCTACCGGTATGGGCGTGGCAAAGCGCGGCATGATTGGCCTGAACTACGACGGCCACATAGATGATATGACAGGTATGTATGATGTGGAGGAGCTTAAGCGCCTCGGTGGCATTGTGGACTATGTGGTGGGGCCAAAACCCGGACCAGGCGTATTCGTTTTCGCCACCACCGACGACCCGAAGATAAAGCACTACATGGAGTATGGTAAGTTAGGCACAGGCCCGCTGTACTCTTTCTACACGCCGTACCACCTCATTTACGCTGAGATTCCTTTTTCCATCGCCCGTATGGTGCTGTTCAACGACATCATCATGGCGCCTATCGCCGGGCCGGTAGTAGAGGTAGTCACTTTCGCAAAAACAGAGCTGAAGGCCGGAAAGGTTTTAGATGGCCTTGGTGGCTACGATACCTACGGCCAGTGCGAGAATGCGACCACCGCCCGCCAGGAGAACCTGCTGCCGATAGGTCTGGCAGAAGGCGCCAGGGTAAAACGCGACCTGCCACGGGACCACGTGCTTACATTTGACGATGTAGAGCTGCCGGAGGATAACCTCGTGCAGCGCTTGTACCGGGAACAGACCCAAATGTTCTTTCCGGAACTACAGCCTAAAGCGGCTATAGCTGAATAACACATCTTGCAGTCATTTTCAGAAAACCAATTTTATGATCGAAGCAATTCAAGCCAAAACCGATAACCGGATTTTGCAGGAAGATATGGTCGCTATTTTCGAGCAGCTGACCGAACAGGAAAAAGACAAGCTTCGGGACTCCTCCATCCTGCTGACCGGGTGTGGCGGTTTCCTGGGCTATTATTTCATGCACTTCTTTTCGCACTTTGCCCAGGAGCTACAAATCAAGCGCATCATCGCGCTCGAGAACTTCCTGACAGGCACCAAAGACTGGCTGGACAACCTCGTCAGCAGCAATCCAGACCTGATAGAATTGCATGAGTTCAATGTGATTACAGATTCGGTAGAGGATGTGCCTGGTGCCGCTGAAGCAGATGTTGTCATACACATGGCCTCTATTGCTTCGCCTACCTTTTACCGCATTTACCCGATAGAAACCGTAGACGCCAACATTACAGGCCTGCGCCGCCTGCTGGACTTTTATGCGGATAAGCAGCTGAAAGGCTTCCTTTTCTTCTCGAGCAGCGAGATTTATGGAGATCCCTTCCCGGAATTTATTCCGACGAAAGAAGATTACAGGGGCAACGTTGCCTCCATTGGCCCCCGCGCCTGTTACGACGAGGCCAAGCGATTTGGGGAAACCCTTTGCTACCTGTTCGCCCAGAAGCACAACATGTCTATAGGCATTGCCCGTCCGTTTAACAACTACGGCCCGGGCATGAACATCAACGACAAACGCTTGCCGGCTGATTTTGCCAAGGCCGTGATAGAAGGCCGCGACCTGGAGATTCTTTCTGATGGCACGCCCACCCGCACGTTCTGTTATATCTCTGATGCCATTACCGGCTATCTGAAGGTGTTGCTGTACGGTGAGTTTGACGTGTTCAACATTGGCATGGACAGACCTGAAATTTCAGTAAAAGAGTTTGCCGAGATCTTCAACAGGGAGGGGAAAGCCATCTTTGATTACCAGGGACAGATCTCCTTTAAGGTGTCAGCTGATAAAGATTACCTGACAGATAACCCGAACCGGCGCTGCCCGGACATCAGCAAAGCAAGAGAAATACTCCAGTACAAACCTACGGTGCTGGTGCAGGACGGCATCCGTCGTTACCTGAAGTTCCTTCACATCAATAACGGCACACTATAATGATAACAGTACTAGGACTTGGATTTGTAGGCCTGACCACGGCTTTAGGCTTCAGTAAGAAAGGCTTTAAGGTATATGGCATCGACGTAAACCAGCAGCGGGTTAACAGCATCAGGCAATACGAGGTGCCGTTTTACGAGCCACACCTGGATGAGGTACTACGGGAAGAGTTAGGCAGCAACTTTATTGTAGACGCTTCTCTGCAAGAAGCCGTAAATGATAGCAAAGTGATTATCATTTGTGTAGGTACGCCGGGTAATGGCGACGGCAGCGCTGACCTGACGTATTTGCTGGACGCCGTGAAGCAGGTATTTGAGGCAAGCGAAGGCGACTTTAAAGTCATTGTCACAAAGTCTACGGTGCCGCCATCTACTGTCTCTAAAAAGGTAAAGCCCTACGTAGACCAGCTGAATGTGCAGTATAAAAAGCCAATAGGCCTGGCTTCTAACCCCGAGTTTCTCCGGGAAGGCTATGCCTGGGACGATTTTATGAACCCGGACCGCGTGGTCATCGGCGTGGAAGACGAAGCCTCCAAAGAGTTGCTGAACCAGATTTACCTGCCTTTCAATGCGCCGGTGCACTATGTGTCTTATAACTCAGCAGAATATATAAAATACCTGTCCAACACGCTGCTGTCTACCCTAATCAGCTTCTCTAACGAGATGGCCATGATTGCCGAGCACATCGGTGACATTGACGTGCCGGCAGCCTTTAAAATACTGCACCAGGACAAGCGCTGGACGGGCACACCTGCTGCCATGGCCAGTTATGTGTACCCCGGCTGCGGTTACGGCGGGTATTGCCTGCCCAAAGACACAGCCGCGTTAGCCAGCATTGCCCGGGAAAATGGTTTCACGCCAAAAATCCTGGAAGGCAACCTGCAGATAAACGAAGAAGTGAAAGACTTTGCCGCTGATAAAATAGCAGCAGTGGTGCCGAAAGAAAATACAATCGGCATTCTTGGCCTGTCGTTCAAGAGCGGTTCTGATGACGTGCGCCTGAGCCCGAGCAAATTTATAATTGAGAAGCTGCTGGAGAAAGGCTACACAAATATCATAGCCTATGACCCGATGGCCAACGATGTATTTGCGAAGGAATACAACCTGCCGATTGCTTACGCCGATTCCCTGGAAGCGCTGGTAGAAAAGGCTGATGAACTGGTGCTGCTCACAAGCTGGAGCGAGTTCAGGCAAAACAAGGCCCTGGTAACAAGCAAGCGCCTGTTCGACTTCCGCTATTTATTTGCCGACCTGCCGGACTCTACTGTAGTGGGTGCGGTAAATACCTAAAATTGTGCAATTGACAAACCGCAGTTAACAGCAGTACGTAATTAGCCTAACGCTTTAAACCTACATAAAACACCCTCTCATAAATGAAGCTTATCACCCAGTATGCAAACGGCCCTATCTCATTTGAGTCAAATTTTTTTGAAGATGAGCGGGGTGTTTTTCTGAAGGTTTTTAATACAGATAATGCATTCCTGAACAACTATACAGTAAGGCAGATCAACCATGTCGTTACAGTTGAAAAACATACACTGCGTGGCCTGCACTACCAACAGGGGGAGGCGGCGGAGGCTAAAATATTCAGAGTAGTGCAAGGGGCTGCCCAGATCGCTTTTGTAGACGTACGGCCTGCGTCCGCAACTTATCTGCAGGCTTCTACCGTGTTGCTGGACCATGCCAGGCTGGCAATCTCCATTCCAAGGGGCTTTGCCACCGGTTACCTGACCTTGATGGACAATACCGCAGTGCTGTATACGGCCGATAATGACTACAACATTCAGGCGGAAGCAGGATTATTATGGAGTGATCCAAAGCTAGAAATAGATTGGGCTGAAAAGAACCCGATATTATCAGAAAAAGACAAGGCTTGGCCGCTGGTAAAGGAGCAGGTTTCTGAATAAATGAAGAATGTGTTTGAGTTGCGCTTTTGTAGGTTGTATATGCCCCGCACCAGGGGGTTATCAGAGGCTGGCGTACGCCACACCTTGCTTAAGGGCATCAATCAAATTGAGTTTTAGAAAAGATCCACTATGAAGAAATTCTATGACATGATTGTGGTGATGCCTGTCGGGCCTAATTGCCCGATGGACATCGTCTCTGATAACATTGACAGTATTACCTATTACACCAAGTGTAGCTACAAAATTGTTTTCATAGTTGAGCCCGCAGCAGCAATAGGAGCCGAAATAAAACGTAAGTATCCGGCTGTTGATGTGCTTTACTCCCCAAAAAGATTTCCCAAAAATGGTGGCCTGTATGTAAAAGTAGCCATAGCATACCGCCATGTGGTGGAGAACTACCGGTTCGATGCTTTACTGCGCATGGATGCCGATGCCCTGATAATTGGTGAAAATCCTGAGGTAGAAGCCATCCGGATGTTCAAGTCTAACCCTAACATAGGAATTGCCGGGCAGTACCCCTCCAATTATGATGGTACTCCCTGGGATATTTCCTGGGGAAGGGGCGAAATTCTCAAGGCGATAAGTTGGCAATTGATCCGCCGCCCCAGGGGAAATTTCTCCATCCTGAATTTGTACCTGAAAGCATTAAAATACGGCTACACTGCCGGAGACTTTGTATTCGGAGGCGTTTGCTTTTTAAGTGAGCCGTTTCTCGTCAAGATGTATGAGGAAGGGTATCTGCCAAGCTATAACCTCGGGAAATGCTACCTCGAAGAGGACCATATCTTTAGCCTGATTGCCAAAGCATTTGGCTTCGGGTTTGGTGACCTGGCCTCCGGCAGGCTTCCTTTCGGTTGCGCGTGGCTTACATTGCCTGCCTCGCCGGAGCAACTCCGCAGGGACGGAAAAAAAATTATCCATTCCACCCGGTCCTGGAAAGACATAAAAGAAAAGCAGGTTCGGGAGTATTTTCGTGCACAACGGCAGGAGGTAAGCCTGGCTTTAACCAAAACAGAATAAAGCCAGCAATAAAGGGTGAGGCCTCCCTGCATCGTGGTACTAACAATTTCTGAGGAGTTATATGAGGTGTTCTCTCCGGATAAGGCCCTGCATTCAAGTTTAAGACATGCCTTTTACCTTTTCACATCCTGCCATTGTTCTTCCCTTTCAGTACTTTCCTGAAAGATGGCGATCCATGACAGGGTTGATCATCGGCAGTATGGCCCCTGATTTCGAAAAGTTTATCCGGATGCAGGCGTATGATGCCTACAGCCATACCTGGAGAAGTATATTTTACTTTAACCTTCCAATAGCACTGATTCTTGCTTTTCTGTTTCACTTAGTTGTCCGGGACCAGCTGATTGACCACCTGCCTGCCTTTTTGCAAAAGCGGTTCATCCGGTTTAAGAACTTTGATTGGAAGAAGCACTTTCGGAAGCATTATGTAGTCATTATCTTATCGATTCTGGTAGGCACTGTGTCTCATATTGCCTGGGATGCCTTCACGCATCGTGATGGCCTGTTTGTAAGGTGGTTTCCTGTGCTTTTAGAATATATGTCAATTGGACCAGTAAGCGTAGGCATTTTTAATTTCCTGCAGATAAGCTTTTCTATTATTGGATTACTGGTTGTGCTTTATGTTTTATTCACGTTTCCGGAAAAGCGCGTTCAGAATCTGCCTGGCAGTACAAGCAGGAAAGCTTGGTTTTGGGTTGTTTTTACGCTGATTGCCTTTGTGATAACTGTTATCAGGTATGTGGTCGGCTACCACCTCAGTTACCTTTCAAACTTTGTGGTGGTAATGATTTCAGCCGGATTGCTCAGCCTGCTCATTACCTCTCTGCTTTTCAGAATAAAAAAGCCTTCTGGCAACGCGAACGTATTCTGTATACTGCTTGCTTTTTCAGTTCACCTCCCTGTACAGGGTGTGTAGGACGGACATCAGGTAGTGGAATTTCAAATTGCGCCTGATGGTATGAATATTCCTGATTATGTATTAGATTAATGTTTTAATCACATTCACATATCTAAATCAACTGCCTTATTTATGAATTATAAAAAACTGAACCTGTTTGCCCTCTGCCTGTTGGTATTGTGGGTGCTGAATGCCGTGCCTGCCCTTAGCCAGGCGACCAAACCTAACCTGCAGCAGTTAAAGATTTTCCATCTGAAAGATAAAAGCCAGGAGGAACGGCTGGACAACTACCTGCAGAACGCTTACCTGCCCGCCCTGCATCGTGCAGGCATCAGCAAAGTAGGAGTATTCAAGCCTGCCGAAAGTACCGGCACAAATGCACCCGCTCCTACAGAGCAACTGGTTTATGTATTGATTCCACTTTCTTCTCCGGAACAGTTCTACAAACTAGATGAGACGCTGGCAAAAGACAAGCAATACACCGCTGCCGGAAAAGAATATCTGGATGCTCCTCATAACAACCCGCTGTATAGCCATTTCGAGACTATTCTGTTAGATGCTTTTGTGGGTATGAAGGGCGTAAGTGCTCCGAAGCTGAATTCTGCGCCACAGGAAAGGATCTATGAGTTGCGCAGCTACGAAGCAGCCACTGAAAAACTGCACCAGAACAAGGTGGATATGTTCAACAAAGGAGAAATCAAACTTTTTGATCGGCTGGGCTTCAATGCTGTATTCTATGGTCGTGTGTTAGCCGGAAGCAAGATGCCGAACCTCATGTACATGACTACTTTCGAGAACATGGTAGAGCGGGAAAAGCACTGGAACGCTTTTAGAGAAGACCCGGAGTGGAAAAAGATGAGTGCCATGCCGGAATATGCTAACAACGTCTCCCATGCCGATATTTACCTGCTTCACCCAACCTCTTATTCTGATATATAAAAAGACAGAATAACATATTCATTGCCCCAACGGCGTAAAAAAAGAATCCCTGGCCTCTTATAAAGGCCAGGGATTCTTTTTTAAGATGTGCAGGAAAGGGCTTTTATTTTTACATGCTCATTTTCTGAAGAAACTGATAGTTGTGCTTTACACTGTCCATGGCTGCACCGGCATACTCTTCCTGCTCTACAAAGAAGTACTTCATGGCCGACTTGTCAGCGTTCTGCAGCATGCGCTTTATGTTGATGGCGCCTTTGCCAAATTCAGTGCTCTCCCTTTTTGTCCTGTCCATATCTTTCAGGTGCCAGAGCGGGAAACGGCCCGGGTACTTCTCAAAGTAGGTCACGGGATCATTCCCGGTTAAGATAACCCAGCCCAGATCCAGCTCCATTTTCACCAGTTCAGGGTCTGTTTCGTCTAACAGCACATCGTACAGCACCTGCCCGTTTTCTTTTTCAAACTCGTACTCGTGGTTGTGGTAGCCGAACATCATGCCTGCTTTTTTGCAATCTTCTGCGGCCTTCGAGAACATATCTGCTACATGCTTATAATTAGACACTGTTTGCCCTCTTGATGGGAGAGAGGAGCAGATAAGGTAATCCTGCCCGGTTTCGGCTGCGGCAGCTACTGTACGGTCCCAGTCTTTGTCGATGTGTACGTGGCCGCTTCGCAGCGTCATACCCAGGTCCTCTGTTATTTTCTTTATTTCTTTAGGCTGCAGGCCATAGTACAGCCCCTTCTCGCTGCGTGCAGACTCCAGTTCCTTATAGCCGATTTTGGCAAGTTGCTTTAAAGTGCCCACTGCATCGGCCAGCATTTCCTTGCGTACCGTGTAGAGCTGTATCCCCACGTTATTTACCTTGGCTGTTCCTTTGGCGGCCGCTGCCAGGTTTGGGAGAAGGAGCGCACCTAGTGCCAGTGCGCCTGAACTCTTAAGAAAGTCGCGTCTTGTGTTCATGGTTTTGATTTAGAAGTATCTGCAAAATTTGAGTTTGATATTATCCAGGCTAGATTTAAAGGGAGTAAGTAACTGTAAAACAGTGATATGTGTCACTTGGCCACAGCCTGCACTGCATCCGAATTACTGATAAAGGCCACCTTCTTACTGTCCGGTGACCAGGAGGGGGTGTTGATAGTGCCCTGGCCTCCGTATAAATAGGCCATCACTTTTGGCTCTCCGCCGCCAACCGGCATCATGCGCAGGTACACGTGCTTGTAAAAAGGGTGGTCGCCGGGCTCTACTTCTTCTTTCAGGAACGAGAGGAAGACAATAGACTTGCCATCCGGTGAAATATGGGGGAACCAGTCATGGAACTCACCATTTGTTACGGCTTCCTGATCGCTGCCGTCTGCTTTCATACGCCAGATTTGCATTGGCCCGTTGCGGTTGGAGTTGAAGTAAATGTACTTGCCGTCCGGGGTATACTCCGAACCATCGTCCAGCCCCCTGGCATTAGTCAAGTTCACTTCTTTGCCGCCTTTTGCAGGCACCCGGAAAATATCCCACTCTCCATTGCGCTCGGCGGTAAAAATAAGGTTCTTGCCATCCGGAGAAAAACTGTGAAGGTAGGAAGGACCCTTTGGCGTCACCTGCTTTGGTGCTCCGCCTGTTACAGGGACCGTATATATAATGGAGCCGCCCAGTTCCTCTACGCCACTGCTCAGGCCCAGCGTTTTGCCATCGAAAGACAGCACATGGTCATTGTTGTTGTTGGTGACTTTGCCGGTGTTCAGCTTTTTGGGCTGGCGCGTGGCCAAATCAAAAGTATAGATTAATCCGTCAGAGTTGTAGATCAGGGTTTTGCCATCCGGTGTCCAGTTTGGGGCCTGTATGGAGTTGGGAGCTGTATAGATAATTTCCCTGTCGCCGGTGTTTACGTCCAGTATTTCCAGGTTGCTGCCCAGGTACTGCCGGTACTGCACAAGGTCATCCGGGGCTGGTACCGTAATACGCACATCACTGAAAATCCCTTTTTCCAGCACATCCTTGTTATGCGATCCCACAAATAAGCCAACGTATACATCATCACCTAAATTCATGTGGCTAACCTCTTTTGTAACAAACGGGTGTCCGAATTTAGCGACACGCATGGTGTAGGTGTTGCCTTTTCTTGCCAGCTGAATCACATCGGCGCCTGTTACATCCGAGCGGATTTCTTTGGTGCTGTCGCCTTTTGCTTCACGGTACTGCAGCGCAGTTAGCCCGTCGCCATGCACCACTGCGTTAACATGTGGGGCGTTTCCTTCCAGATTGGAGCGCACCATCCAACCAACTTTCCGGTGCGGGTCAACGCCCTCTCCCACAAATCTGGCACGGGTGTAGAGAATGAAGTCACCGGACATGCGCTTCCAAAGGTAGTGGAACTCGTCCTTGTCGAACCAGACGTTGTACCCTGAACCCGCTACCTCGTATTGCTGCGTTTCAGGCTTATAAGTGGCAGAGCCTGGCTTCAGCACGTTGCCTACATCTGTGCTGCCTTCAAACTCACCGATTTGTTTTTGCTGAGAGTTGGCAGGAAAGGTGAGCGAAACCAATATACCGACACAAAAAAAGAGGGTGCTCCATGTGGTCTTTTTCATTCCATGATGGCGATTAGAAGTGATAATTCATTAACTTATTAATATAGGAAGAATCTCTTTACTATTCTAAAAATCAGTACATTAATTACTGGCTAAGCGCCAGCCCCGGCAGGACGACAAGAATTGGAACCTTATTGCTTTCATGCAAACACCTTATAAACAGGAAGGCCCCTGACGATCATCAGAGGCCTTCTTGTAATGGGTACGAATCATTTTGCTCTTACTGTGACCACTCGGTTGGTTCACGGTCCCAGCGGTGCTGCTTCAGTTCATCCAGCAGGTCTTTTGGCAGTCCTTTTCCGTCGCTGGCGCTGAGGTTAGACTTCACGTGTGCTGCCTTGCGCATACCTGGAATGGTGGTGCTCACATCCGGGTTGCTTAGGATAAAGCGCAGTGCCATTTCAGGCATTGTCATGCCTTGCGGTACCAGCGGCTTCAGGCGGTCAGCGTGTTCTACACTGGAGTTGAGGTTCTCTGGTACAAAGTAGGTGCTGCGCCAGTCATCTTCCGGGAAAGTGGTTTCTTTAGTGAAAGTTCCGGTAAGGGTGCCCTCGTCAAATGGTACACGGGCAATGGTGGCAACATCCAGCTCTCTGCAAAGCGGGAAAAGTGTGTCTTCTGGGGCCTGGTCAAAAATGTTGTAGATAACCTGTACGCTGCTGATGTGGCCTGTGAGCAGGGTGTCTAGTACATTCTCCGGCTCCCAGCGGTTCACGCTCACGCCCATGTGCTGTACCTTACCTTCTCTTTTCAGCTGCTCCACAGCCCGTTGCCACTCTTCATGATCTGCCCAACTGTCTTCCCACACATGAAACTGCTGCAGGTCAATGGTCTCCACGCCAAGGTTTTTGATGCTCTTTTCAGTGTATTCAATAATGTGGGACGCCGGGAAGCAATCTTCCAGTTTGTACTCAGCCTTTGAAGGCCATTTCATATTTTTGGGCGGGATCTTGGTTGCCACATACAGCCGCTTTTCCGGGTGGCGCTTCAGCAGGCGGCCCAGGATCTGCTCGCTTTTGCCGGCGCCGTAACCCCAGGCAGTGTCAAAAAAGTTGCATCCGCCTTCCACGGCAATATCCAGGGAGCGGTCGGATTGGGCATCGTCAGATTCCGTCCATCCTGCCATCCCCCACATGCCATACCCGATTTCGCTTACGTTCCAGCCCGTGCGGCCAAATCTTCTATATTCCATAGTCGTCGTTAAATTGTAGAAAGTAAATATAAGAAAAGCCCGCTATATATAAGGAGCCCCTGCCCAAACATACGCAGGTTCTGCCTGTGCGGACAAAACAGCGCGCGATCGTTTAAGAACTGCTCTTCAGGAAGGTGTGGTAGTGCCAGCAGGCGCTGCCGCCACCAAACGTGGCTAGTAAATAAACGGGAGCTGTGTGAAGAGGTCAGTAAACTGCAGCATGCAGTGAAGTAGATGTGCGCCCGCTAAAAATAACGCTATAAAAGAAAAAGCTCCGGCTCATCAGAACCGAAGCTTTTCTTTTATAGAATAGCAGACCTAAAAGTGTCTTTAGTCTTTGCTTACTACCTCCTGTATTTTTGCCTTCACAGCAGGGTCGCTCTCATAGGCAGCCATAATCTTTTCATATTTTTCTACTGTCAGCCCTTCTTCTTCTATCGCCTCCTGCACTCTTTCTCTTGTTTCAGGCTGAATTTTTACAACGCGTTGCGCTGCATTACTGAAGGCCGAAATCTCTTCAGTGTCTTCGGCAACCTCTTCCAGTTTTTGTGCACGGTGTGCCTTTGCCAGTTCGTTAAAGCGGTCTACTGTCAGGTTTTCGCTCTCAATAGCGGCTACCAAAGAGTCGCGGCTCGCTTTCTGGATTTCTGTAACGGTTGAGTTTGCCTCTACAAACTTCTCTAAATCAGCATCAGAAAATTCCTGGGCAGATTGCTGTTGTGTTTCAGTTTGGGGAGTTGCTGCCTGCTGCGCAAAAGCGGCTTGGCCAAAAGACATAGATGCTGCTACTACTACAGCGGCAAGAGTCCCTTTCTTAATTAGTACCATAATGGAGTTTTTAGGATTGGGTTAAAAATAGGTTTAGACGATTGGGTACCTTTTTTTGTAACGGAAACATAAGTAAAAAGGCTGCAAAAGCGTGCGAAGAAAGTTTTCACATTCCCACTCGTAGCGTAATTTAACCAATTACAATGCCAAAGTCAAAACCACTGCTGCCTTTCCTGCTACATAGAATCAGAATATGCCCTGGCTCTTTTTGATTTTGCAGCTTCCTGTGGGCCGGAACTGAGAGGCTGCCGCACCATGCGCAACTCAGAGAAAATGCCGGCTCCTGCTGTTAGGATTCCGGCTCCCAGCAACACTGCTTCTGCCCCGAACATATCGCTGAAAAGGCCTGCTGCCACGGCACCGGCCACGTACCCGAAATCGCGCCAAAACCGGAAAATGCCCAGGCTCTGCGACCGCTGGCTGGGATGTGTGTTATCTGCCACCAAGGTCAGGAAGGTGGGGTAAACCATGGCTGTTCCGGTACCTACTGCTGCAAGGGCTATCAGTATCAAAGTGTAAGAGCCTGTAAAGAAAAGAGCGGAAATAGCCCCACCCTGTAGCAGCATGCCCAGGCACAGCAGCTTCTTTCTGGAGTAGGTATCGCCTAACTTGCCCGTAAACAGCTGCCCGATACCCCACACAGCGGGATAAATACCCGCCAGCAAGCCAATTTCCACCAGCGAATAGCCTTTTGAACCGAGTACCATTGGCAGTAATCCCCATAGTACGCCGTCATTTATTTTTGTCACAAAGCCGTTTAGTGTAACAGGACCCAGGTTTGTGTGGCGCCAGGTGGTGTCTTTCCACACACTCTGCAACAACAACACCGTGCTTTTAGCTGCCTCTGCCTGCACATGCGCATGCGTATCGCGCACCACAAAAAGCACCAGAAGCACGCCTGCTAAAGAGAAGGCGATACCCGGCAGAAAAGCATAGGTTACCTCGCCGGTGGAAGAGGCAATATAGCCTGCCAGAAAGGAGGCAAGACCTACTGCCAGGTAGCCGGCAAACTCATTGATGCCCATAGCAAGCCCACGGTTCTTTTCACCTACCATGTCCAGCGTCATCACAATGCTGGAGGTCCAGGCCAGGCCCTGGTTAATACCCAGCAGCAGGTTAGCCAACAGTACCCACCACCAGCTGCTGGCATAAAGCAGGAGCCAGGGTACCGGCAGTGCAAAAAGCCATCCGGCCAGCAGTAGCTGCCTGCGCGTGAAACGCAGCGAAAGCTGCCCCATTAGTACATTGGCCACAGATTTAGCCAGTCCGAAGGCTACAATAAAAGAAAGGATAGCCGTGTGCCCGTTCAGGCCGAAAACAGTTTCGGCAAATTTTGGAATAACGGAGCGCTCCAGCCCCACCATTGCCCCAACAAAGCCAGTCATCAACATTAACAGCCAGAACTGTCCGGCATTCTCCTTCAAGCCCGGTTGGGTATTCGTTTTGGTCATGATATATTCCTTAAGCACCTTTATTTTCCCTTTGCCTTGTAGAACAAGCCAAAGGGAAACATAACCGGCTTCAAAATTAAGGGAATAAGTCCGTAGCTGAAAGGCTGCTGCTGGTTTACTTGTATGTTTAGAAAAGAGCAGGTATTAACAGGTGCAGGTTGGCTTATAAAAGCTTTGTACATGAAACACAGCTGTGGCAAGAGGTGTTTATGCAGCTGTTTTATACGTCCTCGCTGCTTACTTCTTTGTATTTAACTGCGATGGGCTTGGGATCTACCTTTCTGCCATGGTTGTTTGCATAGGACTTTGTTACTTCTGCACCCAGAAGTAATATAATGGAGGAGTAGAATACCCACAGGAGCAGTATAACCAGCGAGCCTGCGGCGGCATATATACCAATCAATTGCACATTGCTTAATACATAGTTGATTATCTGCTTTCCTATCAAAAACAGGATAGAAGTAATCACCCCGCCTGCCAGTGCATCTTTCCAGGCAACCCTGGCATCTGGTAAAACTTTATGTACCGCTGTGAAAAAGATCAACACCACCGACAGGTAAAATACGGTATTGATGGTGCGGACGGCAGGAGTAAGGTACTCCTCGAAAACATCAAACAGCTCCTCGCTGTAGATAGCGATTAATGTATCGAGTAGAAGGCTGATGGAAAGCAGCAGGCCCAGGCCTACTACCATGGCCAGTGCTATCAGCCTGTATTTTAGTAGTCTTAACAGATTTACTCCGGGCTTTACCTTTACCTGCCATATAGCATTGAGCCCCTTCTGCATCATAAAGAAAATAATAGATGCGCTTTGCATTACCATGATAATGCCTATCAGTACGCCCCAAAAGCCGGCAGGTATGTTTGTTGCGTTCTGAAGTACGGTATCTGCCTGCTCGGCAGCCTCAGCACTAATGAGTTGCTCCACTTCTTTAACGACCTCCTGTCTTACAGCATCTTCTGAAAAGAAAATTGAACCGACCAGCGTCAGCACAATCAGGATGGCAGGCAGGGAGAATATTGTAAAAAACGCAATGGCAGCGCTATACACAATTGGCTGATTTCCCCTGAAATTACGCTTGGTATCTTTTAATATCTGCCAGGCTTTGTTTAAAAATTTCTTCACGTGCAACTCTCTTTAAAAAGCAGGATAAGCAGCAAACCACTTTCCTTACATAACGAGTTGCTGTTCCGGGGGTTAGCGTGAATGTAAGATTACAGTGCGGCAAGGGCTTGATAAGCTTCAGGCATGTGTTCTCTCTGCCAACTCTAAGAGCAGGGGGAAGTGGCCATAAATTTCCCAGCCTGTGTTTAAAACCTGTGGCGGTAATTTCCCAATGAAGAAGTTTGTCTGCAGCTTATCCAGCTGTGGAGCAAAAAAAAAGCCCCCGCAAGGCGAAGGCTTTTTAACAATAGGATTACCTATTCGTTCACTAGTCTTTTGAAGCGTCACCGCCTCTTTCGTTCATTCGGACAACGCCTTTCTGGCCTTGTGCATTGGCCATAGTCACTTCATAAACTGCCTTGCCTTCTGCGCTTCCTTCGGCAGGGGTCACTTTATGAATTTCTTCTACTGTCCAATCCTTATATGTATCACTTTCCAGAGCTGCTTTCACCGGCGCTGGAAGTTGGTCTTTTGTTACCTTTTCCTTTTTTTCTTCCTGACCCTGCTGCGTTGTTGGCGTCTGGCCTTGCTGGGTAGAAGTCTGAGCATTGGCATCAAGGGAAGAAACACCAAATAATGCGATGGCTGCTGCTAAAAAAGTCACTTTGTTCATAGTCGTATTATTTAAGTTCGCTTTCCTCCTTAGCAGAATCGTGCCAAAACTATATAGGTGTGTTTAACTTATTGCTGTAAAGCCTGTTAAGCAGTATTTAAGATGTTTGTTCTATAGGTGGGGTATGATAACAGTTGTGTGAGTTCCGCCACACTTTGTGGAATATTTCTACAAAGTGTGGAAGTTTGTGTGGCATTTTTGCGCCTGATTACTCACTATTACTGTGCCTGGCAGTAGCACGGACTGCTGGTTTATGTTATCTTCGCTGAAGGACTGTGCCATCAGGTCCGGCTTATGGCTGTGATGAAGCTATTTATCGTACCTGATACTTTAAAGGCTATTGAATGAACAGCTTTAGCAGGTGCTGTATAACATGCAGCCACTTTGCGGCTAAAGCTTATAAAAAATAGATGCTATATAAAAAGTTAACGCTATGCTTTCTACAAACTCCTCTATTCTCTTAGCGCTTCAGAACCACGACGCTGCTGTTAACTGGCAGCAACTTCTGTCAGACATCATCAAAGCGTTTGATTGCAGTACCGGAACAATTCATATCCTGAACAAAAGCACCGGGCTCCTGGCACTGAAAGCCTATGAGGGTATCCCACCTTTTTTACTTCCTAAAATGACTGCCATTCCGATAGGAAAGGGAATGGCTGGAATTGCTGCTGAACGAAAAGAGCCTGTGGAAATGTGTAACCTGCAAACAGACAGTTCTGGTGTGGCGCGGCCTGCGGCAAAGGAGACAAAGGTGGAGGGTTCTATAGCTGTACCGCTGTTACTGGATGGAGACTTATACGGTACCCTTGGAATAGCGAAACCGGTACCTTATGATTTCACGGAAGAGGAAACAAACGACCTGATGCGTATCGGAGAGGAGATGAGCCGCTATATAAAAGCTAACCCGGAGCAAGCCTCCTGATGCTTTTATAAATTTGAATTGCCACTAGCTTTTGCTGTGACTGCAGCAAAAGCTAGCGGTAATATGAGAGACGGAAAGTGATTTCTTTCTCATCACAGTAATCCGGAGATTAAATTCCGGATTACTTCCAGTTTATCCTTCCTGTGCTTCGGGAACTGCTGCTAGTGCAAGACAGTAATTCTAAAGGCTGTTCTGTACTATCTTTCATACACATGCTCAGCCCCGAATCATCCCTACCCAGTCCGCGGCATCTTCGAACGTAATAAATTGTTCCACCTCGATTACTGACTTGTGGTTTTCCTTTAAGTTATTTGAGATACTCTCAAACAATAAACCGCTCTGCGTATCTTTTTCTATAATGCGAGCCAGCTTTTTCAGCGAACCACCTGCAAGAGCAGGAGCCAACTGCTGCAGCACCGGCTTCTGCAGATGAATAGGAAAACCTGCCAGCTTTTTTGAATCCGCTATCCAGCACTCCACAGCATAATCCCGCACTAATTTCACAAACAATTCACCTGCTTCCCTATACTCTGTTGCAGCAGGCATAAGAATCCATTCTGTATACATCAGTTTCACGTTAAGGTCTATCCAGAGATGGAAGCACTTATTCTCCATTTCTAAGATGTTTTCTGGCAACACCAGTGTGTCTTTTGTTAATACAGAATTTTCCATTGCCCTATCTGAAAGAAGCCTTGCACATAGAAGTAAGGTACTGTATTTAATTATAAAAAATAATATTTTATTAATAAATATTATGGCTCTACATAACATCCTTAGTACTAGAAGGGGGCAAGTGGTGCAGCCTGATCTTGAAAAGGTTTTATTTTACATGCTCCTCTTCATGTTTGAGGTTGCCAGGGCAGGGCAGTAACTGAGCCCTGATTGAAAAGCTTGAGATAAACTGCTGCTTCGTAAGTGAAAAAAGTAGCTGAACACGCTACAGTGGGAGAGAGAAGCGTTCTGTAACTACTGGTTTAAAAGCCAGTCATACGCTTGGTTCTTACTAGTGAACATCCTCACCTCGAAAGGAGCATTCAGTTTTTGGGTGGCTTCGTTGGCAACACTTACCACTCTTTCTTCATAATTAACGGGGGCAGTATTTAGGCGTGCTAGTTTTTGCAGCCGGGCTTTTGTAAGATTTGCCAGAAACTGAGTCACAACAACTTTATAGGCAGCATCATCTATTCCTCCAACCTCCGCCTGGCTGCTATCGAGCAGCAGTTTTTTTATGTCGTAGCTTTGAACATTCTCTGCTATAACCTCTAATGAACGTTCGATTTCAGGCACTCCAAAAGCTACAGCATCGGGTAGTTCTACACTTAGCACATCTGTAGCAGGAGTATAGTCGAGGGTTATTAAGCCGTTTTTATAAATAATCATAACCAGATTTATCAATCAAAGATACATTAAATTTCACGTGCTTAGCTGATAGGCGAATTAAGTTAAGATGATGTATTTCATTTCCTTTAAACTTAGGCGTTCGACTGGTATTGCCTTTGGGTTGCTCTTCTAGTAACTAATACGTAGACTTTTTTTCTCCACCGCTCCCGGGATATTCCCAGCAATAACCTTGGATTTACTGTTCCCTAAAGATAATTGAGTGCTCACTCATACAGTGTGTGTATATACACGGTATTTATCACACTTTATTTATATTTCCTGACACAAGATCGTAAGTACTTCTACCTATGTTGAAAATCATTTAGAATACAAAAAAATCACTGTCCGACCGGTACAGGTAGAAGGGTGTTTGAGCAGCTATTTTACCTTAAACGGGAAAAAAGGACGCAAAGCTGTTTGCTTGCCTCGTACGAGTTTCAGCATTGCTAAACCAGAGGTGCGCTCCCCGGAAATTTGTGAGGGCGCAGATAATGGAAATTAGCGAAGGAACTGTCAGTTCAATTTTTTTTAACCATTAACGGAGTATTATGTCAAACCTTACAAATTTTGAAGGAAAGGGCTACAGGCCCGGTGGGGGGCTGAAGAGTTCCCGCAGGAGTTTCCTGCAATACGGCGGGGCCGCTCTGGCTACTTCCGCAATTCTACTCTCAGGCTGCGAGCAGCTGGAGGAGTTTATTCCGCCGAAGAACCCAAATACCGCTAAGAAAGTGAGTCTTGGGAGCGGGGACATCGGCATCCTTAATTATGCCTATGCACTGGAGCAACTGGAGGCAGCTTTCTATACCAAAGTAGCATTGCTGGGTTTTTATGCCGGTGCAACGCTTGAGGAAATAAGAGTGCTGGAAGACGTACGGCAGCATGAAGTAGCTCACCGCGAGTTTTATGAGGCAGCCTTAGGCAATAATGCTATCAAAAAGCTGGAGTTCGACTTTAGCATGGTTGATTTCAGAGACAGAAGCAGTGTGCTCCAGACTGCCAAAACTTTCGAAGACCTTGGTGTGGCGGCCTATAACGGTGCAGGTCCGCTTCTTAAAAACCCTGACTTCCTGGTGGTAGCCGGTAAAATTGTGTCGGTGGAGGCGCGGCACGCGGAGGCAATCTACGACCTTATTGCGCCGAATGATGCTTTTGTGGACTTCATTAACGATGGATTGGATGAGGCATTACCTCCTTCTCAGGTTCTGCAGATGGCAGCCCCTTTTATTGTGACTGAGATTGACGCGAGTAATTTACCTACAGCTTAACCGGAGGATACTATTATGGATTTTATAAAATTATTTGACTCTTTCAACACAGGAAACAAGTCGGAAGAAGAAGTGGACATTTACATGTCCAGAAAAGAGGCTTTCAAAAAATTGGGCAGCATTACTAAAAGAATGGCACTGGCTTCGTTGCCTGTTGCAGCTTTCAGCGCTATGCCGAAAATGGCCTTTGCCAGAGCGCATGATGTAATTGCGGTACTCAAGTTCGCGTTAACCCTGGAGCGCCTGGAATACCAGTTCTATATTCAGGGGGTAGATGCAGGCATCATCAGAAATGAACATCGCAATGTGTTCATGGCCATTCGCGAGCATGAGCGAATTCATGTGGAACTGTTAGAGGCTACTATCCAGGCTTTAGGTGGAAACCTGCAGGGCGTACCGAGTAGTTTCGACTACACGGCAGGCGGAGTATTCCCGAGTCCTTTTAGTAACTATCCATTATTCCTGGCCCTGTCACAGGCGTTTGAGGATACTGGCGTGCGTGCTTATAAAGGGCAGGCGCCGAATCTTATCGACAACGGCGACCTGCTAAAAGTAGCCTTGCAGATTCACGCTGTGGAGGCAAGGCACGCCTCACAGGTAAGGCGCATACGGGGAAGGAAAGGCTGGATTACAGAAGAAGATTACGATGGCATAGACGGGTTTGGCGGCACTTTTATGATGGCTAGCAGTGCGGTTTACGCCGGTGAGAAAAACACCATGCATGCAGGTGTGGAAGTTACTGATGTGACAACGGTGCCGGTTATGGCAGTGAGAGAAGCTTGGGATGAGCCCCTAACTATGCAAATGGTTGTAGACATTGTTACACCATTTATCGTAGGATAAATATTATCACTCTTTCACCTTTAATTAATTACATTTTAAACACAAAATCTTATGAGAAACAATACAACAATGAAAGCAAATGAATTAATGCAGAAAGCTGTGTCTTCTGCAAAGGTACTTGCTGCTACTTTTATGGGTACTTTCTTCCTGGCAAGTTGCGACCAGCTGGGCGACCTTGATGACGTTATTCCCGGAGGAGGAGGCAGCGGCGGCACAAACAATCAGACTAAAATGTACAAGGTGCAGCTGAACCCTCTGAACAACTCTGGAGTAACAGGCACGGCCACCGTGATGATGAAAGCAAATGGCGAGTTTGAGGTGATCACAGATGTGACAGGCCTGGCGCCGAACATGGTGCACCCGCAGCACATCCACGGCTTTGTGATGGAGGACATGGCAGACCAGGATGCTGTTTGCCCGCCACCAAGCGCAGCAGGCGCCGATGGGCTCCTTACCCTGGAGGACGGGTTGCCTTTCTACGGGCCAGTGCTCATTCCGCTGGACGACAAACTCGTGCCACTGACTGCTGACAATTTCCCTGTAGCCACCTCTGCCGGCACCATTGCTTATGGCGCTAAGACAATGACAAGCTCACTGGTTTCTGCATTTGATGCCATGCACAATGGCACGCAGACCATGGCAGACCTGGAGCTTGACAAGCGCGTCATCGTGATACACGGTGCGTTTGCCATCAACAACAGAATCGTGCCAGCTGGCAGCAACCCGCATGCTAAATACTGGGCATCGCTTCCAGTAGCCTGTGGTGAGTTAGTGGAAATGAGATAAGACTTGCTCCCCTAACATTATCTTAAATAAAAAAGAAGCGCCCGTACTTTTACGGGCGCTTCTTTTTTGCCTTTTCAGTTTTTATACTACTTCTTTGATTGCGGTTCAGGAACCGGAAAACCGCGGTCACGCATCAGGGCATCTATTTTAGCATCCCTGCCACGGAATAAGCGGTAGGCTTCTGCCGGGTCCATCGAGTTTCTTGGGGCAAACAGGTACTTCACCAGTCTGGCAGCAACCTCTTTGTCATAGAAGCCGCCTGGTGCCTCCTCAAAAGCTTCTGCCGCATCTGAGGTTAACACATCAGCCCAAAGGTAGCCGTAGTATCCTGTTGCATATCCCTCTCCGGAGAAAACGTGTCCGAAGTGCGGCGAACGGTGACGCATCACGATTTCTCGTGGCATGTTCAACGTAGTTAGCGTCTCCCTTTCAAATTTGTCAGGGTCTATATCCGCAGGGGCAGCCAGGTGATACTTCATATCCATCAGGGCAGAGGCAAGGAACTCCGTTGTGCCAAACCCCTGGTTAAAGGTAGAGGCCTTTTTGATTTTAGCCACCAGCTCAGCCGGCATCACTTCGCCTGTTTTGTGGTGCTTGAGGAACTGGTTGATTACTTTGTCAGTAGACAGCCAGCGCTCCAGCAACTGTGAATGGAATTCTGTATAGTCCCTTACCCCACTGTTCAAGGTCGGGTATTTTACGTTTGAAGCCAGGAAGTGCAGCGCGTGCCCGAACTCATGGAAGAAGGTAGTCGCATCGTCCCAGGAAACCAGCACCGGCTCGCCCGGCGCAGGCTTAATGAAGTTGGAATTGTTAGATGCCAATACAGTTTTCTTACCATCAAAGGTGGTATGGCTACGGTAGGTCGAAGCCCAGGCACCAGAGCGCTTGCCCTGGCGTGCGAACGGATCCAAGTACCACAGGCCAATATGCTCGCCAGTGGTCTTGTCAGTTACCTCCCATACTTTCACATCCTCATGAAACACGGGTACAGAACCTTCCGGCACGGGTTTGAAATTGAAGTTAAAGAGTTCTCCGGCTGTAAAGAATATCGCCTGTGTCAGGTTATCCAGCTGCAGGTACTGCTTTACTTCATCGGAGTCCAGATCATACTTTTGCTTGCGCACTTTTTCGGCGTAGTAGCGGTAATCCCATGGTTCTATTGTAATCTTTTTTCCACTGGCATCTGCCACTGCCTGCATGTCGGCCACTTCTTCTGTTACCCTTGCCAGGGCAGCTGGCCATACAGCGTTCATGAGTTCCATGGCGCGTTCCGGCGTTTTGGCCATACGGTTCTGAAGGCGCCATTCTGCAAAGTTGTCGTAGCCCATCAACTTTACACGCTCATTCCGAAGCTTTAGAATTTTAGCGATGTTCTCGTTGTTGTCATACTCATCGGCATTATCGGCACGTGAGTAATAGTTGGTCCATACCTTTTCCCGCAAAGCCCGCTCATCAGAATAAGTCAGGAACTGGTCCATGGACGAACGGGTGTTGGTTACGGCATATTTGCCTTCCTGGCCGCGGTCAGCTGCTGCCTTTGCCGCCGCTTTCACAAAAGACTCCGGTAAGCCGCTCAGCTGGTCTTTTGTCAGGTACACCACATACTTCTCTTCATCTGCTAAGATATTATTGGAGAAAGCAGTATAAAGGGAAGACAGTTCTTTATTGATAGCCGCATAACGCTCTTTGGCGGCGGCATCCAACTCGGCACCCTCCATCGCAAAGCCTTCATACACTAATTGTACCACACGTTGCTGATCAGCTGGCAACGGGTTTATCTGTGCATTTTCGTATACTGTTTTGATACGCTGGAAAAGCTTCTCGTTCTGCGATATCTTGGAAGAGAACTCGGAAATCTTTGGCGCCAGTTCTGCCTGAATTTCCCTGAATTCCGGTGATGATATGTTGCTGCTCCAGATGCTGTAATAGGTGAAAGCCCTGTTCAATTCTTCACCTGCTCTTTCCATGGCTTCGATGGTATTCTCGAAAGTAGGAGGGGTAGGGTTATTGGCAATGGCATCTATTTCTGCTAATTGCAAAGCCATTCCTTTTTCGATGGCTGGCTTTAAATCAGCTAAATTCATCTTGTCAAAAGCCGGAACTCCGCCATAAGGGCCAGTCCATTCAGCGAGTAAAACATTATCAATGTTTTGCTTTTGTTCAATGGTGTTTTGTGTTTGTTGCGGCGTTACCTGCTGGGTAGAGGTGCAGCCAACGAAAGCCAGCATCACAAGCAAACTTGATTTTTTGCCGGCGTATATCATTTTATTTCCCATAAATGTGATTAAGCGTAAATAAAAGTAAGGGGTACAGTTGCCCTCTTTCAAAATTGTTTAAACACAAAGATACTAAAACTATACTGGTCCGCGAAGGCTGACAGGGGAGACCTTCGCTTGGCTAGCTCCACATATCATTGTGCTTATAATCTGTCGGTGCTTCTATTTCTATGATTCAAATTTAGTGCCAGTGCTTGCCATGTGCTTTTAATAGCGGTTAAAGGCGCATCTCTCTTAAATCAGCTAAGCACCATTTGGGCATGCAGCCGCTCGAGCGTTGCCCCGGCGTCTGTGCATAAGCCCGGGTGCACAGGTGATGTTTGCACAATGGTGCTGCGGGTAGCGGTAAGCCAGCGGAAACGTGATGCAATGGGCAGCTGGCCAATTGCTCCGCCTTCTCTGCGGCCTGCACATATGCGTTCGAAAGCACGCAGGCGCTCTTTTAACTCCTGCATGTCCAGTTGCCTGGAGAAAGCATGCAGCCGCTGCTCGTCCAGGTCATATAACGTCTGTAAAAATCCTTGGGAGGCGCAGTAAACGATGACGCCTACATTCATAAACTCTTCACGTGCTACACATGGCACCACGCGAATAACGGCGTACTCAAATAAGTGCTTTTCTTGCATGCTGCGCTGCTTTTATAAAGGTTTCTGTATGGGCGAGCCGTGTTTCCAGGAAACGGACATAAGCGTGCCGGTGCTCCTCCGGGGTATCAAAAGGGGAGTCGGTGGTAAGCCAGTCATCTGGAATCAGGGCTACTATGGAGCGGATGCGCTCGGGGCTAAGGATAGGGCGAAAAGCTGCGTCAGCAGCCTCCAGCTCGCCTGCCTGCGGCAGCAACACATGGTCTTTCACCTGTGCAAATGGCCGCCGCGCCTGCTCTTCCACGTCTGGCCAGGAGTGATGAAAGTAGAAGGAGGCACCGTGGTCAATCAGCCACAGTTCCTTGTGCCACATCAGCATGTTGGTGTTGCGGGGAGTGCGGTCTACGTTCGTTATCAGACAATCAAACCAGACAATCTGGGAGGCAAGGGTTGCATCGACTGTTGTTACCAAAGCATCAAAGGTAATGGAGCCGGACAGGTAATGGAGTCCTAAGTTCAGCCCTTCGCTGAAGCGGAGCAGATCCTGTATTTCCTCATCTGGCTCTGTGCGGCCGAAACTCTCGTCTAAGGTCGCAAACACAATTTCGGGCACCCGAAAGCCGAGTGCACGGGCAAGTTCACCGGCGATAAGCTCGGCAATAAGGGCTTTCACGCCTTGCCCCGCGCCACGAAACTTGAGCACGTACAAAAAATCATCGTCTGCCTCTACAATGGCAGGTAGTGAACCGCCCTCACGCAAAGGCGTGACATAACGGGTCACGTCAACGGTTCTTAACTCTGGTGGGCTATGTTTCATATGGTCTGTTTCAGATTTTTATCCGCCGTTACCTTTACATGGAAAGCCTGTGGAACGGTGCTCATGCCTGGGCAAAGTTACCTATATCCCCGCAGAATACAGAGCGGGCAGCAGACTTGAGCAATCTTTCCCAAAAATACATACATACCTGGAGGTAAGAGCAGGGGCTGTGCCCCTTGTTTTATAAACAGTTGCAAAGGCCAGTTTATAATGACCTGCCTTACAGGCAGCTACGGATGGCAGATTAATACGTAATTAAAACTGTTTTTGTACTGAAAATTGTACTAAAAAATGAGCTTTCCTTCTAAAGGTTCGTAAAGTAGTATATATAATAGTACAAACTGAGGGAGAAGAGGAGGAGAAAATGAGGTTCATACCAACGCGCTTTCACGGAATGCTGGATTACATTGTGGGGCCACTACTGATGGTTTCACCGTGGTGGCTAGAATTTAACGAAGACACAGCGGCTACTGTAACGGCTGTTATTGCAGGTGTTGTAGTATTGCTACAGACTGCGACCACCGACTTTGAGGTTGGTATTGTGAAGAAGGCATCTGTGAGCACACATTTAATGACTGATGTCTTCCTGGGAATTATATTAGCGATATCACCCTGGCCTTTTGGCTTCAACCACGCTGTGTACCTGCCGCATTTAATTTTTGGCTTATACTTCATCCTGGTTGCTTTTACGACACATCGCAGGCCGGGCAGTTCTTATCAGGATGCACAACCTGAATACGGTGGAGAGATAGCGGGATAGGAGAGATTAGAAAAGCAAAAACCTCCTGCTCTTCATGGCGCAGGATGAACGGCTGAGGCAGTAGAGTAGGAGATGGGCCTGAAACGCAAAACACCCCCTGCGGATTTCTCTGCGGGGGGTGCTTTTGTAGGGTTGGCGGCCACCTACTCTCC
>NZ_BAAGXV010000066.1:0-27695 GCF_054779655.1 Pontibacter brevis
AAGGCGATATCTTCTCCCACTGTTCGTCAGTTAACTCGTATCGTCTCATGACTTACTAACAAGCTAACAGGGTCTTTCGTTTGATTCATCAGACACAGCCTAAACAGCTCCTCATCCAGAGAAGAGGAAATTGATTACGCTGGCACTACAGAATACCGGCAGCATGAGCCCTTAAAATTTGCGAATAACTACGTAAGTTTTCTGGCTGGGGCAGGAACTTGGTATCTTGTCGGAAGCAAAAAACGGATTCTGGCGGAGTTAAGGTATGAAAGAGGAAGTCGCATTCACAGTAGTGTAAACAGTCACGCATTTCTGTACTCTGACCTGCACAGTTTCTCTTTCCTGGTTGGATTGTCTATCTAACTTAATGCTACCAATCGTAGGTTAAAGCAGGTTATAGCTATAGCAGCAATACCACTACGGCTATTTACATAACTGGAAGTAAACACCATGGCACTGCTGTGGTCTTGTTAAGAGGCAAGGGAGTACAGAGATGCGGAGCCTGCAGCTGCTACACCTCCTTTGGCTTGTACGGCTTCAGCTTCTCTTTCTGGATGAGTTGTTTCTCCAGTAATTGTTGTACTTCCGGTTTATTGTAATCTTCTACTGATTTAATGTGCTTCATCACCTTTTTCATGATTTTGTCCTGCTTCAGACCTGTTTCCATGGCATAGGAATAGGGCAGGTCGGTGAACGTGACCATGGAGTAGAGCGGTATCCACTTGTCGGGGTACTGCTCTGAGAGTTTACCTTCTATCTTTTTGCGGAGCAGAAAGCGTGGGCTGGCTACCTTATCGCGCATCTCAATAAAGTTCATCACGGCCAGGTCGGCAATGGCATCGGCATTGGGCTTGCGGCGGCGCTCAAACTTATGAAACAGCTCCTCCCAGTTTTCCCCGTCGAAGCTGTCGAGCATCTGGTCCAGTACTGTGATGTCTTCAAAGCCGGCATTCATACCCTGCCCGTAGAACGGTACCACAGCATGGCTGGCATCACCTATCAGCAAAGACTTGCCCTCATAGCTCCACGGAAAGCACTTCACCGTTACCAGCGAGCCGACAGGGTTTTCAAAGTATTCGTTTACAAGCCCTGGCATCAGAGGCACGGCATCCGGGAACACCTCATTGAAAAAGCGTAATAAGTCAGCCTCTGTTTTAATGCTGGCAAAAGAGCGCTCACCTTCGTAGGGAAAGAAAAGTGTGCAGGTAAAGCTGCCGTCGATGTTGGGCAGGGCAATCATCATGTAATTGCCGCGTGGCCAGATGTGCAGCGCGTTCTTTTCTATTGCCCAGCCACCTTCCGCTGTGGCTGGTATGGTGAGTTCTTTATAGCCATACTCCAGGTAATGCTGCTCATAGTTGAAGCGCTCGGTTTTCTGCATCGCGCCCCGCACCACCGAGAAAGCGCCATCGGCTCCAAAAAGCAGGTCTGGCTGTATGGTTTCAGTTTCGCCGGTTTCCACATTGCGCAGCTGCACCTCGTTTGTGCGCAGGTTCACATCCACAGCCTGCCTGCTGAAGTGGTAGGTAATGTCCGGGTTCGGCTCCGAGAGGTTCATCAGCGCCATATTCAAGCCGCCCCTGGACACAGAGTAGATAGCCTGTCCCTCTTTGCCGTAGGGCTGATAGGTCAGGTTGCCCTGCTCGTCGTGCATCACGCGGCGGCGCATGGGTATGGCTACTTTGCGCACTTCCTCCTCTATGCCAATGCCTTTGAGGGCACGCCAGCCACGGTCGCTGAGGGCAAGGTTGATGGAGCGGCCGCCATCCACTACAGTCGTACGCAGGTCCGGGCGGCGCTCGTAGAGGTCTACCTTGTGGCCACGCTTGGCCAGGTACAGCGACAGCAACGAGCCTACCAAACCGGCTCCCATGATGGCAATGTTCTTCTTCTCGGTCATATTTAATGCAGGGCCCACGGCCGCTTGACGACGTAAAGTAACGGCTTCCGGCCCGGATTGGCAAAAACGCTACCCTTTCACATTCCGGAAGGTAAGGTTGATGCGTGGTTGTACGGGGTGTTTGGTCTTGGGGATATGGTGCAGCCAGTAGTATTGCGTAGGCCCCTGCATCAGCAGTAGGCTGCCGTGCGTGAGGGGAATAGTTACCGTTTTCAGGTCTTTGCGGGTGCGGTGCTTTAAGCTGAACCGGCGCTCACCGCCAAAGCTTAAGCTGGCAATAGCCGGCTCCTTTCCCAGTTCCGCTTCATCATCGGCGTGCCAGCCCATGCTGTCGTTGCCGCTGCGGTAGAAGTTGAGGAGCACACTGTTGTACTCCTGCCCTGTAACTTCCTGCACCCGCTCCCTGAGGCTTTGCAGCACGGGCACCCACGGCTGGGGCTTATTGTACAGGCCGGAATATGTGTACCCCTTGTCGCCGTACCAGGCGGTAAGGCGCGGCACTGGCAGTTGTTTCCCAAACATCCTGATGCTTTCCTGCTTCCAACTGATTTGTCCCTGCAACTCCTGAAAGTATACGTTGCTTTCCTCAGGGCTTAGAAAGTGAGGCTCAAAATAAACTTCAGCATCGGGCAGAGCTAATTCTTGCAAATCGATAGCGGTTAATGTGTTTCAGATAAGTAGCAGAAAAACAACACGTGTGTTTCATGCTGTTGTCTGTTATTGAATCTCATCAGGTGTCTGATCAGGTTCAGGTATTGTGCGTCCGCTCTTTCTACGTTCCAGGTCCAGCATATTGATCACTTTTGTAGCAGTTACTCCATGCAGTACGATAGACACCATAACAATGAACGCAACAACAGACCATAGTTCATTTGCCTCCGGCAGCCCTACTTTATCTAAGGCAAAAGAAAGGTAAAAGAAGGAGCCTATGCCCCGGATACCAAAAAAGCAGACCGCCATTTTCTCCTTCAACGTAGAGTAAGTTCCCAGCATGCTTGGCAGAGCAGTAATAGGCCTGATTAAGAACAGGAAAATAATACCTATCAATGCCCCCTGCCAGGTGAGATAGTCTAAAATACCTGTCACAAGGCTGCCTCCGAACAGCACCAGCAGTATCACCATCGTGATACGCTCCACCTGGTTCACAAAATCGTGCATCTCCACATTATATTCACTTTCTTCTTCAAAGTTACTAACGGTAAGCCCGGCCACAAATACAGCGATAAAGCCATAGCCATGCAACAGTTCGGTTATGCCGTAGGTGGCCAATGTAGCAGAAAGCGACAGGAAGCCATGCTGTGCTTTAGGAAAGTTTGTCTTTTTAGGAAGACTGAAAATCAGGTAGGCCAATGCGCGCCCTATCAGGTAACCGGCTCCTGCACCTACCACTATCCTGTACACCAGGTCCCGTAACAGCCAGCCCGTAAACCAGTCACTACCTGTTCCTGCTGATATGGCCAGCACAACAGCCAGCCAGGTGAAAGGGAAAGCTGAGCCATCATTCAGCCCTGCCTCCGCCGTAAGCGAAAAGCGCACTACATCCTCCTCCTCATCATTCGGAGGGCCCACCTGCACCTGTTCTGCCAGCACGGGGTCAGTAGGAGCCATTACGGCACCAAGTAAAACAGCACCTGCCACAGAAAAGCCAAGTACGCTCCACCCTAAAAATGCAATGGCCGCAATGCTTAGCAACATGGTGATGCTGACCAACCGAAGCGGAATACGCCACCGCTTAAAGCCAAACTTCCGCCTTATTTTAAGGCCTGTACCCATCAGGGAAATGATAACACTGAGTTCCGTAATACGCACCACATAATCTTCCCGCCAGATTGGGTCGGGTGAAGGCAAGCCTAATGGCAGCAGGTAGATAACTATGCCCAGCAACAAGTATACAATGGGGTATGAAAAAGGAGTTTTCTCCATCAGGGTCGGAACCCAGGTCATAGAGAGCGCCGCCAGCCCTATCACGGTCATGGCTATAATATAATCATCCATCAGATATCTTCTTTAGTACAGCAATCCGCAGCAGTGCATCGCCGCCTGATACAAATAGGCATACATACGTAATCTGATTAGTGTTGCCGTCGTAAACGAATGAACATGTGAGCACCCGGGTTGTTATTACTTTCTACTACACCTGAAGTGGCTACAAAAGGCAACCTGTTTAACCCGTTTCGGAAGAGGAACCGATGTGGCGGCGTATGCCAAACCAGATTAGCATTACACCTGGTTCTATACCTATCTTTAACTCTGTAAACACTAATTCAGCACAAATTTGGAAGCAATAGAAAGATTTTTAGTTGCCTTTAGTGACACCGCCTGGGGCCTTCCCCTGCTTATTTTACTTATGGGTGGAGGGGCCTTTTTTATGTTATACTCCCGGTTTCTGCCATTCCGTTACCTGGGGCATTCCTTAAACGTGCTGCGCGGTAAATACGACGACCCGAACGACCCCGGCGACATCAACCACTTCGAGGCCCTGTCCAGCGCACTCGCTGCCACAGTAGGCATGGGCAACATCAGCGGGGTGGCGGTTGCCATAACCACAGGAGGGCCAGGGGTACTGTTCTGGATGTGGGTGAGTGCTTTTGTTGGCATGGCCACCAAGTTTTTCACCTGCTCGCTGGCTGTAATGTACCGTGGCAAAGACAGCAACGGCCACGTAGAAGGCGGCCCCATGTACGTCGTGCAGGAAGGCCTTGGAAAGAAGTGGAAGCCTCTGGCGGTTTTCTTTTGTGTGGCTGGCTTGTTTGGTGCCCTGCCCATTTTCCAGGCAAACCAACTGACACAGGTTATTCGCGAAGTGGTACTGGTGCCGAACGGCCTGGGCTCCACCGACACTTTTTACTCTGACCTTATCACAGGGCTGACATTGGTGCTGATTACGTCGCTGGTTATTTTCGGAGGAATAAAGCGCATCGGGCAAGTAGCAGGCAAGATGGTGCCGAGTATGGTGGTGCTGTACATGCTTGCTGTCTTTTACATCATGTTTGCCAACTACACCAGCATTCCGGGTGCCTTTGCCATGATTTTTGAAGACGCATTTACGGCCGAGGCCATGTTGGGCGGGGCAGTTGGCGCCATTATTATTGCCGGTGCCCGTAGGGCCGCCTTCTCGAATGAGGCTGGTATCGGCACAGCCTCCATGATGCACGGTGCAGCCAAAACCAACGAACCCATTCGTGAGGGATTGGTTGCTATGCTCGGGCCACTCATCGATACGCTGGTGGTGTGCACGCTCACAGGAGTGGCCATTATCGTGACCGGCACCTGGGACGACTCACAGACGAACGGTGTCACGGTAACAGCAGCTGCTTTTGAAGATGCTATGCCGGGTTTCGGAAGCTATATCCTGGTGCTGTGCGTGCTGATTTTTGCCTTTACTTCACTCTTCTCCTACTCCTACTACGGCACCAAATGCTTCGGCTTTCTATTTGGGGCGAAGTATAAATACTACTACAACTATTTTTATGTATTCACCATTGTGCTGGGTGCCACCGCTTCAATTACTGCTGTTATCAGCCTCATAGATGGCATGTATGCCATGATGGCCATTCCGACCATGACCTCTGCCCTACTCCTTTCACCCAAAGTAATGGCAGCGGCCAAGGATTATTTCAGGCGGATGAGGAAATTCCGGGAAGAGGAAATGAAGGTATAATTACTGCCCTCCCCCCCGCAGGCTTTCGTGCAGGATCTCAGAGAAGCGGTACACCTCCTCAAAGCTGTTGTAGAACGGCGTAGGAGCCACCCGGATTACATTTGGCTCCCGGTAGTCCACGATAATACCAGCTTCCATCAGCCTGTCGAACAGCTGCCGTGAGTTCTGCTTTACCAGCATCGATATCTGGCAGCCGCGGGCCTGCGGGTTGCGCGGCGTAATCATCTCCAGCACGTCCTCTCCCACCGGCACATCATCAATCAGGTACTCGAGGTAACCTGTCAGTTTCTCGCTTTTAGCGCGAAGGTTTTCCATGCCTGCTTCGTCGAACAGTTCCAGCGAAGCGCGGTGTACCGCCATCGGCAGAATCTGCCCGTTGCTCAGTTGCCAGCCCGGTGCCCCCTCCATCGGCTTAAAGCCTTTCTTCATCTGGAAGCGCTCTCTTGCATCGTGACCCCACCAGCCGGCAAAGCGGGGGATGCTGGGGTCATTGCCAAACCGTTCGTGCACATAGACCCCCGATGTGCCACCCGGGCCGGAGTTCATGTATTTGTAAGTGCACCACACAGCAAAATCCACATCCCAGTCGTGCAGCCGCAGGGGTACATTACCGGCAGCATGCGCCAGGTCAAAGCCTACAAAAGCGCCCGCTTCATGGCCTGCCTTTGTAATAGCTTCCATGTCGAACACCTGCCCGGTATAGTAGTTGATACCACCCATCATCACCAAAGCCAGCCCGTCGGCATGCTCTTTTATGCTTGCCAGAATATCTTCTGTTCGCAGCGTGTGCTCTCCCTCTCTCGGAAAGAGCTCTACTACCGCTTCGTCCGGGTTATAGCCGTGGAATTTGGTTTGCGTCTCTAAAGCATACTGGTCAGATGGGAAAGCGCCTCCTTCTGTGATGATTTTAAACCTCCTGCCCTGTGGCCTGTAAAAGGAGACCAACATGAGGTGCAGGTTCACCGTCAGTTGGTTCATGACCACCACCTCGCTTTCTTTGGCACCCACCACACGGGCAGTGCCACCGGTCAGAAGCTCATGGTAGCTAAACCAAGGCTCCTCCCCTTTAAAATGACCTTCCACCGCCAGGTTTGCCCACTTGTACATTTCATTATCAATGTACATCTGTGCCGACTTCGGCTGCAGCCCCAGGGAATTGCCACAGAGGTAGATGGCATCCTGCTTGTTTACCTGCGGAAAGTAAAAACGGTCTTTGAAATGCTTTAACGGGTCCTGCTGGTCCTGCTCTTGTGCGAAGGCAAGGGTGTTCTGGTAGTTCATGCAGTGTGTTTTATAAGTAAGCTGTTTTACGCAGCTATTGTTTTCTGAATGCTGCTAATATAAGGAAATGCCTGCTGAGTTACGAGAAGGAATGGCTATTGTGGCAGACGCTCGCAGGAGCTGCGCATCCTGCGAGCTTCTTTGGGGCAGGCGTCATTTAGCAAAACTTTACTGAAGTTGAAGATCGACTGAGATGAACAGAAAAGATGCAACAGCAGCTTACAAAGCAGTAGTTACAGAAGACTCCCCGCCTTGGACAAGGAGGGGTTAGGGGTGGTTTGAACCGGGAAAGCAGAAATGGGAATGAGAACCCTTCTCAGCAGTTGATGTTGTTGGTGAAAAACACACAACAACGGCAGCGTGAATTGCAGCATGCATTTTAACTTATCGGCATCGAAACCGGGGGGGTGAAAAATTTAACTCAAGAGTCTTCATACCTAAAAGCACTTAAACTAAATATTCTCCTCCGCTTTCGTAGCAGGCGCAGCATTCTCCTTCACAAACTGCTCCTTCTTCAGATGCAGCCACTCCAGGGCGGTGCCGTGCAGCATACGGTCTTTGGTAGCACGGTCGTAGGGCATGGATTCAATGAGTTTGCCGGGCTCCAGCTCGCCAAGCGGGAAAGGATAGTCGGTGCCGAGGGCAATGCTGTTGGCGCCCACTAAATCAACCAGATACTCCAGTACACGCGGCTCATGCACCAACGAATCGAAGTAAAACTTACCCAGGTACTCGCGCGGGTTCACGTTGTTATCGACAGCACAAAGGTCCGGGCGCACTTCGAAGCCGTGGGCAATGCGGCCGATGGTAGCAGGAAAGGCGCCTCCGCCATGGGCAAACGCCACGCGCAGTTTGGGTAGTCGCTCAAACACTCCTCCAAAAATCATGGAACAAATGGCTAAGCTTGTTTCGGCAGGCATGCCCACCAGCCACGGCAGCCAGTATTTGCTCATCTTCTTTTTGCCGTACATGTCCCAGGGGTGCACGAAAACAGCGGCACCCAACTCCTCTGCCGCCTGAAAAACCGGGAAAAGAAAGGGGGAATCCAAATTATGCTCGTTAATGTGTGTGCCGATTTGCACGCCTGCCAGGCCCAGTTCTTTCACGCAACGCTCCAGCTCCTTTACCGCCAGGTCAGGTGCCTGCATCGGCAGGGTGCCCAAGCCCACAAAGCGGTCCGGGTAATCTGCCACAACACCTGCTATATGGTCGTTCAGCATTTGGGAAAGGTCGTAGGTGTGCTCCGGTTTGGCCCAGTAATTAAACATCACCGGCACAGTACTCAACACCTGCACCCCCACCTGGTGCAGGCTGCACTCGTGCATGCGCACCTTTGGGTCCCAGCAGTTATCATGTATTTCGCGGAAGAACTTATCGTCCATCATCATGCGGGCACAGCAGGGCTTGTGGTGCTCTAGCCTTATGAAGCCGCCGTAGCCGTAACAATCCCGCAGGTCCGGCCACGTGCGCGGCAGAATATGGGTGTGGATGTCGACCTTAAACAGGTTGGCACCACCAGCAGGAGCAGCGTGAGGCGTTTTCTTTTGCATGTGAACGAACAGAGTGAAAGTGACCTGAATACCAACCACGCGGCAAAGAGCAATTCATCAATATACATGTTTTCTTCTTTCTACGCATGTTTCACAGCAAAAGCTTTCAGCATAAAAGAAGATACGTCTTACAAGCTACCGCTGTGCACTTATCCGCCAGATGGTGTTGCTGGTATCGTCGGCCACAAGCATCGACCCGTCTGGTAGAACCGCAATACCAACCGGACGCCCATATACTTCATCGTCAGCACTATCAGCAAAAAAGCCTGTCAGGAAATCTTCCGGAGGACCAGAAGGCATCCCATTCCGGAAAGGCACGAACACCACCTTATACCCCACCAGCTCTGACCGCCTCCAGGAGCCGTGCTGCCCCACAAATGCACCGTTGTGATATTTCTCCGGAAAAGCAGCTTTATCATAAAAAGCCAGCCCCAGCGAGGCTGAATGCGATACCAGGGGTACATCCGGCACAATGGTCTCCTTTACCAGGTCTGGCCGCTGCCCCAACCATTCGGGGTCTTCATTAGGTCCGAAGTAGGCGTAGGGCCAGCCGTAGAAGCCACCCTCCTGCACACTGGTTAAATAATCAGGCACCAGTTCGTCGCCTAAATCGTCGCGCTCGTTCACCGATGTCCAGAGGGTGTTGGTGCCCGGTGCCCAACCCATGCCCACCGGGTTGCGGAGGCCGCTGGCATACACCCGCTCGCCGGAGCCGTCCGGGTTTATCTCCAGGATATTTGCTCTCCGTTCTTCATACTCCATGCCATGCTCCCCATGGTCGCTCGCCGACCCGACAGCCACATACAGTTTAGTACCGTCCGCGTTAGCGATGATGTTGCGTGTCCAGTGGTTGTTATAGCCTCCGGCCGGCAAGTCCAGTACTTTTTCTCCCTTCGCCTTTATATTCGTCTGACCTGCCTGGTAAGGGTAGCGCCATATACCATCGGTGTTGGCCACATAAAACATGTTGTTTAGTACCAGCATACCGAGCGGCTGGTTTAAATCACTCAGGAACGTTTCCCGCATATCTGGTTGGCCATCCGCGTCGGTGTCTCGGAAAAGCGTAATCCGATTGGCGCTGTTGCCAAGGGCCATCGACTTTGTGATGCCTATGATTTTAGCACCAAGCCGCTTCCAGAAGCCTACCTCTGTGTTCGCTTCTGCTACCAGCACATCGCCGTTCGGGGTCACATACAGCCAACGTGGGTTCTCCAGGCCATCAGCATATTTTGTCACGGTAAGACCTGCGGGTGCTTTTGGTGTACGGCCTTCTTCCCAACCGATGACGTTGCTGAAGTTCCGGCCCGATTCTGTGGCATGTGGCGGAGGCAAGGTTACCTGCTGCCCTGCAGGCGTTTCTACTGTTTTAGGCTGCTCCTGCACCACCGGATGATTTGAATTACATCCGGATAAAAGAACTGTAGCAGTTAGGAAGGATAAGGTAAAGCGAATGCGTTTTTCCATAATAAGTACTCTTGTTTGATACTTACTAAAGCCAGGCAGGCATGGTTTTGTTTGCCGCTGTACCTAAAGGATTTGATGGACAGGCAATCAGTCCTGGTTCATTCTTTTTCTGTCAACCTGAAAGGATCCTGGTAGAAGGAAGTCAGGCATTTGCGGCTTGCCCACAAGATCCTTTCAGGATGACCAAGGCGGGAAAGCACTGCTTTCTTTCAGAATGAGGAAGGAATAACAGCTATTAAGCTTTACTACCCAAATAAAACACCCTCGCAAGCCTGCTTTATAAAACAGGTTTGCGAGGGTATCTTTTACTTTGTTATAATCTCTTACTTTTTCGCCTCGGCAGGCTGTGCCGGTGGCTGCATTACCTCACCACAGTTGTTGCAGGTGCGGCGCTCTTCGCTCTTCCAGAAGTTGTCCATGATCACTGGCAGCTGCCCTACTATGTCTGTTACATCGGCATACTCCTCATAAAGTTTATTGCCGCAGTTTTCGCAGAACCACAGGAAACCATCCTTCTCTCCTGCTTTGCGGTAGCGCTCCACCACCAGGCCTACGGTATTGGCAGGGCGACGTGGAGAGTGCGGCACGCGTGGAGGCAGCAGGAAGATTTCGCCTTCTTTGATCGGAATATCTACCGGTTTGCCGTCTTCTATTATTTTCAAAACGATGTCGCCTTCCAGTTGGTAGAAGAATTCCTCACCTTCATCGTAATGGTAGTCTTTGCGGGAGTTTGGCCCCCCTACCACCATCACAATAAAATCGTCGTTGCCTTTAAATACCTGTTGGTTGCCTACCGGTGGTTTCAGCAGGTGGCGGTTCTCCTCTATCCAAGCTTTGAAATTGAAGGGTCTTGCTATAGCCATAGTTTTGTATCGTTGTTTGATTTGGTCGATAAATGAAGGTACGCAAAAGAGGTTAAAAATGGCAACTCCAGGAGCAGCAGCTGATTGGCTGCGCAAATTTAAGCTGGTTTTCGTACATTGAGTTTATGAATTTAGACCTGAAGAATAAGCGCGCCATTGTGTGTGGCAGCACCCAGGGCATTGGCAAAGCCATTGCCCTTGAACTGGCAGCACTAGGAGCTAACATTACCTTGGTAGCCCGCAACGAGGATAAGCTGAAAGAAATAGCCAGTGAGCTTGACCAAGCCAATGGGCAACAGCATGACTATGTTGTGGCTGATTTTTCGAACCCGGATGAAGTATACCTGCAGATAAAGGCCTACGTGCAGGAGCAGGATGAGGTGCACATCCTGGTAAACAACACGGGTGGCCCTCCGGGCGGGCCTATCACCGAAGCTAAGCCAGAGGAGTTTCTGAATGCCTTTAACATGCACCTTATCAACAACCACCAACTGGTGCAGGCCGTGGTGCCGCTGATGAAAAAAGCCGGCTACGGGCGCATTATCAACATCATCAGCACGTCCGTAAAAGAACCGATTGCAGGCCTGGGCGTATCGAACACCACGCGCGGCGCGGTGGCCAGCTGGGCCAAAACCATGGCCAACGAACTGGGGCAGTTTGGCATCACGGTCAACAATGTACTGCCGGGCTCTACCAAAACAGGCCGCATCTGGTCGCTGGTAGAGAGCAGGGCTGAGAAAGCGGGGCGCAGCAAACAGGAGGTACAGGAAGAAATGGAAGCCGCCATACCTGCCCGCCGCTTTGCCGAACCGGAAGAAGTAGCCGCCGCAGCAGCCTTCCTGGCCACGCCTGCCGCCGCGTATATCAACGGCGTAAGCTTAGCGGTGGATGGAGGCAGGACTGGGAGTATCTGATCCCACCCCTGCTTATTTAACCTCTCCCCAACCCTCTCCTAAAAACAGGAGAGGGGGTTTTTCCTAAGTAGTTAAGCGACATCAGGTATAGCACAGATTAAAATTCTTCTTTGATAAAGTAACTCTACAGAATACCCCCTCCTGTTTTTAGGAGGGGGCAGGGGGAGGTAAAACATGCAAAAGCTTCAGAACTACATCAACGGTCAGCTGATGGCTCCGGTGGCGGGGCAGTATATCGACAATTACAACCCGGCCACTGGCGAGGTGTATTCCCTTATCCCCGACTCCGATGCACAGGACGTGGAGCTGGCAGTGCAGGCGGCACAGGCGGCTTTCCCGGCATGGGCTAAAATGCCTGCTGAAAAGCGGGGACAGCTTTTGATGCGCATCGCAGACCTGATTAACCAATACCATGACCGTTTGGCCGAAGCTGAATCGGTAGACAACGGGAAGCCGTTGAAACTGGCGAAGGCTGTAGATATTCCGCGCGCCAGCAGCAACATGCGTTTCTATGGCACCGCTATCCAGCATTTTGCCTCGGAGGCCCATTATATGGAAGGAACGGAAGCCATGAATTATACTATCCGGCACCCGCATGGCGTGGCAGGCTGTATTTCGCCGTGGAACCTGCCGCTCTACCTGTTCACCTGGAAAATTGCCCCTGCCCTGGCGGCCGGTAATTGTGTGGTGGCAAAACCTTCCGAAGTAACACCTATGACAGCTTACCTGCTGTCAGAGTTGTGCCAGGAGGCAGGGCTGCCAGCGGGAGTGCTGAATATTGTACATGGCTACGGGCATAAAGTAGGCGCGGCCATGGTTGCGCACCCGAAGGTACCGGTTATCTCCTTCACAGGTGGCACCGCAACGGGGCGCTCCATTGCCGCCACGGCAGCGCCCATGTTCAAAAAGCTGTCGCTGGAGTTAGGCGGGAAGAATCCGAACATCATTTTCGCCGACTGCGATTTTAACAATGCACTCCACACTTCCATCCACTCCTCGTTTGCAAACCAGGGACAGATTTGCCTCTGCGGTTCCCGAATCTTTATCGAGCGCCCCCTGTACGAGAAGTTCAGGAATGCTTTTGTGGAAAAGGTAAAGGCCCTGACGGTAGGCGACCCGCTGGAGGACGGCACAAAGCAGGGAGCCGTAGTATCGGAGCAGCACCTGCAAAAAGTATTGTCTTATATTGAACTGGCCAAGCAGGAAGGAGGCACTATCCTGACAGGTGGGCACCAGGTGCAGGTAGCGGGCCGCTGCGCCAAAGGCTGGTTTGTTGCCCCTACCGTTATTGAAGGCCTTCCCTATAACTGCCGCACTAACACTGAGGAAATTTTCGGGCCTGTCGTTACGCTCATTCCTTTCGACACCGAGGAAGAGGTCATCCAATACGCCAACTGCACCGACTACGGCCTCTCCGCTACCATCTGGACACAGCATCTCACCCGTGCCCACCGGGTAGCGCACCAGGTGCACAGCGGCATCATTTGGGTCAACACCTGGCTCCTCCGCGACCTGCGCACACCATTCGGGGGCATGAAGAACTCCGGCGTCGGCCGTGAGGGTGGTTTTGAAGCACTACGCTTCTTTACCGAGCCGCAGAATGTTTGTGTGAAGTTGTAAACATAAAGGACGACCTTTTCTTTTTACAGGCTTTGGCTTGCTCCTGCTGGCCTTCTCTATCCAACTATTTTACTACTCATTGAATAATTTTGCACTTATTAATACTACCAAACTTCCAGTTTGGCACTGCTTGTAAATTATTATCCTTCACAAATAATCAGGTAACAGCATTCTGCCTAACTTTATCCTCTAGTACTACATGCTGCGCAATTGCACGGTTCTACCCCTCCGGATCTGCTTTTATCAAATAATTTTCAGAAAACTGTTTCTTCATGTTCTCTTCATCTTGACAATATAGTTTTGGCACATAAACTATTAAAAACCCTTAAGACGATGAAAAAACTATCATTCTTAGCCGTAGCCTTTTTAGCTGTAACCACTGCCTTCGCGCAGTCTAATACAACTGCAGTAGATGCACAGTCTAAAACAGCTACCGAAATATCTTCAGAAGACAAAGGCAAATCAGTAGAAGTATCATCTTCCAAGTCGGCTTCCTATAAATCTGAAACATCTTTTAAAGGCAACACTGCTGACGCGGAAGGAAAGGCTGAAGGAAGAGCGGCTCTGAAAGCAGAGAAATCAGCTAAAGGCAAAAAAGAAGCTCCTAAGCAGGACAAAGATGAAAAAAGCGCACCAAGGGAGAACCATGGCCAGGCCGTCGCAGAAGTGGCGCAGCAAGTGGAAACTACTGCCACTGCAGAAGGCAGAAAGGCAGAGAACCACGGACAGGCTGTGGCAGCAGTTGCACAGGGTACAGCTGCAAGTGTAGCAAGCAAAGGCGAGCAGGCTGCTGAAAGAGGTAACCAAGCCGCCATCGGAGTAGCACAACACTCTGAGGCAGCCTTAAAAGCAGAAGGCAAAAGAGCAGAGCAAAACGGCGAAGCCACTGTGGCAGTGATGCAACAGACAGAGGCCTCGGTAGCTGCACAGGGCAACGCGAAAAAAGAGGATGGCAGGCAGGCAGCTGCTCAGGCAAAACAGCGTACTGAGGCTGAAGCAAATGGACAGGCCAGAAGCGCAGAAACACATGGTGCAGCGGTAGTGGGAGTAGCTCAAAACACTACTTTACAAGGGGAGCAGAAAGCCCAGGAAGTGAAAGAAGTGGCTACCTCAAAGCGCCAGGAGAAGCCTGCCAACGCAGAGGCAGAAGGCAAAGTGGAAACAGCCGCCAAAGTGAAGCCCTCCATCCGCAGAGGAGGCGCCTCCCGTGCTGCGGGTGCCGCCCGGGCAGCAGGCGCTGTTAATGCTGCAGGCGCGGGTGCTGCTACAAGCGCAAAAGGTGCCGTAAATGGCGCTGTAAATGGCGCTGTTGCCCCTGCTAAAGTTATCACAAACGGCGCCTCTGCCCGTCCGGTGCAGGTAGGTGGTGCCGTGAAAGTAAACACCAGAGTAAAAGTTGGTAATTAAGCTTACATCTCACCTTATTTATAGCTCAGCAGCCTGGCCTTGTGGCGCAGGCTGCTGAGTTTTACCTCTTCATCTTGCTTATGAAACAGTTAAAGACTTGCCTCATGCTGATTGGGTGGCTGCTTTTGGCTCCTGCCCTGGCCAGTGCCAGCCCTGCCGCCCCGGCACTGGCTAACACGACCGCTCCTGCAGATACCGCAAAAGCAAAAAAAGGCTGGTGGACTATTGGTGCCGAGGTAGCCAACAATTCTTCGTTCTTCGGCCGGAACACGGCCAGGCGCTTTCCTTACGCTGCCACTACTGTTACATACCTGCACCGTACCGGCTTATGGGCCTCGGCAACATCTTATAAGCTGTTTGACACGGAGAGCTATATCGATGAAACTGATTTGTCTATGGGCTACAGCTTTAAGGTTCGGGACCTGGTGGAGGCGAATATCAGCTACTCCCACTTTATCTTTGGAGAAAACACTCCCCTTGTAAAGGCGACCACATCCAACATATTTTCGGCCAAAGCCGCCCTGGACTGGGGCATACTTTATACCGGCGTAACCTCCAGCTACATATTTGGTGAAAGTCACGATGTATTCGCGGTATTAGAGAACTCCCGGTTTGTACCGCTTAACCCGCTGTGGCATGGAAAGCACATCATTGGCGTTGACCCCAAAGTAACCATAACAGCGGGCACACAGCGTTTTTACGAAACGCACACCACGACCACCAGAAACAATGACACCTCTTCCACAGGGACTAAACCCAGCGCTGGAGGCCCTTTGTCAGGCACCCCGATTGGCGGCATTCTGAATCCGGGTGGTACTGGGGGCAGTACTAGTTCCCCTAGCGGCACCGGTACCGGCACTGGCACCACCACTACGACCACGACCACCAAAGCAGTTAGCCGGTTTAATGTGCTGAACTATGAATTAAAGCTGCCAGTGGTCATCTATTTAGGTAACTTTGAGCTGGAGCCGGCCTTCAGGTATGCCATTCCGGTAAACAAGATCGAGGGCGACGACTCAAAAGCGCAGTCTTTCTATTCGTTGAACGTTAGCTACACTTTCTAAATCTTTTTTCCTAAAGCCAATCCCCATGCATGTACTTATTGTAGAGGATGAGAAAAGCCTGGCGTCAGAATTGGAGCTCTTTTTAACCAAAGAGCATTATCGCTGCGACACCGCCCACACGGGCCGCGAGGCATCCGAGAAAATAGCCGTTAACCTGTATGATTTTATTTTGCTGGACCTGGGCCTGCCAGATTATAACGGGCTGGACCTGCTGCGGGAGGCCAAGGAACTGGAGCATCAGCCGGCTATCATCATCCTGACGGCCCGTGGTGCCGTGGAAGACCGCATCGAAGGCTTAAGCCTGGGCGCCGATGACTACCTACCCAAGCCATTTTCGCTTCTGGAGCTTCAGGTGCGTATGCAGGTTATCCTGCGCCGTAAATTCAACACCAAGTCCAACATTCATACGCTGCACGGGCTGGAGATTGACAGCAACGCCCGGCGCGTGTGCTTTAACGACACAGAGATTACGCTTACCAAAAAGGAGTTTGACCTGCTGCACTACCTTATCCTGCACAAAAACAGAATCCTGACCAGGTTACAGCTCACAGAGCATATCTGGGGAAATATCCTGGAGGATGACTATGACTCCAACTATATTGACGTGCACATCAAGAACCTGCGCAAGAAACTGGCCTCGTACATCCCGAGCGATTGGCTGGAAACGGTACGGGGAGTGGGTTACAGGCTAACGCTATAACATCATGAGGCTTCAGTCAAAGCTTACGCTCTCCAGCGCAGCATCCAAGGTCATTATCCTGCTGCTGCTGATTTTACTTTTGCCCTCGCTTGTGAACAGGGTGGCCCTGCACAACACAGACAAGCGCCTTCTCCAAAAGAAGGAGCAGGTGTTTGACATTATTGAGGAAAAAGGCATTGGATCGTTTGTGAGCACCGGAACAGAGATGTACGGCAGCTACAACCTGCTGAAAGAGGAGTTTATTTCCATGGAGCCCATCGACGCGTCGCAAATCGATAACAGGATAGAGAACAGCCTTCGCAAGGTGGAGGGCGAGGTGCTGGAATACCGGGTACTAAGCTTGGCCTTTGAAGTGGAAGGAGGTACCTACCTGCTGGAGATTGGCCGGAGCCTCGACACCATCCGCGAGACCAGCAATACCATGCAACGGTATGCCGCCTACTTCCTCATAGCAGTGGTGCTGATTACAGTATTCATTGAGCTGGCCTTTGTGAAGATACTCCTGCGCCCGCTCACCCTCATCATCCGGCGTTTGCAGCGCATCGGGCACCCCGATACGTTTAAGCCAAACACACTGGCCACCTCTACCAGCGATTTCCTGTACCTCAACGACACAATTAACAGCATGATGGTGCAGATGCAGGAGGCTTTCCTGAAGGAGAAGGAGTTTATCGGGAATGTGTCGCATGAGCTGCTGACACCAGTTTCTATTTTACAGACGCGGCTGGAGAACCTGCTCAACGACCCGGCCATGCCCGGGGAGATGCTGGTAAAATTGGTGGATAGCCAGCGTACACTGCACCGCCTCAAAAGCATTATCCAGGCACTGCTCCTCATCTCCCGCATCGAGAATGAGCAGTACCTCCGGAACGAGGACATAAGTATCGAAAAACTGGCCCGGGATGTGGCCGAAGAAATTGAAGAGCGCGTTGAGGCCAAGCGGTTGACCTTTGACCTGAACATCACAGAGAATATCACTCTCAAAGGCAATTACTCGCTGCTATTCACCATGCTCTTTAATGTGGTAAACAATGCCATCAAGTACAACAGACCAGGCGGCGCTATTGTAATAGAGAGCCGCCAAACAGAAAAAGGCTACCTGCTGAGCATCAGCGACACCGGCATTGGGATGCCGGAAGAGCAACTGCCACACATCTTCAGCCGGTTTAAGCGCCTGCACACCCCAGACGGTGAAAGCCACGGCCTTGGCCTTCCTATTGTGCAGACAGTCGCCAAGTTCCACAACATCAGGCTTTCCGTCGACTCCCAGTTGGGCAATGGCACCTGCTTTACTTTTCTGTTTCCTGCAGCCCCGTCAGATGCCACTGCCATCTATACACAACGCACAGCAACTGTGCATGACACCGTAGTTTTATAAACGACGAGAGGCCCACCTAGAACAGTGGGCCTTTCTTTGCTAGCGCACGCCTTCCGGCGGCATGAAAAACTCCGGCTCTTATGTTACTCATTGAGCGGAGGCTGCGCGTGAGGCGTATCTTTGGGAGGATGCCCCAGCACCCCTTTCAGCATATAGGTATCCAGCGGACTGTCGGATTTCAGGATGCTGATCGAGCCATCCCGCTCCATCACGACCGCACGCACCTGGCTCAGGTTGGTAATGCCTTTCTTGCGCAGGCTTTGCAGCAGGTCCTCTTCCGTTATCTTAGCTCTCTCCAGAAACTCAGGCAGTATTTCAGGGCCGTCCATCAGCATAATGGGGGCATTGTCAACCACCTTGGCCAGGCCATGCCTCCTGTACTTTGCCACAAGCCACCGCAGCAGGAAAAGCGTGCCAAGGCCGATGACGCCTCTCAGCACAGGTGCCCCACCCGTAGAGGTTGCTCCTACAACGGCACCAAGCGCCACTGTCACGGCAAAGTCAAACGCGGTTAAGCGGGCAAAACTCCTTGGGCCAACCAACCTGCTGAACAGAATAAGCACCACATAAATGGCCAGCGCTGCAAGCACAGTAACGCCTGCCTCTACCCACGTAATCTGAAGTTGCTGCTGCATGTTGTATTTGTTTGTCTTTCTTACACCTTAAAACGACAGCCAGTAAAAAGGGGATACTTAGAGATGTGGAGACAATTACATGATGCATGAAATGAGTCACTGGATAAGCTTTAGCCACACTAGGTTGGATAGCATCAAGCACCAGCATAGCATGCCAAATTAGAATTACAGTGAGATGCTTTGGAATATAATGCAGGACAGGTGGTACCAGATACAGTTATAAAAGCAGAAGCCCGCCATCTCTGGCGGGCTTCTGCTTTTATAGGCTTACAGCAACTACAGCTGGTTATTTTTCTCCGGGTTAATCAACTTGCGCTCCAGGAAATCCGTCATCATCTTAAAGCGGTGTAGCAGGGTAACTCCTCCTCCTACGCCGTGGTTACGGTTAGGGTAGTAGAAGCTCTCGAACTGCTTGTTGGCGCTGATCAGGGCATCCTGCATCGCTACCGCATTCTGGAAGTGCACGTTATCATCGCCGGTGCCGTGAATCAGCAACAGGTCACCCTGCAGCTGGTCAGCAAACGAAAGCGGCGAGTTCTGGTCGTAACCGGCTGCGTTCTCCTGTGGTGTTTTCAGGTAACGCTCCGTATAGATGCTGTCGTAGAAGCGCCAGTTGGTAACCGGGGCCACCGAGATACCGGCACGGAAAATACCGTCGCCTTTGGTCAGGCCCAGCAGCGTCATGTAGCCCCCGAAGCTGTGGCCCCAAATACCGATGCGGTCTTTGTCTACGTACGGTTGGTTGCCCAGCCACTTCGCAGCCTCAATCTGGTCTTCTATTTCATACTTACCCAGGTTAGCGTACGTCACCTTCTTAAACGCAGCGCCACGGGCACCTGTACCACGGTTGTCCACACTCACTACTATAACACCTTTATCAGCCAGTACCTGATGCCACAGGTAGTTGCTGCCACCCCAGCTATTGGTTACCGTTTGGGAGCCAGGGCCACCATACACAAACATCAGCACTGGGTACTTCTTGTTCGGGTCGAAATCTGCTGGCTTAATCATCCAGCCGTTCAGCTTCGTGCCATCCGCTGTGTTCATGGAGAAGAACTCCTGCTCAGCTATGTCGTACTGTGCCAGCGTGTTCTTCAGCTTCTGGTTATCCTCCAGCACTTTGATGAGCTTACCGTCTTTGGCTGTATGCAGGCTTACGGTTGGCGGCACATTGGCAGCAGAGTAGTAATCGAGGTAGTACTTAAAGTCGTTGCTCATGTTCACGCGGTGCGTGCCGGCTTTCTCTGTCAGGCGCTTCTTGCTTTTGCCTTTGCTGCTTATGCTGTACAGGTGGCGGTCCAGCGGCGACACCTCTGTAGACATGTAATACAGGCGATCGTTCTTTTCATCATAGCCCACAAATTCACTCACCTCCCAGTTGCCGTTGGTAATCTGGCGCACCAGCTTACCATTCATGTTGTACAGGTACAGGTGGTTATAGCCATCTTTCTCAGAGGAGTGGATAAAGTTCTTGCCGTCGTTCAGGTACGTCAGGTCATCGGTAATATCAATATAAGCCTTGTCCGTTTCTTTCAACACTACATCCGCTTTACCAGTGGTGGCGTTGGCGTGCAGAATTTCCAGGGTGTTCTGCAGGCGGTTCATCTTCTGGATGGACAGCAGGTTCGGGTTGTTCGTCCATTTGATGCGCGGGATATAAATATCCGCCTCATTGCCCGTATCCATTTTCACCGTTTTGCCGCTGGCTACATCGTACACCGATACTTTTACCGCTGAGTTGGCCTCTCCCGCTTTCGGGTACTTGAACTTGTAGTCCTGCGGGTAAAGTTCACCCCACATTTGCATGTTAAACTCCGGCACGTTGGTCTCATCAAAGGTATAAAAGGCGATCTTCTTACCGTCCGGTGACCAGTGGAAGCCTTTCGCAAAAGAGAATTCCTCCTCGTATACCCAATCCGCATACCCGTTAATGATGGAGTTAAACTTACCGTCGGTGGTGATCTGTGTTTCCTGCATGTTGCTCAGGTCCACCACAAACATGTTGTTCTCGCGGGCAAAGGCCACCCGCTTCGCATCCGGGGAGAAGGAAGCATATAGTTGCTTGCCGCCATCGCTGAGCTTCGTCAGTTTCCTGGAAGGGATATCGTAGATGTAGAAGTCAGCTTTGGAAGAGCGGCGGTAAATCTGCTCGCTCTCTGTTGCAAACAGCACTTTTTGCTCGTCAGAGCTGAAGGTATAGTCGTCGAACTGGATAGGCGTATTGCTGCCCGCCGGTATCAGGTTCTCGCCTTCAATGATGCTGCTGACAGGCTGCCCGGTAGTGACGTTATACTTCACGATGTCGTACACCCTGTTCTTCTCTTCGGGTACCTGGGAGCTGTAATACTGGCCGTCTTTCATCCAGTTCACCCCATACACCGACTCCGCCCGGAAAGTACCCTTGCGGTAGATGTCCTCCAGGGTGATGGCCTTTTTCTGCTGCGCCTGCGCCACAAAGGCGAAGCACAGGAGCACAGCAGCTAAAAGGTTTGTCTTTAGTTTAATATGCATGCGTTTTGTTTATAGTTTTTCCTTCCTCTAAATTATAGGAATAATATCGTTTCGCCATAAATCGTAGCCAAAACCATACCTACTCCCCCTGCAGAACCTTAAAAACAGCCATGAGTTCAAAAAAAGCAGGCAGCCCTTGCCAGAGCTGCCTGCTTCAGATTTTTTCTGCTTTTGCTTTAGGCTTAGAAGTTGTACCCTACTGTTAGCAACACAGAGCTCTGCCTGTTGTTGATATCGACCACAGGCTCACCGCCACCGGAACTGAACTGGTACGGAGAATAGCGACTCTCGCTGGTGCTCCTTACATAGGCCAGGTCGGCGTAGTAGTTCTGCAGGCGCACCCCTGCTCCAAATGATACAGAGTTAACAGCACCACTCAAGGCAGAGCTAACATATGGGTCTCCGCTGTGGGCATAGCCTGCACGCACTCGGAATGCCTCATAGCGGCCTTCTGCCCCGATTCTGTAGTTCATGGCTGACTGGTACATAGTAGAGATGCTGTTGTTCAGGTTGCCGTAAAAGTTGCCGGTGCCGTTACCAAAGCTGTCATCCTCCGAAAAACGGGTACCTGCATAGTTCACATACTCAATGTCGCCGGTTATAAAGCCATACTTACCCAGGAAAACAGCTACGCCACCAGACGCTCTGAAAGGTGTCGTAAGGCGGTAAGTAAATTCTCCCGGCACTTCTGAGGCACTGTGCCTTTCCGATGCCCCGGTCCCAGGGTTCAGCGTAGTAGCGTATAAAGACCGCTGGTAGGTATCCGTAAGGGTGTACGCCGTTGGCGTCTGAATGGAAGCTCCGATGCGAAGCGCATCAATCGGCCTGGCAATAATACCCACTTTCAGGTTCACGCCTGCCCCGCGTGTTGTAAACTGGTCAAACAACTCCAGGTCATAATTCCCTTCTACATCCGCATTGCCACCTTCATCAAAACTAGCTACATAATGGCCTGATTCAAGAAAAGTGCTTTGCTGCGTCAGGTTCGTTGTTAAGATTCCGACAGATGCACCAATGTAGATCCTGTCGCGGTAGCTGGTACCCACGCCAATGTCAATCTGGTTCTGGGAACCTCTGCGCTCAACCTCTTCACTCTGGGCTATATTGCCTAAGCTGAAAAGCGGGGAGGCATACTGCCCCTGATCGTCCTCCAGCACATCAATCAGGTAGGTGCTGTAGGCCAGGCCCTCTATGGTTACCTCACGCCCGAACTCTGCGTCCAGGCTTTGCTGCAGCGTTTCGCCATTGTTCAGAACCCTGCTGTTTGCCTGATCTGCAAAATAATCAACAATGGTATTTGGCGGAACAGCCGTGTTGTTGTAGCTGACGCGCTGGTTAAAATTGTTGAGCCTGGTAAGGCCGATACCGAAGTTAATGCCGCGCCAGTCGCTGTTGTCCTCGTCGCCTTTGCGGTTAGAAAGTATAATGCTGGCCTGCGGAATAGTGAGCATGTTGCGCTCATCCGACTGCCGTGCCCCTTCTATATTGGTACCTGTAGTATTGAACTGTAATGCTGGTGTAAAACTAAACTCTGACCGGCGGAACATACCCAGGCCGGCAGGGTTTGATGAAAGGTTGGAAACGTCAGCACCTAATGCGGTTTGTGCGCCTCCTATACCTTGTATACGTGCGGAGCCTGTTACGCCCAGTTGAGTGTAGCGCAGGGCATCCACCTCGGTTTGAGCAAAAGCAGTTCCGCTCCAGCCTAGCGCGAGCGCCAGGCTGGCCAAAACTATCTTCTTCATGTTATCTTCGGTTATGCTTTACAGATTAGATTTTAGTTACCCCCTCTTGGTGGACGACCGCCGCCACCGCCAGAAGAACCACTGCTACGTGGCATCGGGCTGCTTTGCATCGGGCTGCTTCTTTCATACGTTGGGGCCGGACGGCTCTCGTATGTACGGGTCGGCCTGCTTTCGTAAGTACGGGTACGCTCCTGTTGCTGCTGTGGCTGTCGGTACTCCTGCGTACGGCTGCGGCGCTCAGTTCTTGTTGGTGTAGTGCGCTGCTCCTGCTGGTTAACGGCAGGCTGGCGTGTTCTACGGCTTGGACGTGTTGGCAGGGCTCTCTTCTCTCCTTCAGACCGGATGATGTTACCTTCTGTTCTTGTCGGAGAAGCTTCAGTTTCGCCTCTGCGGGCTGGACGGCCTACGCTTTCTGAGCCTACTGTTTGTCTGCCAATGCTCTCTCCCTCATTCACGCCACCTCTGGCAGGTCTGCGCAAAGCCGGGTTGTCTGTTACAACGGCACTGCGGGAGATTCTCGGGCTGTTCTGTATTCTTACAGGGTTGCCGATTACGATAGGGCGGTCATAGAAAGTGCCATAGTAAGGGTTACCTCCGTAAAAGCCGTTGTTAAAACCATTTCTGAATCCATTGTAATAGCCGTATCCATAGCTGTTAGGCCACCAGCCGCCCATGCCCATCATAGGGGAGTTGTAAAAACCACCACCCCAGGCCATCGGCATACCCCAGCCCATGCCATAATTCAGGCTAATGTTCAGGCCTCTGTTCCAGCCCCAGTACGGACTGCGACGGAATGAACTGTAATAAAACGGATCGTCGAAAAAAGGATCGTAGAATGGATCATAAAAAGCAATACTGGACATACGCGGAGCATATGCTGCACCCCAGTAAGGGTCTACAAACGAGTAGCTCGGCCGATACCAGTTATTACGGGCATCGTAAGAACGTCCATCGTAGTACTCATCATCACTGTAATAGTTATCGGTTCTGGCACTGCTGCTACCTGAGTATTCCGGGTTCAGCACCTCTCCCTCGGCAAGCGCCTGCTCTGTGCTGTTTTCGGTATATCTCTGATTCGCAGTTACCTCAGGCTCCACATACTCGGTTTTGTCTGATGAACTGTAGTACATGTCATCATACTCTGTAGATTGCATCGCAATAGGGCTGCTGCAACCTACCGCCATCAGTGCGAGCATAGGGGCAATTGTAAGTAATTTATATTTTTTCATGACCTGCTGCTGTAAAAGAATTTATCTATTTTGCTCTATATCAAAGATAAACACACAATGGCGCAAAACCTTATCCATAGTATAATATATTAACGTAATTTTGAGCCAGAATGATATGTGGCTTTTGACTATAAACTAGCAAAATCTGTTCCAAAAGCCCTAAAAATTAGCTATATATAATAAAATTGGTTTAAAAGATGAGTAAAGGGTTACCTAAAAGAAGCGAAGACTACTCCCTGTGGTATAATGAGCTGGTAAAGAAAGCTGGCCTGGCTGAAAACTCTGCTGTACGTGGGTGCATGGTGATCAAGCCGTACGGTTTCGCAATATGGGAGAAGATGCAGCGCGTGCTGGACGATATGTTTAAAGCAACAGGACATCAGAACGCTTACTTCCCGCTGTTTGTGCCCAAAAGCCTGTTTGAAGCCGAAGAGCAAAACGCAGAGGGCTTTGCCAAGGAATGCGCCGTGGTAACCCACTACCGTTTGCAAACCGACCCCGACAATGCCGGCAAGCTGCGTGTGGACCCGAATGCCAGGCTGGAGGAAGAGCTGATTGTGCGCCCTACCTCAGAGGCCATTATCTGGAGCACGTACAAAAACTGGATCCAGAGCTACCGCGACCTTCCCCTGCTGATTAACCAGTGGGCAAACGTGGTGCGCTGGGAAATGCGTACGCGCCTGTTCCTGCGCACAGCTGAGTTCCTGTGGCAGGAAGGCCACACGGCACACAGCACTGCTGAGGAGGCTATTGCCGAAACAAAGCAGATGATGGAAGTATACGCCACCTTTGCCGAGCAGTACATTGGCCTGCCGGTAGTAAGAGGCGTGAAAACACCAAGCGAACGTTTTGCGGGCGCCCTGGACACCTACTGCATCGAAGGACTGATGCAAGATGGCAAAGCCTTACAGGCTGGTACTTCACACTTCCTGGGCCAGAACTTTGCCAAAGCTTTTGACGTGAAATTCGCCACCAAAGAAGGAGGCCTGGAGCACGTATGGGGCACCTCGTGGGGCGTGAGCACACGTTTGATGGGGGCACTTGTCATGGCACATTCTGATGACGAAGGCCTGGTACTGCCTCCAAAGCTGGCACCTATCCAGGTAGTGATCGTGCCGATTTACAAAGGCGAAGAGCAGCTGGCGCAAATCAGCGAAAAGGTGCTTGCGCTGAAGAAGGCACTGGAAAGTAAAGGCATCAGCGTGAAGTTTGACGACCGTGACACCGAGCGCCCTGGCTTTAAGTTTGCCGAGTGGGAGCTGAAGGGCGTGCCGGTGCGTTTAGCCATCGGAGCCCGTGATCTGGAAAACGGCACTGCTGAAGTTGCCCGCCGCGATACGAAGGAGAAGAGCACGCAGCAATTCGATTCGCTTACAGACTACATCCCTGCCCTGCTGGATGAGATACAGGAGAACATTTACAGCAAGGCGCTGAGGTACCGGGAAGAGCATACCACCAAGGTAGACTCTTATGAGGAGTTTAAAGATGTGCTGGAGAACAAGGGCGGCTTTGTGCTGGCGCACTGGGATGGCACCCCGGAAACAGAGGAGCGTATCAAAGAAGAAACAAAAGCCACAATCCGCTGCATCGCCCTCAACTCACCGGAAGAAGACGGCGTGGATATGCTGACAGGCAAGCCAAGCAAGCAGCGCGTGTATTTTGCCAAAGCATATTAAATTCCGTTGATTGTCGCCCGCCCTCCACAATAGCAACAGTTCAAAACAAAACGCCGCCTCCAGCCACGGAGGCGGCGTTTTGTTTTGAACTTGTGCACAAAGCGGGCCAATAGCAACAAGTCGTAAAAGCAGGCCGGCCAGCAGGTAAGCATCCTTTACTTTGTTAAAAGCAGGTTTTACCTATAAATATTCCTTTTCCCTTGTGGAGAATTAGCTATATTTACCTATACAAACGCACCGCACGATGTTACTGGACTGGGTTACAGTTGTACTACTCATTGGCATAGGTTTGCTCCTGATTATTGTGGAGCTGATTTTTGTGCCGGGCACAACCATTGTAGGTATCTTAGGCTTTATACTTGCTGCCATTGGCATCTGGATAGGATATGCTGCACTCGGCACCACCATCGGGCACATTGTTCTTGCTGGTACAGTGCTGATAGGCGCTTTGGCATTTGTCTATAGCTTCCGCTCTAACAGCTGGTCGCAATTTGCCTTGAAAAATCAGAACCGCAGCCATGTCAACGAAGACAACCCCCATCTGCTGGAGGAAGGTGAAATCGGCACGACAGTTTCAGCACTGCGCCCCCAGGGCACTGCGCTGTTTTCTGAACGCCTTCACGAAGTGCAGACCCAGGGAGAGTTTGTGGCACCTAACAGAACAGTCCGCATCATCAGGTTGAGTCAAAATAAAATAATAGTAGAAGAAGTCAGCTAAAAAACACAGATGGAAAACCTATCGGTATTGCTCATTATTGCAGGAGTCATTGTGGCCCTGATGATATTCCTGTACTTTGTGCCTATCAGCCTCTGGATCACGGCCCTTTTCTCCGGGGTAAGGGTAGGGCTGGCAGAGCTGGTGTTTATGCGTATCCGGAAGGTGCCACCCAGCCTTATTGTCAACTCCATGATAAACGCCACCAAGGCAGGCATCGACCTCACCACCACAGAACTGGAGACACACTACCTGGCAGGCGGTAATGTGCCAACGGTTATCAAGGCGCTTATTTCTGCCGACAAAGCCAACATTCCACTTTCCTTCAAGCAGGCCACCGCGATAGACCTGGCCGGCCGTAATGTATTCGAAGCTGTGACAACTTCTGTTAACCCGAAGGTAATAAACACGCCCAACGTGGCCGCTGTGGCACAGGACGGTATCCAGCTGATTGCAAAAGCCCGCGTAACGGTGCGCGCCAACATCAACCAGTTGGTTGGTGGTGCCGGCGAAGAAACCATCCTGGCCCGTGTGGGAGAGGGTATCGTGACGTCTATTGGTTCTTCAGGCTCTCATAAAAGCGTTTTAGAGAACCCGGACATTATTTCTAAACTGGTGCTGCAGAAAGGCCTGGATGCGGGCACTGCCTATGAAATCCTTTCCATTGATATTGCCGACATCGATGTAGGCGAGAACATTGGCGCCAAGCTGCAGATTGACCAGGCAGGTGCCGACTTGAAGGTGGCTGAGGCAAAAGCCGAAGAGCGCCGTGCCATGGCCGTGGCCGTAGAGCAGGAAATGCGCGCCAAAGCACAGGAGGCCCGCGCCAACGTAATTCAGGCCGAGGTGGAAGTGCCTCAGGCCATTGCAGCAGCCTTCCGCAACGGCCAGTTGGGCATCATGGACTATTACCGCATGCAGAACATCCAGTCTGACACTGACATGCGCAACTCCATTGCCAACCCAGGAGGGGGAGGCGCCAACAAGCCTAAAGAATAACAGAAAGCTAAAATAAAAGATAAAAGGCGGCTATACCCAGGTGTAGCCGCCTTTTGTTTTAAATTAGCAAAGCTTAGAAGAGTTTAGAAGGGAAGAGCAATCTAAGAAGATACTTCCTGGTTCGTATGTAAACCCTTGTATGACAGACAGAGGCAATTAAAAGCCGTTTATCATACGCGCGAAGGTGACTAAGCTTGCTGTAGCGCAGACAGAGAAAGGCAGGACAAGGTAAAGACAGGCACACGCTCTCTGTCTACACAGTTACAGGAGGCATAACAACTAGAAGCTATCTCAAAAATACCTAAGCATTATCTTCATGCACGCGAGCAGCAGGAATGCCAGGTAATTATCAGCCTTCTTTTCCTGTCTGACCAAGGTTCTTC
>NZ_BAAGXV010000067.1:0-28007 GCF_054779655.1 Pontibacter brevis
TTAGTACCTTGTCTAGACATAAAGAACCTCCTGCTTTAAGTGATATAGCTACCACTAGAACAGGAGGTTCTTCCTTTTTTATCCCATTCCTAAACTCCGGGATGAGTCATGTTTTTTGTGTTCAACTCTCAGCATCCGCACACGCTAAAGCAGCGCCTGTACATTTTCAGGTGGTCTTCCCAAAACTGCTTTGTCGCCTTTCACCACAATAGGCCGCTCTATCAGCACAGGGTGTGCCACCATTGCCTCAATCCACTCCTCATCCGTAAGGTTTTTGCCTTTATAGGATGCTTTGTATACTGCTTCATTCTTACGTAACAGCTGCTCCGGCTTCATATTTAGTTTCTGAAGCACGTCCTTAAGCACGGAGGCAGTAGGCGGTGTTTTCAGGTACTCTATGACCTCTACTTCCTGTCCTGCATCCTTTATTAGTTCCAGTGCCTGGCGGCTTTTACTACAACGGGTGTTATGGTATATCTTCATTATAATTAAGTTAAATCTAAATACGAAAAAGCTGGCTGGTAAAACAGCTACCATTCAATCGGCTCTTTCCCGTGTTCCTTTAAATAGGCATTGGCTTTACTGAAGTGGCGGCTCCCGAAAAAGCCACGGTCAGCGGCAAAGGGCGAAGGATGAGCTGCTTTCAGTACCAGGTGTTTATTGTCATCGATAAAGGCTCCTTTTTTCTGCGCATAAGCTCCCCACAGCATAAACACTACATGCTCCTTCAGGTCATTTACTTTCTGCACAACGGCATCTGTAAACTCCTCCCACCCTTTCTTTTGATGTGAACCCGCTTTGCCTGCCTGTACGGTTAGGGTGGCATTGAGTAAGAGTACCCCCTGCTCTGCCCAGCGCTCCAGGTTTCCGGATGCAGGCATTTCTTTGCCAAGGTCGTTTTTGATTTCCTTAAATACATTGAGCAAAGAAGGCGGGATGCGCACTTTATCACTCACAGAAAAAGCGAGCCCGTTTGCCTGATTAAGGCCATGGTAAGGGTCCTGGCCCAATATAACAACCTTCACCTCATCAAATGTGCATTTCTCGAAGGCGTTAAATATTTGATTGCCCGCCGGATAAACTTTTTGTGTAGTGTATTCGTCTTTAACAAAAGAAACAAGTTGCTTGAAATACGGCTTTTCAAATTCGTCTTGGAGTACATTTTGCCAGCTTTCTTCTATCTTTACATTCATATGTTGATATGCTTGAGGGTTAGGAAAAGTAGGGTAATATTCCACTGAAGCAACCTGCAGCCACTGCAATGGTTGGTAAGTATACAAAAAACGATGGAACATGGATACAAAAACAACTGAAGGTGTAAAGATTACGGTTACGGCCAACTATCTGCCAGACTACTCCAGTCCGGTGCAGCAACACTTTGTTTTTGCCTATAAAATCAAAATTGAAAACCACAGCGAGTTCACCGTAAAGCTGTTGCGCCGCCATTGGCACATACACGATGCAACAGGTGTGGTACGCGAGGTAGAGGGCGAAGGAGTAGTTGGCCAGCAACCTGTGCTGGAACCGGGAGAGATGCATGAGTATGTGTCAGGTTGTAACCTGAAAACCGGCATTGGAAAAATGCGCGGAACGTACCTGATGGAACGTTTAATTGACGGGCGTCAGTTTCATGTTACCATTCCGGAGTTTACACTGGTAGTACCTTATAAACTGAATTAAAATAAAGAACGGCAGGTAAAGGACACAGCGGGTAAAACCATATGCTACATCTGATGGATGGTTGTGTCTTTTATCTAACACTTTGCCCAAACCCCATCTGTGTCTTCCCTTCGATTAGCTGCTGATTACCTGCTGTACCGGACTAAAGCATTCAAGCTGCACGGTGTCCACTCCCCTTTCGTTTTCAACCTGTACCACCATGTTCTAAAGCATGACGGGCACTACCCGGCTTATGCTCGTGTAGAAATGCTACGCGAGAAATTACTGCAGGATAACCGGCAATTGAATGTTACTGATCTGGGCGCAGGTTCAAAAGACCTGAAGCAGCGGCAACGGAAAGTTCAGGACATTGCCCGAACTTCAGCTAAGCCAGCCAAGTACGGACAGTTGCTGTTTCGCTTAGTTAATCACTTTCAGCCCCTAACAATTTTTGAATTAGGCACATCGCTAGGACTCACTACCTCCTACCTGGCAGAAGCCCGTAAAAATGCCCCTGTAGTTACCTTCGAAGGGTGCCCGAACATAGCTAAAGTAGCACGCGAAAACTTCAGGCAACTGGGGCTTAGGCACATTCAAATTGTTGAAGGCAACCTGGATGATACTCTAGAAGAACAGTTGCAGCAAATAAACAAGCTGGATTTTGCCTTTTTCGACGGGAACCACCGCTATGCCCCCACCATACAATATTTTAACAGCTGCCTCACCAAAAAGCACGAGCACAGCGTTTTTGTGCTGGATGATATTTACTGGTCAGGAGAAATGAAGCGGGCCTGGAAGGAGATAAAACAACACCCGGAAGTAATGCAGACAGTGGATCTTTTCTTTGTTGGTCTGGTCTTTTTCCGGAGCACACAACCCAAGGAGCATTTCACGCTGCGCTTTTGACACCTAACAGAGGATGCAAAACTTACGCCTTTGCAGGTTAATCTGTTTATCCTGATTTAGTAATGACGTTGTGGAGGAAGAAAGGCAGGTTTCATCACTTTACAGGATATCTGTAGCGCAAGTCCATTGGTAATACTCATTCTAAAACAGGAGGGGCAAGAGAAAATCTTCTTGCCCCTCCTGTTTTAGCTCTGATAGTACACTACAGCACTGCCTGCCGGATGCGGATAAGCTTTTTCAGCAGGTCTTCCAGTTGATCCAGCGGCAGCATGTTGGCTCCATCTGATTTGGCAATGCCTGGCTGCGGGTGGGTTTCAATAAACAAGCCATCGGCTCCAACCGCTATGGCAGCCTTAGCAATTGTTTCTATCAATGCAGGCTTACCTCCTGTCACCCCGGAGCTTTGGTTGGGCTGCTGCAGGGAGTGTGTCACATCCATCACGACAGGAGCACCAATCGCTTTCATTTCCGGCAGGTTCCTAAAGTCAACCACCAGGTCGGAGTAGCCGAAAGAATTCCCTCTGTCGGTGAGGATTACCTTCTCATTGCCTGAATCGTGTATTTTCTCAACAGCAAAACGCATGGCAGCACCGGAAAGGAACTGTCCTTTTTTGATATTGACCACTTTGCCTGTGTTGGCAGCAGCAATCAATAAATCGGTTTGGCGGCACAGGAAAGCAGGTATCTGCAACACATCCACGTATTCAGCCGCCATTGCAGCCTCTGTTGTTTCATGTATATCCGTTACTGTTGGCACATCAAACTCCTGGCTCACCTTTTGCAGAATGCGGAGCGCTTTCTCATCGCCTATACCGGTAAAGGAGTCGAGGCGCGAGCGGTTTGCCTTACGGTAGGAGCCTTTAAAAATGAGCGGCACCTGCAGCTTGTCTGAAAGGGTTTTCAGGCGTTCCGCTATCTGCATGGCTATTTCTTCTCCTTCAATGGCACAAGGGCCCGCCATCAAAAAAAAGTTGCCACTTTCTGTGTGTTTCAGTTTTGGTATCTCAAACATATCTTATTCTTTTATCGCCTAAACGCTGTACAAAGGTACAATATCAATGATGAATTTTGTGTTCAGGTTCAGGAATTGTTCTCACCGGCTTTCTATGTTGCAATGGACACATCATACGGATTCTGTTTCCTTTTTTGCAGCAGTATAAAAAGCTCTCTGCCTTGTCGTGGTTGTATCGAATTGTAAGCAGTATTAAAGTGCAGGAAACGAAAATAAGGCTCAAAATACCTTTTATACTCTTCCCGGCTGCCCCCAAACGGGGGGCCTTCGTGCGTGAAGTTCGTGTCAAAGAGCAGCCCCATCAACTTACCTCCCGTTTTAAGTAAAGAGGCGCACTGACGTGCATAATCGGTACGCAAGGCGGGACTGAGGGCACAGAAAAATGTTTGCTCTACTATCAAATCATACTCGCCCTCCAGCAAAAAGAAATCCTTGTGCAGCAGGTGGTCCTTCGGGAAGTCAGGCACACGTTGCGCAAAGTTCTGCAGCGGGGCCTCCGCCACATCGACCAGGTGCACCTGCTCAAACCCTTGTTTAAAAAGGTATTCTGCTTCGTACCCGTTGCCGCTCCCTGGAATCAATATGCGCATTTGCCTGTTCTGTAGCTGATCAAAATATTCCTTGAGCGGCGTCGTTACTTCACCAGCATCCCAACCTGTCTGGTTTTGCTCGTACCGGTGCTGCCAATAGGCTGCATTAAATTGTTGTTCCATCCCGTTAGTTTAATAGAGCAAAAATGTTATATTTGATGCTTGCTCGGGTTGAGCTCCATGTTATTATTTAAAATAAAGCCTAATTTAACAGAAACAACAACCAAATAACACATATGTCAGCGAACACACCTGAAAACCGAAGCAACAGAAAGCTTTTAATTGGTGGCCTGCTAGTCGTCCTTATCAGTATAAATGGTATTCTGATTTACATGAATTACCAGAAAAAAGAGAAGACCGAAGAGCAAGCCGAAATTATCCGGGTTAAAAATGAAGAACTGGAGAACCAGATTAAAGTTTACGAGGCCCTGAAAGCTGACTTTGAGCGCCAAAGCCAGGAGCTGCAGGCAATGGGACTGGAGAATGACTCGCTGGAGACCCAGATTGCAGCCATCAGTGCTGATTTAAATGAACTGCGTGGCTTCAGAAAACGCAGCTACAGCTTAAGTGACCAGCGCCGCTTCCGCGACAGAGCCTCAGTCTTTGAACAGCAGCTGAAGCAGAAAGATGAGCAAATTGCACAGCTGAAGTCAGATAATGAAGTGCTCTTCACTGAAAACACGGAGCTGAAAACAACGCAGAACAAGTTGACGGATAGCCTGACCACGTTTAAGACAAGCAACCGTGATTTAAGCGAGAAAGTGAAGTTAGCCTCCAAACTGGAAGCGCAGAACATGAACGTCAACATCATTAACCAGCGTGGTAAAGAGAAGGAAGACTCTGACAATGAGTTCAGGGCAAAGCGGGTAGATAAAATAAGAATCGTGTTTAACCTGGCGAAGAATGATGTAGCTGCTAAAGAACCTAAAACAGTTTACATGCGCCTGATTGAACCGGATGGTGCTGCCCTTTACAACCTAGCTACCGGATCTGGTTCTTTTGAGATTGACGGCGAGAATGTGTACTTCACAGCCAAGCGTGATTTCGTGTTTGATAACACGCAGCAGCAACTAAGCTTTACGTACGACAAAAACGCCGAGTACAAAAAAGGAGAGCATATTGTAGAACTTTATACAGATGGTTTCATTATTGGAAAAACGTCTTTCGTTTTGAAATAGCCTTTGCCGCCTCTCATAAAAACAAAAGCCCCTGCCGAACAGCAGGGGCTTTTGTTTTGTCTAAAGCTTTAGGAAAAAGTCCGTTCTACACAAACCTGAGGTGCCGAAAAGAGTATCCTGTACTCAATCAACAAATTCTTTTCTATCCTGTATCACTTTAAAGCTTTCCACCATTTTTACGGCCTCCTGTATATCTTCACTAAATATGGCAATGATAGCGCCAGGTGCAGCGTGTTCCAGCGCATAGGCAATAGAACGCATCTCCTCCGGTATTAGCTTTGGCGTTTTGTCAGGAGCACTGTCCTTTATACCTTCTATAAGCGGTTCCGTAATCTCTGCTGCACTTTTCCCTCTCAGGTCTTTATCCAGGCGCACAATAATCTCGTCGAAGATTTGCCCTGCCACCTGTCCAAGTTCGTACAAGTCCTGCGCCCTTCTGTCTCCTACACCGGCCACTACTCCTACTTTCTTCGATGCTTCCAGGCTGTTCATAAAGTCTCCCACAGCTTTAAGGCTTCCAACGTTGTGGGCATAGTCAACCAGCACCTCAAAGTCAGGGAATTTGAACAGGTTCATTCTTCCCGGTGTTTTGTCTGGTGAAGGGATGAAGGTACGAAGCGATGTTTTGATGTTTTCTTTATCAAAATGAGAAATATAACCTGCCAGTGAAGCAGCGAGAATATTTTCAATGTTAAAGCGGGCTTTGCCTCCAAACGTAAGCGGAATATCTGCCACACGGTCAATCCTTATCTTATAGCTGTTTTTAAAGATAGAAACATAGCCGTTTTCGAAAACTGCCGCCAGGCCTCCCTCTGATATGTGCTGCAGGATACGCGGGTTCTCTTCATCCATACTAAAGAAAGCCACTTTGCACTGCAGGCCTGCTGCCATGGCATAAACAAAATCATCATCCGCATTCAAAATAGCATAGCCTTCTTTGCTCACGCTTTTTGGTATCACTGCTTTTACCTTTGCCAGTTCCTCCAGCGTATGAATGTCGCGCATTCCCAGGTGATCAGAACTTACGTTGGTTACAATTCCAATATCACATTGCTGAAAACCGAGTCCGGAGCGCAGCAGGCCACCCCGGGCACACTCCAGCACCGCAAAGTTTACCGTCGGGTCTTTCAGCACAAACTCAGCACTGTAAGGCCCTGTGGTGTCTCCTTTTTCCAGCAGTTTATCCTGAATGTAGATGCCATCTGTAGTGGTATAGCCTACCTGATAGCCATTAGACTTTACCATGTGCGCCAGCAGGCGGGTGGTAGTGGTTTTACCGTTTGTACCGGTTATAGCAATAATAGGTATACGTGCCGGTTCGTTTCGCGGGAACAGCATGTCTATAACTGGCTCTGCCACATTGCGGGGCAAGCCATAAGTTGGCGACACGTGCATCCGGAAACCCGGAGCAGCATTCACCTCCAGCACAGCTCCGCGCGTCTCGTTCAACGGAATGGCAATGTCCGTAGTCATCACGTCAATGCCGCAGATGTCCAGCCCCACAAGGCCGGCAATACGCTCTGCCATTAATATATTATACGGGTCTACCAGGTCAGTGACATCGGTTGCTGTACCACCCGTACTGAGGTTGGCCGTGCTTTTCAGATAAAGCACCTCTCCCTCCGGCAATACAGTGTCTAACGTGATTTTCCGGCTCTTCAGGATGCTTTGGGTCTGCTTGTCCACCTGAATTTTAGTGAGTGACTTTTCATGGCCAATACCGCGATTCGAATTTTTGTTCTCCCGGTTTATTAGTTGCTTGATAGTAGAAGTGCCATCACCCGTCACCATGGCCGGTGTGCGCATGGAGGCTGCTACAAAGCGACGGTTTATGACAAGAAGACGGAAGTCAGAGCCCTGGATGTACTGTTCTACAATTACACCCGATGAAAACTTACGTGCTTCCGCAAAGCCTTTCTGAGCATCTTTTAAGTCATTTATATTGATAGAGGCTCCTTTTCCATGGTTACCGTCCAGTGGTTTGATAACTATCGGGTAACCTAGCCAGTCAATCGCCCGCTTCAGTTCCTCCAGATCATAGACGGTAGTGCCTTTTGGCACCTGTATACCCGCCTCACTCAGTATAGCCTTTGTCGCTCTTTTATCTCCGGCAATTTCTACAGCAAAGCAGGCTGTTTTACAGGTCATCGTAGCCTGTATGCGCTTCTGGTATCTGCCGTATCCCAGTTGGATCAGGGAGTGACTGTTGAGCCTGATATAAGGAATGCCCCTGCTCACGGCTTCAGAAACAATGGAAAAGGTACTCGGGCCGAAATATTCGTCTTCCCTGATTTCGTGCAGGCGGTTTACATCATCACTTAGCCGATACTTATTTCCCTGCACCAGGGCTTTGGTGATACGCAAAGCGGCATAGGCGGCATACTCCCCGGCCCGCTCCTCCTGATAAGAATAAATCACCATCATGTGGCCTTCCTCATGCGCTGGGTAACATCGGCCATAGCCGCTTTCCATACCTGCCATCGTCTGAAGTTCAAGCGCTACATGCTGCACTACATGCGCAAAAGTAGTACCTGCCTCCACTGACATAAAGAAGCCTTCCTCTACTCCTTCTACAGAGCGATGCTTCTGTAAGCCGGGCAACAGTTTCTTTATTCTTGAAAGAAAGCGGGGAACATCGTTTGTGAGCTTTTGACTGAGTTCTTCCAGATCCAGTTTTAGGACAATGATTTTAGGATGCTTTACTGACCAGTAATTTGGCCCGCGCATAACGCGCAAGTCTACGATATTCATGATTTGGGTGGATGGGTAACCAATACAAGATTTTGTTAAGCAGATAGCAGGTGCCCTCACCTGCATCTCATAGGTATAAAAAATGATGCACGAAAAACAGTACAATTCTGTAACCACCATTCCGGAGGGAACAGGGGGTTCAGAAACAATCTACCCAATGACATGACGAAGCTCATGTCATTGGGTAGATTGTAGCAATCAGTACGAAAGCGAGTGCCAAAAGATTAGGTCTGCCCTGAAACAAAGCGCCAGATAAAACCCTTGACAAACGGCCAGGGGAATGAAAGGGAAAATGAAAAGGGGGATAAACAAAAAACCCTGCTAATATTTTAGCAGGGTTTTGAGGTAACGAGCGGATTCGAACCGCTGTAGCAGCTTTTGCAGAGCTGAGCCTAGCCACTCGGCCACGTTACCGTGTTGTTCGATGGGAGTGCAAATATACTTAGAGAAATATACTTCTCAAATTCTAAACGCTTTTTTTTCAAAAAATGCTGCAGCAATACGGTACCAAAAACAAGATGGGGCACCAATTTCGTCCCTTATCTCTGTATGAATGAACGGCATAGGCCTTCCGCTAGCAGTGGAAAAAAATCTGTAGCAATCCATATTTTCTGCTCCAGGACCAGCTATTTTCAGCGTTTATGAGTGTACCCGGCTGTTCCAGGTGTCGGCTAAACAATCAGGAAAATGAACTCCTACTGCCCTTCCTTTAAACAGCGCGAAACAAAAAAGCCCCAGTATAACCCGGGGCTTTCCTGAAAAAATATGCTCAAAGCTTAAGCGTTGTTCTCGTCATCAGCAGCTTCGTCATTGCCTTCAGCCTCTCCAGACTTTTTAGCAGCAGCAGCTTCTAATTTCTTAACACCAGCTTCTTTTTCATTCTCCAGCATCTGCTCTTTCAGGGCAGAAAGTGCATCCAGGTCACCAAGAGTTGACTTGTCTACATCGTTCTTCGCTTTTGGAGCAGCAGCTTTCTTCTCGCCAGCAGGAGCTGCACCAGGAGTTGCTTTCTTAGTAGCTCTGGCAGTTCTTGCTGCATCTACGTCTGAGTGAGAAGCAGTGTGAGAAAGAATGATTTTACGATCTTCTTTAGAGAATTCAGTTACCCTGAAGTCAAGGCTCTCGCCAGCTTCTACAGTAGAACCGTCTTCTTTTGTAAGACCTTTAGGGAAAGCGAAACCTTCGATGCCGTATGGCAGCTCCAGTGTAGCGCCTCTGTCTGATTTCTCAAGAACAGTAGCTCTGTGTACAGAACCAATGTTGAATACAGACTCGAATGTATCCCAAGGGTTCTCCTCCAGTTGCTTATGGCCCAGGGCTAGTCTTCTGTTTGGAACATCCAGCTCCAGCACAACTACGTCCAGGTTTTCACCAACTTTCACGAACTCAGATGGGTGCTTGATCTTCTTAGTCCAGGACAGGTCAGATACGTGTACCAGACCATCTACACCTTCTTCCAATTCAAGGAACAGACCGAAGTTAGTCAGGTTACGAACGATACCAGTGTGCTTGGTGCCTACTGCGTATTTCGTTAACACATCTTCTTTTGTCCATGGATCTTCTGTAAGCTGCTTGATACCAAGTGACATCTTGCGCTCCTGTCTGTCCAGCGTCAACACAACTGCCTGAACCTCGTCGCCTTGCTTAATGAAGTCCTGAGGGTTACGCAGGTGCTGTGACCATGACATTTCAGAAACGTGGATAAGACCTTCTACTCCTGGCATCAACTCAAGGAATGCACCGTAGTCAGCCACGTTTACGATACGGCCTTCTACTTTAGAACCAACCTCGATTTCAGCAGGAAGAGCATCCCATGGGTGCGGCGTAAGCTGCTTCATACCAAGGGAGATACGCTTCTTGTCTTCATCAAAGTCAAGAACTACCACGTTCACTTTCTGGTCAAGGTTCAATACTTCTTCTGGGTGGTTGATACGTCCCCAAGAAATATCTGTGATGTGAAGCAGACCGTCAACACCACCAAGGTCGATGAACACACCGAAGTTTGTCATGTTCTTGATGATACCTTCCAGAACCTGACCTTTCTCAAGGTTGTTCAGGATAGCGGCACGCTGCTGCTCCAGGTCTTTCTCAATAAGTACTTTGTGGGATACTACCACGTTGTCGAAAGCGGCGTTGATTTTCACAACTTTCACTTCCATTTTCTTGCCTACAAACACGTCGAAGTCACGGATTGGCTTCACGTCGATTTGAGAACCTGGCAAGAAGGCTTCCACACCATGGATATCCATGATAAGACCACCTTTTGTTCTTCTCTTCACAACGCCATCCAGAATGTTGTCATTCTCAAGTGCGTCGTAGATACGAGCCCAGGCGCTAACGATTTTCGCCTTCTTGCGGGACAAGATAAGCTGACCGTTTGGATCTTCCTGGTCTTCGATAAATACTTCAACCTCGTCACCCACTTTCAGGTCAGGCAGATCCCTGAATTCTGAAACTGGCACCAGGCCGTCAGATTTGAAACCAATGTTCAAGATCACATCACGATCAGTGATACCTACCACGGTTCCTTTAACAACCTCCTGCTCCTGTACGGTAGTCAGGGTGTCGTCATACATTTGTTCCATTTCGGCTTTCTCAGATTTGCTGTAACCTGAACCGAAACCCTGGGACTCAACCTTGTCCCAATCAAAATTGTCTGGAGAATTACTCATAATATTTTACTGCTCTGGAGTAGCCACCAGCCTAGAGCAATCGGCTGATTTGGTTTAGTTTAACATCTCCCAGGCACCTGCCTGAGCCCCATTCATTCGAATGAATCGCAAAAGTAATAAATAAACATGATAAATACTATATGGTTCCATCATGTTACAAGCTTTTAATGAGTACATTATGAGCAGAAAACCAGGGAAAGGAATCAAAGAACAGCGGGCAAGGTATTCAGGCTAAACCTTTTGTACCTTTTTAAAGCCTGCTGGGTGCAGCAAAGCCAAAGCAAGCCTGCTACGCTCTCATAGTACTGCAGCCGCCATATGGAAAGCAAAGAGAGGGCATCCCTCCCCGATGGGAGTTATGTTGGAAAATACCCCGGCAGGAGAGTTTCGAAAAAGCGGTTGTAGGGCTGACTATTCAGTAATCAGAGCGTGTCACCTGAGCTTATTTTTTCTTCTTTTATGCCCAGGTACATATTCCAATCCTTGTTTGAGGGAGAAAGGTGCAGCTGCAGGAAATTCAGCAAGGAAGGCCTCCTGGGAAGTGTTTTTAGTTTCAAACCAGCTTCCTCCGGTGTACGGTCCCCTTTGCGGGAGTTGCAGCGCGAACAGGCTGTCACCAGGTTCTGCCAGGCAGTTTCTCCCCCTCTGGATCGGGGAAGCAGGTGGTCCAGTGTCAGATTTTTAGCAGTGCCACAGTACTGGCAGCTATAGTTGTCGCGGCGCATTACATTGTGCCGGCTTAGCGCAATGCCGTAGTAAGGGACCCGTACATAACGTTGCAGGCGAATAACGGAGGGAACGGGATAAACAGTACTGACGGTGTGCAGAAAGAAGCCTTCCGCCTTTGATATCATCTCTGCTTTTTCAAGGTATACAAGCAGGAAAGCCCGCTGCACAGAGCAGATGGCAATGGCACTGAAGTCCTGGTTAAGAATGAGTACTTTATCTTTCATGACCGCACATAAAGAGCTTATGCTCAACTTGTACGGTATAAATTACCTAATTATCCTCTAGCTTCACAGAAATTTAAAAAATTTTAAAGTAAAATTCTTTTAATAATGCGGAGGTGGTGGGTGTACCGCTTCAAATCCTTATTGTAAATTCCTGTATGGTCCAGTGTATCGATACGCACTTCACCGTGGGCATGCATAATTTTCTGCCCCTCCAGCGTGATGCCAACGTGAGTAATACGCCCCTCTGCATTTGAGAAGTAAGCAAGGTCACCGGGTTGTGTCTGCTCCACAAAATGCACTTCCTGCCCATGCGCTACCTGCTGGTATGCATCGCGGGGAAGTTGATAGCCGCATATCCCAAACACCTGCTGTGTAAAGCCAGAGCAGTCTATACCAAACACAGACTTACCTCCCCATAAATAGGGGAACTTAAGAAAGTTAGCAGCTACTTCCAAAAGTGCTGCTTGTGGTGGCCTACTGTCTGGGGCAGCGGCGCAGCCGGCGTAAGCATACCTGGTTTCATTCACAAGGATGCTCCTGCCGTCGAAAAAGGGAAGGTAGCTCCCAATGCCTATTGGTACCGGAACATCATTATTATGTACCACCTGCAACAGGTCCAGCACCCGGGCATGTCGGGTGCTTTTCCAGGCTTCGAAATATTCAGGTGTAACCGCAGTATGCTGTTTAAAATCAATCCAGCCTACATATCCGTCGGATGCCAGCTGTATCTGCAGCCAGTTTCCTTCGGTGTTTACGATTTCATAGCATTCACCAAAAATAAGCTGCGTTACCAGCTCTGCTTTATCAGATGTTTCAGCACGCATGGGCACCAGGCTCAGCATGCAAATTCCATGTTCCACTTTATAAAATTGAAATTTAGGGATGTAAAGATGTTAAAGACTAAAACCCGCTGCGGGCCATTTCGCGTTTGACGTCTTTTTCCTTGATATCCTGTCGCTTGTCATACAGCTTCTTACCACGTGCCAGCGCAATCTCTACTTTAGCAAAGCCACGTTCGCTGATAAAGACACGGGTAGGTATGATGGTAACGCCTTGCTCCTGTGCCCCGTCCTCCAGCTTGCGCAATTCTCTCTTATTAAGTAAAAGTTTGCGTGCACGGGTAGGCTCATGGTTATAGTGAGTTCCTTCCGTGTAAGTGGAGATATGCACATTATGCAGCCACAGCTCTCCACGCTGAAAGATACAATAGCCTTCCCCCATGTTTACTTTGCCTTCCCTGATAGATTTGATTTCGGTTCCCATCAACATGATACCTGCAGTATACTTGTCCATGAATTGGTACTCGAAGGAAGCCTTTCGATTAACAATGTTAACGTGCTTTTTTATTCTCTCTTTATCTTTCGCCATTTATGAGTTTTTGAAAGCCATGTTTGGCTATGAATTCGTTTGACATATCAATCAGCTATACGAGCCAGGTGCCAAAGATTTTTAACGCCTACCGTGGCCCTGTAGCAGCAACTTACATATCTTTATCTATACCCCGACTCAGATCTTTAATCTTGGCTCAGGGCTTACGTATTGAGAGGCAAAATCTCCCTTAAGATACTGATAATGTGCAGCAATAGCTATCATACCTGCATTATCGGTGCAATACTGAAAGGCAGGTACATATACATTCCATTTATATTTTTTAGCATAGTCCTGCAATGCCTGCCGCAATCCGGAGTTTGCAGAAACACCACCGGCAATGGCCACCTCCTTAATGCCTAAGTCTTTGGTGGCCTGTACCACTTTTTTTAGTAGCGTTTTAATGAGCGTCTTCTGTACACTGGCGCAGATATCCGCCAGGTTATCCTGTACGAAACCAGGCTGCTCCTTCGTTTTATCCCGCAGAAAGTAGAGCACAGAAGTTTTAATGCCGCTAAACGAGTAATTGTAACCGGGCATATTTCCCACCGGAAAGTCAAAGGCATTCGGGTTACCGGTGGCAGCAGTTTTATCCAGCATCGGCCCGCCCGGGTAAGGCAAACCCAGCATCTTCGCTGTCTTGTCAAAGGCCTCTCCTACAGCATCGTCTGTTGTCTGGCCGATAACCTCCATGTCCAGGTGGTCTTTTACGAGCACAATCTGGGTATGGCCACCGCTTACTGTTAAACACAGGAACGGAAATTGCGGTATAGGTTCATCAATAAAGTGGGCCAAAATATGGGCCTGCATGTGGTTTACCTCTATCAGCGGAATACCTAAGCCAAGCGCAAAGGATTTAGCAAACGAGCAGCCTACCAGCAATGCTCCCAAAAGTCCGGGGCCGCGGGTGAAGGCAACTGCATTTAGGTCACTTTTTGCTACATTTGCTTTACGTAAAGCCTGCGTTACGACAGGTATAATATTTTGCTGGTGAGCTCTTGAAGCTAACTCCGGCACTACTCCGCCATACAGCTCGTGAACGGCCTGTGTGGCCACTATGTTCGAGAGCACCTTGCCACCCTGTATAACGGAGGCAGAGGTCTCATCGCAGGAAGATTCTATTGCTAAAATTGTAGGTACAGTCATCTTTTGGAAAAAGAACAGTCAACAAATTACTTCAAAGTTATAGGAAAAGCTATTCTAAAAATAGTTTTGGGGCTTATCCTGTTCCTTTTGTTGCTGTTTGCAGTTGTTTTTGTGGCAATAAGGTTTCCGGGGGTGCAGACAAAAGTAGCACAGCGGATAGCCGCCTACATCTCTGGGGCGGTGGACCACGAAGTAACTGTAGGGCGCGTGGATTTCACCTTCTTCAGCAATGTGGTGCTGGAGAATATCAAGGTGCTCGATTACAAGGACAACGAATTGCTTTACGTAGGCAGAGCGGAAGCCGAGATCGACGCCTTCTCTATTTTCACCCCGAACAACCTCACCATAAACACGCTGGAGCTGGAGCAGCCGCGTGCCAACCTGGCTTATTATGAAGGCTCTGATACGCTTAATCTGAACAGTTTCTTTAGCGCACTGGGCAACCTTTTCACAAAAGACACCACCCAAAAGCCATCAGAACCTTTCAACTTTGCGCTGAACGAGCTCATCATAAAGAACGGGCGCTTTACGTATGATGATTTTAATGCCCCCCGCTCTGCCTATGGCATGGATTATGCCCACATGACCTTTGACCGAATTTCCGGAAGGTTTAGCGAGATACAACTGGAGGATACCCTACAGGTAAGGGTGGCGAACCTGTCTGCAGCTGAGACTCGCTCCAACACGCAGCTGCACAACCTCGACACCCGCATGACCTATGCTTCCACTTTCTGGGAGTGGGATGAACTGGACCTGCAGGTGGACCAGAGCAACCTGCAGCACTATATCCGCTTTGACTATAACAGGTTCGGAGACTTCAGCCACTTTATCGACAGCGTAAGCATGACCGCTAACCTGCAGGATTCGCGCATCTACTCAAAAGACATTGCCACCTTTGCGCCGCAGCTCCAGGAATACAATGAGAACCTGCTGGTTAACTCGCTTGAACTAAAGGGTAAGGTAAACAACTTCTCTGCCACCAATGTAGACCTGGAATACGGGGAAAACACGCATATTGTAGGCAGGATTAACGCGGACGGGCTGCCAAATTTTGAAGAAACGTTTGCAAACCTGCGCCTGCAGCCTTCCACCATCAACGCCAGGGACATTCGGCAGTTCCTGCCACAGGACGCCTATGAAATAGCTGCACGTTTGGGTACCGTTAGCCTGGAGGGGCGCTTTCTTGGCTTCTACAACGACTTTGTTGCGAACGGAGACTTCAGGACTGCTTTAGGAAACGTGAAATCAGATATCAACCTGAAGATAGACGACAATACCCGCGCCTCTTCCTACAACGGTTATGTCACTACGAATGGCTTCAATATCGGGCGGCTGTTAGATGTTGAGGACCAGATAAGAACAATTTCGATGAGTGGCCGGCTGGAGGGTTCTGGCTTTACCTTACAGGATGCCAACTTAAAAGTAAATGCCACCGTGAACCAGGTGCAGATCCTGGATTATAATTACCAGAACCTGGTGGCAAACGGGGTGCTTCGCAACCAAACCTTTGTGGGGCAGGTTGCTGTAAACGACCCAAATCTTGTAATAAGGGCTGATGGCAAAGTAAGCCTGGCCAGCGGCAGAAAAGCCTTCAACATGCTGGCTGACCTAGAGCGCGTGAACCTGCAGGCGCTACAGCTGACATCAAGGCCACTGGTTATAAGCGCTCACGCTAACTTAAACTTCAAGGGCCTGAGCCTCGACACCTTCGAAGGAACGGCAAGCTTTGATAGTGCCTACGTATCCTATCAGGGAAACCAAATAGCCGTAGACTCAGTGCTGATACAGTCAGAAATAGCGGACGGCACCCGCAGCCTGTTCCTGAATTCAGACCCACTTGCGCTGCGTGTAACCGGAGACTTCAACTACACCACGCTGATTGAAGACCTGGAAACCATGGTGCAGGAATACAAGCTGAATTTTGAAAGCAACGAGGCCGCTACAGCTGCCTACTATAACCGGAAAACAGCCACCGGCACAAACGAGTACGCGCTTACCTATAACCTGTACCTGAAAGAAATCAACCCGCTCCTGGAGCTGTTTCTGCCAGAACTAGTGGTTTCCAACAATGCTACCGTCGAAGGGTCTTTCCGGCATGGCCAAACAGTTATTTTTCAGATGTTCGCTGACATAGACACTGTGGTCTATGACGACTACATCCTGTATGGAAACAGTATAGAGCTAAACACTTCAAAACTGCAGCAGAACCCGGATGTGCTGGCGGCAGCTTTGTTTACTTCTCAGAGACAGGAATTACCCGGGGCCGGCACAACAGAGGACTTTTTCCTGGAAGGCATCTGGAATGAGCGCACCATCGAATTTTCAACAGCCATCCGCCAACCTGAGCAGAACAACCGCGCCATGATTACGGGCGACCTTAACTTCCTGCAGAATCAGGTACAGATAGTCTTTGACCAGTCAAATATCACGCTTCAGCAGAACCCGTGGGCTTTTGTGCCGGGTAACACCTTATATATAAGTGAGGGAGGCAGAAGGCTTGTGTTTGAAAACTTTGCACTCACAAACCAAGAGCAGGTAATCCGGGCAGAAGGCACCGTTTCGGATGATCCGGACAGCCGGCTCCTCTTGAACGTGGAGCACTTTCAGCTGAACAACCTGAACCCGCTCCTCTCTATGCAGATTGAAGGGGAACTTACAGCAGAAATGGTGGCGCAGGATGTTTATGCCCGCACCTTGCTGACAGCTGCCATGCAGGTAGACTCCTTCTACCTCGACCAGGTGTACATCGGCAATATTGTAGGCAATACTGATTGGAGCAATGCCCAGCAACGGGCGGAAGTGGACATTGGCATTCAGCGGGAAAACAGAAAAGTGCTCACCGTAACGGGCAACTATAACCCTCAGGCCCAGGAAGACCAGCTGGATTTGTTAGCTGTTATGGATCAGGCCAACCTGAAACTGGTGGAGCCCGTGCTCAATACCCTGTTCTCAGACCTGGAAGGCACCATGGAAGGGCGCATCAGGATACTGGGTTCCCTGGAGTACCCGGTATTAAAGGGATCTGTCATGGTCAGCAACGGCCAGTTCACCTTCGACTACCTGAACACGACCTACCGTGTTAACGACAGGGTATACTTTGGCCCCAACAGCATTAGCTTCCGGAACGCGCAGCTACGCGACATCTATGGCAATTCTGCAACCGTAACCGGTGGTATAGCGCATGACGGCTTCACGAACATGGTGATAGACATGGAGGCCCGCTACCGCAATTTCATGGTGCTGAACACCAGCGAGGCACAGAACGAGTTATTTTATGGCACCGCCTTCGCTACCGGCACAGCCAGTGTACTGGGCCCTGTAGAAAACCTGAATATCAATGTGAATGCGCGCAGCGAAGAAAACACCCGCATTGTACTGCCCCTTGACTACCAGACGGATGTAGCCCGGAAAGACTTTATCCGGTTTGTAAACAAAACACCGGCCGATAGCACCGGGGTGAATGTAGAAGCTGAAGAGCAAAGAGTTAACCTCTCCGGCATCAACATGAACTTTGAACTGGATGTGACCGATGATGCCTACTTCGAAATCATCATTGACCGCACTACCGGGGATGTGATCCGTGGTTCAGGCAACGGCCAGATACGTATGACGATTGACACGCGCGGGGACTTCCATATGTATGGCGGGTTTGAAATTACAGAGGGTGCCTATAACCTGAAGCTGCTGGAAGGTTTGGTAACAAAGGAATTTGCGGTTGTGCCGGGCGGCACCATCACCTGGAACGGAGACCCTGTGAACGGTGTCATGGATATTACGGCACATTACACCCAGATGGCCTCCCTCAGCAGCCTGACAACCTCCTCCGTGCTGGACAACACTTCATCTGTAGGCCGCTACCCCATAACGGCTGTCATTGAGCTGACAGGACCGCTGCTGTCACCGGAGATAGACCTGGGGCTTAGCTTTGATGAGGTGCCTCAGAATGTTCAAACAGCCTTGCTGCCCACTATCAACGCCATCAAAAACGACCCAAGTGAGCTGAATCGCCAGGTGTTCAGTTTACTGGTGTTGCAAAGGCTCTCTCCTACAGGCACCCTGGCCTTCGACGGAAGCATTGGTGCCGGTGCTGTGGGCGGCAGCTTAGGCAGCTTGCTCTCCGGCCAGCTCAACAGCTTGTTTAACTCCATCGACACAAACCTGCAGGTAGACATTGGTTTAGATGGCATCGGCCAGGAGCAACTGGCTTCTCTGCAGTTACGCCTGAGCTATTCATTCTTTAACGGCCGCCTCCGCCTGACGAACGAAACAGGCTTTGGAGGAGTACGGGACGATGCGGGAGGCGGCAGCGCCGCTTATATTGGCGACTGGACCCTTGATTACTACATCTCCCAAAGCGGCGAACTAAGGGCAAGGCTGGAGTATAGCACCACACCCGATATTTATACCGGCCGCATCAGGAAAAGCCAGAGTGTGAGTGTGCTGCACACCAAGCGTTTTAACAGCTTCAGCGAGTTATTTGGCAGCAACAGGCGGGAACGGCGGCTCCGCGAGCAGGAGCTGGAACGTGACCGCATCATCCTGGACTCTGACCCCAGAATAGAATTATAGCCCTCAAGCCACCAATTTAATTTAGTGGCTTTTGTGTTTACGCCCCCGCACTACCTGCATATTTCAAATATATTTCTAATTTTGCGATGGAAGGCATCAGGTATGGCAACACAAGTAAAACACGTCAAGAAAAAGAAATTAGGCAATTACCCGCACACCATGGTGGTGTTCAGTATTTCGCTTGCCCTTTTTGTCATCGGTTTGTTCGGCTTGCTGCTCATACACGCAGGCAAACTCTCTGAAAGAGTAAAAGAAAGCATTGAAATGCAGGTGTACCTGGACCGGAACCTGACGGAGGTACAGCTTGTACGCCTCCAGAAGACCTTTGCTGCCAAAGAATACATCGCTTATAAAGAGGGCGCAGCGCAGGTTCGTTTTATATCGAAAGAGGAAGGCGCCAAAGCATTTTTAGATGAAACCGGCGAAGATTTTATGGAGTTTCTGGGAGACAACCCGCTTCGCGATGCTTATGTGCTGCGCATCGATGCTGAACACTCCAGTTCTCCTACCCTCAAAAGCATCAAGCTGGACCTGGAGGATATGGAGGGAGTGTACGAAGTGCAATATGTAGAGAGCCTGATAGAATCCATCAACAGCAACATTCAAAAAATCAGCATCGTATTATTGTCCTTTGCTGCCATTCTGGTGCTGGTGGTTATCATATTGATCAATAACACCATTAAACTGGCTCTCTATTCCCAGCGTTTCCTTATCAGGAGCATGCAACTGGTGGGGGCTACTTCGTTTTTTATTCAGCGGCCGTTCCTGAACCGCGCTGTATGGCAGGGCATTATGAGTGGCATCATCGCTTCGGCCCTACTTTATGCCCTGATGCAGTATGCTTACCACGAGGTATCGGAGCTCCGGTTGCTGCGTGACGAGGAGCAGACATATATTCTGATGGGTGCGCTGGTGGTTGTTGGTTTGATTATTGGCTTTATGAGCTCTTACAGGGCAGTACGGAAATACCTGCGCCTTTCACTGGACGAACTATATTAAGTAATGGAAGAAAATAAACCTGTTCTTGCCTTTGGCAGGAAAAACTACATCCTGATGCTGGTTGGCATTGCCTTGCTGGCCATCGGCTTTTTTATCATGACCCTAGACGACGAGCCTTATGGATTAGGTTTCTTAGGCATTACGCTGGGCCCTCTCATTGTACTGGCAGGTTTCGCAGTAGAATTATTCGCCATTATGGCAAAGGATAAAGCACAAAATAAATGAGTGTTTGGCAGGCTATTATCTTAGCCATTGTTGAAGGTCTTACCGAGTTTCTCCCCGTGTCTTCTACAGGACACATGATCATCGCCGCGAGCCTGATGGGTATTAACGAGTTGCCTATCACGAAAGTGTTTGAGGTGAACATCCAGTTTGGGGCAATTCTATCTGTAGTGGTACTATACTGGCGCCGCTTTCTGCAGAATTTTGTTTTTTACCAGAAACTACTGCTGGCTTTTGTTCCTGCCGCAGTTATAGGCTTTGCCCTCAACGATGTAATCGATGCCATGCTGGAAAGCGTGGTGATAACGGCCATTATGCTGGTAGTGGGTGGTGTCGTGCTCCTGTTCGTTGATAAGTGGTTCCGGCATGCTGTGGATGACACCGTCACCTATAAAAATGCGCTCGTCATTGGCTTCTTTCAGTGCATTGCCATGATACCGGGTGTATCCCGTTCGGCAGCCTCCATTATAGGTGGAATGTCGCAGGGCATCAACCGCAAGGCGGCTGCAGAATTTTCCTTCTTCCTTGCCGTGCCCACCATGCTTGCTGCCGCCACTTATAAATTCATCACCGATCTGCTCGGGTTAGAGTTGTCAGACCTAATTAAGTTTGACCTCGTAAAGATTCAAAATAGTTTTGAGGTGATACAGCCGAACGATGTGAAGCTGCTGCTCATAGGAAACTTTGTTGCCTTTGTCGTAGCGATGCTGGCTATACAGTTCTTCATCAGCTTTCTGACAAAGTACGGCTTTAAAATGTTTGGCTATTACCGCATTGCCATTGGTGTGCTGCTGTTAGTAATGGTGGCGCTGGGTTTTGATTTAAAAGCATAAAAATGGAATATGATTTTGCCGCTGGCGAAATACTTCTAATAAACAAGCCACTGGACTGGACCTCCTTTGATGTGGTGAAGAAAGTGCGAAACACAATTCGGGTGAAAAAGGTAGGCCACGCCGGCACTTTGGATCCCCTCGCTTCCGGTTTGCTCATTCTTTGCACCGGAAAGTTCACCAAACGCATTGATGAAATACAGGGCCAGGAAAAAGAATATACCGGCACCATCCGCTTAGGAGAGATTACCCCTTCCTACGACCGTGAAACGGAAGTAACAGAAACAAAAGATACCAGCCACCTGTCAGAGGGTGATATAAAGGCCGCAGCAGCAGAATTTGTGGGTACCATCGAACAGGTGCCTCCCATTTACTCCGCTGTGCAGGTGGATGGCAAACGTGCCTACGACCTAGCCCGAAAAGGCAAGTCCGCAGAGTTAAAGCCGCGTATAATTACCATCCAAGCTTTCGACATCACCGCCATAGAAGGGGCTGAGGTACATTTCAGGGTAGTTTGCAGCAAAGGCACGTACATCAGAAGCCTGGCGCACGACCTTGGGCAGAAACTGGGCTGTGGCGCACACCTATCGTCCCTTGTCCGCACGCGTATTGGTGAGTACCGGCTGAAGGACGCGCTCACCATTGAAGACATTCAGGCAATCAGAAAAAAGCAAACAGAAGCGGATGGAAGTAATTCGTGATATAAACGATTTCCCGCAACTTAGCTACCCCGTTGTTACCAGCGGCACATTTGATGGTGTACACATCGGCCACCAGAAAATTCTGAACCGCGTGAAGGAATGTGCCCGCCAGAGTAACGGCCAGAGTGTGGTTATCACTTACTGGCCTCATCCACGCCTCGTGCTTTTCCCGGAAGATAATAGCCTGATGCTGCTCTCCACAATTGAGGAACGCATCGATCACCTTCGCGACTTCGGCATCGACTACCTGCTAATAATACCTTTCACGAAAGAATTTTCCCGCACCAGTTCCCGCAGTTTCATTACAGATGTGCTTGTGCGGGCCATCAACACGAAAGTGCTGGTAATTGGATACGACCACCGTTTCGGCAAAAACCGGGAAGGAAGCTTCGAAAACCTGAAAGCCCGCTCCGCGCAGTATGGCTTTGAGGTGGAGGAAATTCCCCGCCAGGATGTGGATGATGTCGGCGTCAGCTCCACCAAAATAAGGAAAGCCCTGGAAGATGGTGATGTAGAGACCGCGAACAGGTATCTGGGTCGCCCTTACACCCTTACCTCCGAAGTGGTGGAAGGAAATAAACTGGGCCGCACCATAGGCTTCCCTACTGCAAACTTAGCCCTGCCCAGGAATCATAAACTGATTCCGGCCAATGGCGTGTATGCGGTTTGGGTTAAGTTGGGGGAAACCCGTTATGCTGGTATGATGAACATAGGCTTGCGCCCCACTGTAGATGGAAAGCAGCTGAGTTTAGAGGTTCACATCCTGCAATTTGACCAGGATATATACGGCCAGCCTATCACGGTAGAGTTTGTTGCGCAGCTGCGCAAAGAGCAGAAGTTTGAGGGCCTGGAAGCTTTGAAATCCCAACTGGCAAAAGACAAGGAAGCCACCCAACAAGTGTTGCAGCTTCAGTAAAATATAGTATCAACAAACAGAGACAAAAGGCGGCCTATTGTGTGGCCGCCTTTTTTATGCGGGTAGCACCAGAAAAGCTTTAAAATTATCGGCTATCAGCAGCATGGGAGCCGTATAGTATAAGTTTTTGCATAGCTCTGCTGTGGAGGTTAGAAACGGGCAATCATGTCCTGTAAGAAATAAGCTAGGACCACACAGCAAGCTACTCGTAATAACTTGTAACACCCTTTCACCGCTGCATGAAAGAACCATTATTAATTTACGATATAGAAGCACAGCAAACGGTTGAGACAACTATTGTACCTGCGCTGGCGGCTTACAGTCCAAAGCTGGTTCCTTTTACTTTACATAACCTCAATATTGCCCCAGGAAGCAACATAATTACGTACCTGAGCGATGAGCAGTTGGGAGAGTTGGTAGCCATAATTCTGGGACAAAACTGCTCTCTTGCCTTTTTGCCGCATCCCGACCTAAAGGAGGCTCGCCAGGGATATGGTATTGCTGACAGCCTACAACTGGCAATGGAGGATATAGTAAACGCAAAAAAGGGAATAAAGGCAGATTTGCTTCTTTGCAACGGGCGGCCTGTCTTCAACAGGGTAGTTATCGGCAACAGCCTGAGCCTGATGTCTGGCAGTGTTTCTAAAAACAGCTTCAAGTCTTTTCTGGAAAAAGTAGCAGGAATTTTTAAAGGAGGTAAAGAACTGACGCCACGGCAGTTTACCATCATAACGGAAGACAAGCCTCCGCTTGTAACAGCAGCTATTGGCGTTATAGCTGTGTTGTACAGTAAGAGTACCCTCCTCTCCCGCAGGCTTCTGAACAACTCCTTTATCAACGACGGCAGCATGCACGGGCTTATCCTGGCGCCAAGGAGCATCATGGGTCTGGTGAGGTTTTACCTTACATCCCTATTTGAGAAAGGCAGTCGCCGGAAACTACCTTCCTTCATTGGACATATTAAGGCAAGGTCCATCACCATCAATTTGTCTCAACCGATTGACTTTTCAATGGACAACAACCTGTTGAGTGCAAAAGGGATCGAGTTGTTTGTGAGTAAAGACGCCTTCAGGATACTACCGGGACGACATCTGAATGCTGTAGAGCATACAGGAGAACCTAGCGAGATGTATCGCATAAACAGGCTGCCTACAGGCGAGGCTTATCTACGTGAAATTGTAGGAAAGCCACTCTCTCTGATTTACCATGCTTCTACTGAAGAGTTCAAGGACCTGTTTATGGTGCTGCGCGAAAATGCAAAAGTGAGCGGCGCCTTTTTAACGCTGATGGTCCTCTCTACCCTGCTGGCTACATTAGGACTCTTCTCTAACTCCTCCCCTGTTATTATAGGGGCTATGATCCTGGCGCCATTGATGGCACCAATCATTTCTTTGGCGATGGGAGTCCTGCGGCAGGAGAAAAAATTAATGACAAGCAGTCTGAAAACCATCGGTTTGGGCCTGTTGCTGAGTTACCTGGCTGCTATCTTTCTAACCTTCCTCACGCCACTACACACCCTCAATGAAGAAATAACGGCTCGGATCAGGCCCAACCTGCTGGACCTCGGAGTAGCTATTGTTTCAGGGATAGCAGGTGCTTATGCGCATGCCCGTGAAGAGGTAGCCAAAACACTGGCTGGCGTAGCCATTGCCGTGGCCTTAGTTCCTCCCCTGGCCGTTTCTGGCATCGGCATTGGCTGGGGCGAATGGCAGGTATTTATGGGAGCCATCCTGCTGTTTCTTACTAACCTTGCAGGTATCGTGTTAGCCGGTGCAGTTACTTTTATGCTGCTAGGCTTTAGCCCCTTTCGGCTTGCCAGGAAAGGGCTGTTTGTTTCAATGCTGCTGGTTGCGATCGTCAGTTTCCCATTAGGCTTTGGTTTTTCTGACATGGTGCGGGAACGTAGAATTGCACAGGCACTGAACAACCACCAGGTAGATGACATTCTGCTTCGGGATGTATCGGTGATACGCGGCACAAAGCCCCTGCTGATCAGCGTGAAACTGGTAGCACAGGAGCCTGTTACCACCGAAGACCTGGAAAAGGTAAAGCAGGCTATCCAGGAAAGGATAAACCAGAAAGACGTCCAACTGGAAATACTTGTCAGCATTCGCCGCTAAACAGATCTAACCGGCTCCTGCATTCAAATTCGGGCGGCCAGGTAAAAAAATTACCTGTTCTAAAACCTATTTCACCTAAAAACGAAAAGGTATATGTTTTATATGGCTTATTTTATATATAAATTACCTAAAACAACCACTGCTCTTAAACTATGATAAATAAAACAGTAGAAAATGCACAGCAGGCACTGCAGGGTGTGCAGGACGGCATGACCCTGATGCTGGGCGGCTTTGGCCTCTGTGGCATTCCGGAAAACTCGATTCAGGAACTGCTCCGCCTAGGCGTGAAAGACCTCACCTGCATATCCAACAACGCCGGTGTAGACGATTTTGGCATCGGCCTGCTGCTTCAGAAGCACCAGGTGAAAAAGATGATTTCGAGTTATGTGGGCGAAAACGCAGAATTTGAGCGCCAGTTACTCTCCGGTGAACTGGAAGTAGACCTGATACCGCAGGGTACTCTGGCAGAACGGATACGGGCTGGCGGTGCAGGTATCCCCGCTTTCTTTACCCCAGCAGGCTATGGCACCGAAGTAGGCGAGGGAAAAGAGACCAGGGAGTTTAACGGGAAAATGTACCTGATGGAGACTTGGTTGAAGGCAGATTTTTCTTTTGTAAAAGCATGGAAGGGCGATACGGCGGGCAACCTTATTTACAAGGGGACAGCCCGCAACTTTAACCCGATGATGGCTACAGCAGGTAAGATAACCGTTGCAGAAGTAGAGGAGCTTGTTCCTGCCGGCGAACTCGACCCGAACATGATTCACACCCCCGGCATCTTTGTTCAGCGCATCTTCCAGGGCAAAAACTATGAGAAACGTATTGAGCAGCGCACAGTCAGAACCGCTTAATTCACTAAAGAAAAAACTATGGCTTTAGATAAACATGGAATAGCGAAACGCATCGCAAAAGAAGTTAAGAACGGCATGTACGTGAACCTGGGTATTGGTATACCCACGCTGGTAGCCAACTATCTGCCCGAGGGAATTGAGGTAGTGCTGCAGTCAGAGAACGGCCTGCTGGGCATGGGTCCCTTTCCTACCGAAGACCAGGTGGACGCAGACATGATAAACGCAGGCAAGCAAACCATCACCACCCTGCCCGGCTCTGCCATTTTCAGCTCCGCTGAAAGTTTTGCCATGATAAGAGGGGAGCACGTAGACCTTACTATTTTAGGAGCCATGGAGGTTTCTGAGAAAGGAGACATTGCCAACTGGAAAATACCGGGTAAAATGGTGAAAGGAATGGGAGGCGCCATGGACCTGGTGGCATCTGCCAAAAACATTATTGTGGCCATGCAACACACTGCCCGCGACGGTTCCTCAAAGCTCCTGAAGGAGTGTACCCTTCCTATTACAGGAGTGGATTGTGTCAAAAAGATTGTTACGGACTTAGCCGTGTTAGAAGTAGTGGAAGGTGGTTTTAAACTGTTGGAACGGGCTCCGGGCGTGAGCGTGGAGGATATAAAAGCGGCAACTGCCGGCAACCTTATCGTAGAAGGCGATGTGCCGGAGATACAGGTATAGCTTTAACTATCAGAAAAACCTTACAATAGGGAGCGCAGCCGGAAACTGCGCTTTTTTTGTTATTTTTGTATACAGGAGAAATAGCATTTTGCCTTTCTCCACTTATATTATATCAAAACTATACTTGCTGCACGTATACACTTACAACAAGTAAAGAGACATCATCCCACACATGAGCGAAAAAAACGAAACAAATACCGAACACAGATTGCTGCTCCGCCAACTGGAGCTGAAAGATTATAAAGAAGTAAAAGAGATCATGAACCTGGTGTACCGCAATATAGACGGTGCCTGGACCCGCAAAGAGTTCTCTAACCTGTTAAAGCAGTTTCCGGATGGGCAGATTTGTATTGAAGACAACGGCACAGTAGTTGCGGCCGCCCTCAGCCTCATCATTAACTACGACAAATACGGAGACAAACACACCTACGAGCAAATCATAGACAATGGTACCTTTAAGTCGCATGACCCGGAGGGCGCGACGCTATATGGCATTGATGTGTTTGTGCACCCGGAGTACCGCAACCTTCGCCTTGGCCGTCGTTTGTATGATGCCCGAAAGGAAATCTGCGAAAACCTGAACCTGCGCGGCATTATTGCCGGTGGCCGCATACCCGGTTACAAAGATTATGCAGACAAGCTGACGCCTGCCAAGTACATTGAGATGGTGCGCAACAAGGAGCTATCGGACCCAGTCCTCTCCTTTCAGCTCAGCAATGGCTTTCACGTGCGTAAAATCCTGAAGAACTACCTGCCTGATGACAAAGAATCACGTTCGTATGCTACGCTGCTCGAGTGGATTAACGTATATTATGAGGAGAAGGAAGATATAATTGGTGGCCGCAAAACGGTGGTGCGCATTGGTATAGTGCAGTGGCAGATGCGGGCCGTAAAGGACCTGGAGGACTTTATGCAGCAGGTGGAGTTCTTTGTTGACACCGTCAGTTCCTATAAATCGGACATTGTGGTGTTCCCGGAGTTCTTTAATGCCCCACTTATGGCCCTTACAAACGAGGAGTCACCCTCGGAGGCTATCCGAAGTATGGCCGAATATACAGAGGAAATACGGGAGCGGATGATACACCTCGCGCTTTCTTACAACATAAATATTATTGCCGGTAGTATGCCGGAGTACTACGACAATAAATTGTACAATGTGAGCTACCTCTGCCGACGCGACGGTACCTACGATGCTCAGTACAAGCTGCACGTAACGCCGGATGAATCGCACTACTGGGGTATGCGCGGTGGCCATAAGCTGAAGATATTCGATACGGACATAGGTAAAATCGGTATCCTGATCTGTTACGACGTGGAGTTCCCTGAGCTGGCACGTATGCTGTCTGACATGGACATGAAGATCCTTTTCGTGCCTTTCTGGACGGATACAAAGAACGCTTACCTGCGGGTGCGCCTCTGCTCCCAGGCCCGCGCCATCGAGAACGAGTGCTATGTAGCCATTACAGGTAGCGTGGGTAACCTGCCGAAGGTGGAGAACATGGACATCCAGTACTCCCAGTCAGCCGTCTTCTCCCCTTCTGACTTCGCTTTCCCGCACGATGCAGTAATCGCCGAAGCCACTCCAAACACAGAGATGACCCTGATCGCCGACCTGGATTTGGACCTCTTGAAAGACCTGAATGCAGCCGGTAGCGTTCGCAACCTGAAAGACCGCCGCAAGGACTTGTACAACTTAAGCTGGGTTACTCGGAAGGAAGAGTAAAAAGCCTTCATGTTACAATTATAAAGAAGCCGCTGCCATTTAAGGCAGCGGCTTCTTTATCTGGTTGTGGTCTAGAATGTATGATGGTTTCGGTAATAGAATATTAGCTTCATGGCGTTGTAGTGATTCTGCTCTTTTTTAGAGAAGCAGGCTGTTTTTCTGACCA
>NZ_BAAGXV010000068.1:0-29886 GCF_054779655.1 Pontibacter brevis
AGTTGCTACAAGATATGAGAAATTAGCCGTCAGTTTCTTAGCGATGCTGAAGCTGGCTTTTATTAGGTTTTACCTGAAAAAGTATTCATCAGACACACCCTAGTACAAAGCTGTTGGAAAGGCCTGCATTAACATAAGGCACAAAGCGCTTACCGCCAGTAAAATCATACCGTGCCAGAGCAGCGGTTTTTAGGTGGGAGAGTTGTAAGAAGACATTGTTTCTGGAGACGCTGCTATTAATAGTGCCAGATTCATCTCTTAACTCTACATACGCATTGTACTCGTTCCTGTTATAAATAGCTTCTAGCTGTAAAGAAACACGCTCATTAGATCTGGGAGAAGAGATGTTCATAAAAGCACCGCCAACCAGGCTCTTGTCAGAATAATCCGGGTAGGTTAAGTGCCTGGAACTGGTACTGCTGTTGTTTTGGTGCTTTGTTTTGAAAATAATCTGTGAGTAGCTAATACCTGTAAGTACCCCTGGCTGAATAAAGAACCATGGCTTCTCTGAGGTCGTGAACATAACAGCAGGAGCTCCCACGCATTCGTTATACCGCTTGAATAAACTTACCAGTGGCTTTATTTCAAGGCGTACGCGCTCAATAGTTGCACTAACCTCAGGGCAGTCGTACATCAGCGATGATAATACAAGCAGGTGGTCGTTGGAGAGCCTTCATACTGGCGGCCCCCTACCGTTACAACTTGCTTCTCTGATCTAAGCTCTACAAGTGGTTCATTAAACCGCCTGGCAAAAAAGCGCCCCTGATAATAATAAAGGCTTACCCGACCCTGAACAAGTACCTCCAGGAACATCGTCAGGCCATCTCCGTTCTTTTCTGTTATTGTTTCTGCCTGATGAAATTTGTCATTCAGAAACCCATATGCTTTCATTTGATTAGGAGTGAATGAAGCCATGTTGCTTTCAAGGCTTTTCTTAAAGTTGCACTCTTTGGCGCAAACAAGGTTATCTCTGTAATCAATGTAGCCGAAGGTAGTGTCGTTGCTGTAGCTAATGGTAAAACCTTCTTTAAAGTTTGGTTGCGCAGTGGCCTGGAAGGTAGAACATATCAGTAGGCACAGAAAGATAATATGTTGTATTGTTTTCATGAAAAGGGTAGTATTAGGGTATCAATATACATATATTCTTTCCTTTTTAGGAGAAGAAAACCCTGTTCGTTTTTGTGTTAAACAGTGAAAGCTACCATCCTAATGTAAAATTGACCTGAGAGTGTATCTGAAATTTATCTCTTGCAATATGCTCCTCAGGTCGATCAGGCTAAACCATAAAAAGGACAAATTTTGATGGTTGCTGAAGCTGTTTTGTACTTAAAAGTCCTTGTGAATGGGACAGTAAATGAATAGCGCAACAACTATTTGCCCCTAAAACAGGTATAGTTTAAGAGGTAGCCGTAATTTATCCTGCCTGAACAATCAATTGATTACTTCTTAAATTTTTTAAATTCAGAATCTTATGAGCTTGTTAAATAAACTGAAGGGGGCAGCTGTTGCTGCGCTCATACTTTGTTTTTCTGCTGCCGGCACTGTAGCAACAGCACAGCAAGTTACACCTCCGCAGCAGCAGGGGGCACAGCAGAATTTTTCAGATACTGATGTGAAGCAGTTTGCAGATGCCAGCACCCGTTTGATGATGGTGCAGCAGGAGGGAGAGAAAAAAATGATGGGTATTCTGCAGGAAGAAAACCTGAGCATTGATAAATTCAACGAAATGGCCCAGGCACACCAGCAACAGAAACTGGCTGAGGTAAAAGCCACACCCGAGGAAATGGCAGCCTTCAACAAGGCGGCACAACGCATGATGGACATGCAGCCTGCCATGCAGAAAGAGGTAGAGACAGCCATACAGAAAGACGGCATGACGCTGCAGAAGTATGAGCAGATCATGATGGCCTACCGCCAGGATCCTGCACTGCAGGAGAGGGTAAATAAAATGATGGGGCAGCAGTAAGAGCTTTGCGTGTTCTAAACAAAAAGCCCCGCCAGGTATTAACCTGGCGGGGCTTTTTGTTTAGAAAGGGGTAAACCCTGGGCTACTCCTGCTTGGCTGGCTCCTGGCCATGCGCAAATTCCATAATCCGGAAAGTTCTGGCCTTGCGGTCGTAGTAGCCATAGTGTAGTTTATCACCGTAGCGGTACACGGTCTTGAACTCTGGCTCTAGTTTAAGCTCCTGCTCAAAGTTTTCGATCTTATCCTGCAGCACTTCTGTCTCTTTTCCTGATTCTACCTTTGCCAGGTTATCAGCGCTGAGCACAGACCTGAAGTAGGTGCTGGTACCCGGTCCTGAGCTGAAACTGCTCTGACCATAAGGGTCGTAGAAGTAGCGGCTATAGTAAGGGGAATTCAGGTAATAATTCGGGATAGTGTAGGCCGGGGTCCAGCGGCCGGGTACCATCATCAAACCGCGCGATGTGTTTACATAGCGGTCTGGAGTGCGTACCATCCGGCCCATGTCGTCGCGGCCATTTCTTTCTGCCGGTGCTTTATAAGAGCCAATCGTCAATTGAAGCGTACTGTCGCTGAAGGCATCTACCGTAATGGCAGGCACCCCATTGGCCAGGCTCTTCATTATCTTGGATGTCTTCTCTATCTCTGTATTATTAGAAGAAAAGATCGACTTTGCACCGCGTTGCTGTACAGGAGTAGACTTGATAGTAATCTCTTCATCGCCGCTGTAGGAGTACTCTTTGATTGGCTTCAACGTGTTAAAGTCAAATGCTGTCAGCTTAAACTGGTCCCGCTCAAGTTGCACCCTGAACAACTTGTCCTTGTGCAGAAAAGAGTTGAAAGTTGGTGTGTTGCCCTGGGCTATAGCCGGAAGGGTGCGGTAACTGGTCTTGCCTGTAGCCCAGTCAAGCGTCAGGATCTCTGTAGTCGCCTCTTTCGTGCTCTGGCCTCTCAGGTTAAATCCGTCATAGATCACATAGGTTTTCTCGCCCCGGATATAGATTTTACTACGGTGATGACCGGTAAACACATTGTGCTCAATGTCATCGCTTACATAAATCAGATCCGTTTCGCGGGCATAGCGGTCGCGGGTGCGTGGCATCTCTGGCTTAAAGGTTTTGTGCTCCAGGTGCGCCATATCCTCATCCGTATCCCGGTAAAGGTGCAGGTTGTTATCCTTATCAGTATAGAGCATGTAGAAGTGCTCATCGTTGCCGAAGCCACCTAAAAAAGTAGCATTACGTGCCACCTGCAACTGCTCATCCTGCATGCTGCGGAAAGCGCCGGTTCTGCGGTGAACTGCAAAAGGACGCACATACTCCCGGCGGCCGTTTGTATAGCGGCTGTAGAAGATAAACTCATTGTCTGTTACGCGGGTGCCCAGTATCTGTGGCTCCTGTGAATAGCGATAAGGTATCTGGTGCTGTGCCAGCTGCTCTCCATTCGGTGAAATCAATGCAAAGTTCAGCCTGCCGCTCTGGTAAAAGTAAATGCATACGTTGCCGCTCTTGTCTGCCACTGTCACAAGGTCTTCGGCACGGTTCATGGGTAATTCTATATTTGCGAACTCAGTCTGGGCATTGGCCACAGTGGCGAAGGCAGCCGCCAAGAGCACACTAAGGAATATTTTACGCATAATCTAAAAGCTTGAATGTTATTGATATAACGTGCAAATTTTTGGCCAAAGTATACAAAACCAGCAGGTAAGCGCAATTAATTTTAAGTAAACCTGCTGGTGTGTCTGATGTTGCAACAGTAGCCGGCAGTATAGCAGCACTACCCGCCACGCGTTTTCAAGGGGGTAAAGCTGCAACACATATTTATACGTAAACTACAGTAGGCAGCAAGCACCGCGAAAAAGCGCTAGCTACCTGCTCAGGTACATTATAGATAGAACAGTTTGTTTCTTTGCAACGGTTGGGCACAAAAAAGTCCGGCTATATCCAGCCGGACTTCTGAAATCATAAATAAGGTAGCTGTATTAAAACTCAGCATTCTGCGGTGTCCTCGGGAAAGGAATTACGTCGCGGATGTTGCCCATGCCCGTCACGAACTGCACCATGCGCTCAAAACCTAATCCAAAGCCGGCATGCGGGCAGCCCCCGAAGCGGCGGGTATCCAGGTACCACCAAAGGTCTTCTTCGTGTATGCCTACGCCTTTCATGCGCTCTACCAGTATATCCAGGCGCTCCTCACGCTGCGAGCCACCTACAATCTCACCAATGCCCGGTGCCAGGATGTCCATGGCTGCTACGGTTTTGCCATCGTCGTTCAGGCGCATATAAAAGGCCTTGATGTCTTTCGGATAGTCCGTTACAATTACCGGCTTTTTGAAGTGCTTCTCTACCAGGTAACGTTCGTGCTCACTCTGCAGGTCAATGCCCCACTTCACATCGTACTGAAACTTCTTTTTCTTGTAGTGGTTTGAATTCAGCAGGATGTCGATAGCCTCTGTATAAGTAACACGCTCAAAGTCGTTGTTCACCACAAACTCCAGCTTCTCCAGCAAAGTCATTTCCTGGCGCTCATTCTGCGGCTTGGCTTTATCTTCCTCAGCCAGGCGCTGGCCCAGGAACTCAATGTCCTCGCGGTTGTTCTCCAGTGCATAACGGATAATGTATTTGATGAACTCCTCAGCCAGGTCCGCGTTCATCTTCAGATCGTAGAAAGCCATCTCCGGCTCAATCATCCAGAACTCGGCCAGATGGCGCGTGGTGTTGGAGTTCTCCGCCCGGAACGTTGGCCCAAAGGTATAGATGTCGCTGAAAGCCATGGCCGCCAGTTCGCCCTCCAGCTGCCCGGACACCGTTAGGTTCGTGGCCTTGCCGAAGAAGTCTTCTTCAAAGTTAATCTTTCCTTCTTCGGTACGTGGCAGGTTGTCCAGGTTCAGCGTGGTAACGCGGAACATCTCACCGGCACCCTCTGCGTCAGAAGCCGTAATGATAGGCGTGTGCATGTACACAAAGCCTTTCTCGTTGAAGAACCTGTGCACGGCAAAAGCGAGTGAATTACGAACGCGGAAAACAGCTCCGAAGGTGTTGGTGCGGAAGCGCAGGTGTGCAATCTCGCGCAGGAACTCCAGCGAGTGTGCCTTCTTTTGCAGCGGATAGCTTTCCGGGTCAGCTTTGCCCAGTACTTCAATAGAGCTCGCCTGTATCTCGTACGCCTGCCCTTTGCCCTGCGATGCCACCAGTTCACCGGTCACGGCGATGCTGGCACCTGTGGTAACGTCTTTCAAGGCCTCCTCGCTGAACTTCTCAGCGTCGGCAACTACCTGTAAATTGTTTATGGTGGAGCCGTCGTTTACGGCGATAAAGCTTACAAACTTGTTGCCGCGCTTCGTGCGCACCCAACCTTTCAGCAGGACCTCTTTGCCTGCTTCGGCACCTGTTAGCAGGTCTTTTACTTTTGTGCGTTGCATGTATCAGAATAGTTATTGTCAGCAATAGCAGAAGGAGGAGAATGTCTTTAAAACAGGGCAGGTTGTTTGGCTTACCTCACACACCTCTTCTGCCTGATAGCCAGCATGCGTGCTGCCTGTATCGGCCCTGTTCATATTATAAAAAGAAACCGCTCCTCCTGATTGCAGTCATTTTGTCTAATTCCCTCAAAGTAACGATATTTTAACCTTTTTTGTAAATGCGAGTAAAATTATCCTAAATTTGAATGTGCACATAACAGCACGTTTTCTTCTATAAACCTATGCAGCGACTCGATTTAAGACAACTTTTATCTCAGAAGTTATCGCCGCAGCAGATACAATTTATCAAGCTGCTGCAGATACCTACTGTTGAGTTGGAAGCGCGCATTAAGGAGGAAATGGAGATAAACCCTGCCTTAGAGGAGGGACGTGAAGAGCCTGCTGAAGAGTATAGCGAGTCTGATGACTACGAAGGGGAGGAAGACTACGGGAAGAATGACGACGTTGATCTGAACGACTACCTGAACGACGACGAGATAAGCGGTTACAAAATGCAGGGAGACCGCGGCGGTGATGACGAGGACAAGGAGATGCCTATCGCTATGACCTCCACGCTCACGGATGCACTGATGGACCAGTTGGGCTTCCTGGACCTGGACGACAGACAATATGCTATTGGAATGCAGCTTATCGGCAGCATCGACCATGATGGATACATTCGTCGCGATCTGAGCGCCATTGCAAACGACCTGGCTTTCTCGCAGAACATCGAAACAAGTGAGGAGGAGATAGAGCAGGTGCTGCACCTGATCCAGGGCTTTGACCCTGCCGGTATTGCTGCCCGTGACCTGCCCGAGTGCCTTTTGCTACAGCTCGAGCGCCGGGAGCAGGACCAGACCACCGTGCTGGCGGAACGCATTATTCGGGAGTCGTTTGACGAATTCACAAAAAAGCACTACCAGAAAATACAGAGCAGGTTTAATGTGTCGGAAGACGAGCTGAAAAAAGCCATTGACCTGATCATCAAGTTAAACCCGAAGCCGGGTGGCGCGGGTGGCAGCATGACGCGGGTGCAGTACATTATCCCGGACTTTATTCTTACCAACGAAAACGGGCAGCTGCAGCTGTCGCTGAACTCACGCAACGCGCCGGACCTGCGCATCAGCCGTTCTTATTCCGAAATGTTTGACGCGTATGACAAGTCAGACAAGAAAGATAAAAAGCTGAAAGAGACGGTGACGTTTGTAAAGCAGAAGCTGGATGCAGCCAAGTGGTTTATTGATGCCATCCGGCAGCGGCAGAACACGCTGCTGCGCACCATGGAGGCTATCATCAAATACCAGCATGACTTCTTCCTGGAAGGCGACGAAAGCAAATTGCGCCCGATGATTCTGAAGGACATAGCCGAGGAAATCGGCATGGACATCAGTACCGTGAGCCGCGTGGCCAACAGCAAAGCTGTGCAGACAGAGTTTGGAATTTATCCGCTCAAGTATTTCTTCTCCGAGGGCATCGCCACCGACTCCGGCGAGGACGCCAGCAGCCGTGAGGTGAAGCATATCCTTAAAGAGATCATCGACAACGAGAACAAGCGCAAGCCGCTCTCCGATGAGAAAATTGAGAAGATGCTGAACGAGAAGGGCTATAACATTGCCCGCCGTACCGTTGCCAAATACCGGGAGCAACTCAACATACCCGTAGCCCGCCTGCGTAAAGAATTGTAGCCGCTATCCTGCCTGAATTCAGACAAACCTGATGCTACAATAGCAAATTCCCCGCTGCTGCGCTTACTCCCTGCGCTTGGGATAACATAGCAGGTATACCGCTTTGCATGTTTCTGCCAGGAAGAAGTGCTGCCGTAGGGCTAACCAAAGCCGCAGTTTGCAACGTACACCCGAGAAACATAAATAGCAGAAATGAAAGTATCGTTTGAGGAGTTAAAAGCAGCGTTTAAGCGTGTACTCTTAAAAGTAGATTTTGAAGAAGACAGGGCAGAACAGTGTGCGCAGATATTTGCCGAAAACAGCAGAGACGGGGTGTACTCGCACGGCTTAAACCGGTTTCCGGTTTTTGTGCAGATGGTGAAGGATGGTTTGATCCAGGTGGATGCCGAGCCTGAGAGAGTGGGGCAGCATGGCGTAACAGAACAGTGGGATGGGCACCTGGCCCCAGGCATGTATACCGCTGCAAAAGCAATGGCACGCGCTATAGCGCTGGCTAAGGAAAACGGCATGGGCTGCGTAGCTGTCAGAAATACCAACCACTGGATGCGTGCCGGAACGTACGGCTGGCAGGCGGCTGAGGCTGGTTGTATAGGGATATGCGCCACCAACAGTATCGCCAACCTGCCTCCCTGGGGCGGAACAGAACCGCGCCTGGGCAATAACCCACTTGTGGTTGCTATTCCTCGAATAGAAGGACACATTGTGCTGGATATGGCTATTTCGCAGTTCTCGTACGGCAAGCTGCAGGAGTATGAACTGAAAGGAAAAGAACTTCCGGTAGATGGCGGCTATGATGAAAAAGGGAAGTTGACGAAAGACCCTGCCCAGATCAGGAAAACAGAGCGCAGCCTGCCCATCGGTTTCTGGAAGGGCTCGGGGCTGTCGTTGGTGATAGATGTGCTGGTATCTTCCTTAAGCGGTGGGCGCTCTGTAGCGGAGATCACTGAGGCAGGAAACGAGGCAGGGGTGTCGCAGTTTTTCCTGTGCATTGATGCCAGCAGGCTGGATGAGTCTATCAGCAACCGCATTATTGAATACACAAAAACAAGCGGTTTGATGGATGAAGAAGGCGATATAAGATACCCGGGCGAAAGCTCTCTGGCCACACGGCGCCAAAACGAAGAGGAGGGGATACCGGTAAATGAGGAAATCTGGCAGGAGGTTCAGGATTTGTAGAAACTATAACCTTTTTGGCAGGCTGATGTTTGGCAGCGATGCTGCGAAAGTTTACAATACTGTATTAAGTTTGTCCTGTGCCTGGTTCGTGCAATAAAACAGACATCTATTCATAATTTATAATTTCTAATTCATAATTCTCTAAAGTGAACCGTACCCTTGCGCAGGTGCTGTCGGTTGTTTTTCACCCGCTGTTGCTCCCAACGTACCTTTTCGCAGTCATACTCTATTATATGCCTACGGCTACCCTTGCATTACCCTATCGCATCCGGTGGGTGGTGCTGTGTATGATCTTTTTTACCACGTTTATTATCCCGGGGCTGGCCGCCTATGGTCTGGTGCGCCTCGGTCACCTCGATTCCATGGAGATGGACAGGCGCGAGCAGCGTAGTTTACCGTTGCTGTTTACAGCAGTCTGCTATGCCCTGACATCTTACCTGCTTTACCGCGAGCCTTCTTTTGATGCTATCTTTTACTTTGTGATGGGAGTTATTGCCGCCTCTGTTTTCCTGGCGTTCCTTATATCGCAGTTTTGGAAGATAAGTGCACACAGCATCGGGATGGGAGGTGGTTTGGGTTTGCTGCTGGTGCTGAACTGGCTCGACCCGGATGCCATGATGGTAGGGCCTATTGCTTTGGGAATATTGCTGGCAGGCGCGGTGCTCTCAGCCAGGCTGTCGTTGCACGCGCACACACCTGCCGAGGTATATGGCGGCTTTGGCAGCGGCTTTCTGCTGGTCGTTGCAGTTGCCTATGCCGGCCTTTAGATGGTTCTTTTGCAGATAGCCTTCTGCTTCTCAAAATGCATAGCCAAGAGAAAGTTTTAGCTGCGGCAGAGGCACAACAAAAATTGCAGAGTTATTTTCTACTATCACCGCACGGCCAATAATGTGCTCTTCCAGGAGTTCGTTTGCGTTATTGGCAAGGGCATATTTCACGCGCCCGCCAACGCTGGCAGCCACATCTGCCGAGAGGTGCCCCATCAGGTTAAACTGTACCCCAAGCTGATAGCTCAAATCCAGGGAGTTCTGGTACAGCCGGCCAACAAACCGGTATTCCGGATCACCGGGGTCCTGTACTGGCAGTTCAAAAACGTTTTTCTCGAATATCAGCAGCCGATAGCCAAACTCAGGGCCATGGTAAAAGCCGAACGGCTTGCCCTCGTTCCTTCTTGTGTACTTGCGCTGGCTCATCCGGATGGCTACCCCCTGTACGTTTTTGCGCTCCGGTATCCACTCATCGCCTTTTAGGTAGCTCCTGTAAATGTAGCTCAGGCCTAGCTCATTGGATATACGCTCTGTGCGCATTTTTTCGTGAGCAACGTACACTTCGCCGAGCTGCAGCGGGTATATTTTCAGCACCCGGTTATAAGCCGTGTCAATGTTCTGCACCTCTCTGTCATCCTGTGCAACAGCCATGCTTAGTGGCGCAAACAACAGTGCAGCAGCTAACGTCAGGAAAATGAAACGTTTCTTTATCATGTGCAGACCTCGGGCTTTTAACTTTAGAATAAGATATGTATATAATTTTGTTTTTATATACTTAGAGGTGCTGATATTAGTTGTGTTATATATAGATTTATTTGATGGTTTTTTGGAGCTTTAGTTCGGGTGTGTTTTGGGCATAACGCTAACCTCTGGCCGGTTTTGATAACTCCGTACAGCCTGAGGCGTATATCAATCTTGTTTATACGGTAATCAAGTAACTAAACCAGAATAGAACTATGAAAAAATTTGCATCAACAGGACTTATAATAGGGGCTTTTGTATTTGGTATGGCATCCTGTAACCAGGAGCAAGGGGCCGTAGAGAATGCCCAGGAAACAAATGAGCAACGGTTCGAAGATACGGCCGTGGAAGATCGCAAAATAGATCAGTCTGACTTTATGACTCAGGCCGCTTCAAACAACATGCTGGAAATTGAGGCAGGGCGTCTGGCACAGCAGAAAGGCCAAAGCCAGGCAGTAAAAGATTTCGGGCAGATGATGGTGACAGACCATACACAGGCAACTGAAAAGCTGCAGTCGCTTGCCTCGCAGCAGAACATCGCCCTGCCAGACAGCATGAGCCAGGAGCACATGGACCAGTTACAAAGCCTGAGGGACAAGAGCGGTGCTGAGTTTGACCAGGAATATGCGGACCTGATGGTGAGCTCGCATGAAGAGGCCGTTAGCTTATTCGAGGATGCCTCCAATAATATGGAGAATGCAGAGGTGAAGAACTTTGCCACTACCACGCTGCCAAAGTTGCGTGAGCACCTGGAACAAGCCAACCAACTGGACCAGACGGTAAATAATAACTCTACTACAAATGCTGGTACACCTACAAGGCAGTAGACTTACATTTGTAACTGATAATTAGTAAAAGCATCTGTAAGTTTTATCTTGCAGATGCTTTATACTTTCAACTAACAGCACCATGAAAAAAACTTTACTAACCTTATTATACGCTACCGCCCTCCTGTTTACCACTGCCTGTTCCTCCGACGACAGCATTGAACAGGCAACAGAGCAGAGTGTGCAGCAGTTTGAGGCAGAGGGCGTGGAAGGCATGCGAAACGATGCCTTGTTTGTGGCAGAGGCAGCCAGCGGCAGCCTGCTGGAGATGCAACTCGGAGAGGCTGCCACAAATATGGCCGTAAGCCCTGAAGTGCAGGAACTGGCCAGGGAAATGATGCAGGCCAACCAGCAAATGCTGGACGAGCTGCAACAGATAGCCAGCCAAAGCAACTTTGTACTTCCCAGCACGCTTGGATCCAGGCATCATGACATATACCAGGAGATTACTGCCAAAACAGGCATCGCCTTTGACCTGGCCTATGTAAATCGCCTCAGCGACGAGCATGACGATCTGATACGACGTTATGAAGACATAGCGAAAAACGGAAAGGACCTGGCGCTGCAGCAATATGCATCCAAGCAACTACCGCTATTGCGGCGGCACCAACAACAGATAGAGGAGCTGGAAGACAAGATAAAGAGTGCATAAAAAAAGGAGCGGCTATTTCGATAGCCGCTCCTTTTTCATCATGTATCCAAGCCTTAGCCTTCGTCGTTTCCGCGGTAATGGCTCGTTTCCAGCTCTTCTTTCAGGAACCTTGCTGTATAGCCTTTGCCTGCGGCTACTACTTCTTCCGGTGTGCCGGTGGCCACAATGGTACCACCTGCTTCACCACCTTCCGGGCCAATGTCGATGATATGGTCGGCTACCTTAATCAGGTCGAGGTTGTGCTCAATGATGAGCACTGTGTTGCCCTTGTTCGTTAGCTTGTGCAGCACATCAGACAGGTGCTCGATGTCCTGGAAGTGCAAGCCCGTTGTAGGCTCATCCAGGATATAAAGCGTCTGGCCTGTATCCTTCTTCGATAGCTCTGTTGCCAGCTTCACGCGTTGTGCCTCGCCGCCGGATAAGGTGGTGGCCTGCTGGCCTAAGGTGATGTAACCCAGGCCCACTTCATTCAGTGTCTGTATCCTGCGCAGGATGCGTGGCTGACTGTCAAAGAAATCTACAGCCTGCTCTACGGTCATATCCAAAACATCCGTGATAGACTTGCCTTTGAAACGTACTTCCAGTGTTTCGCGGTTGTAGCGCTTGCCTTTGCAGACCTCGCAGGGCACATATACATCCGGCAGGAAGTTCATCTCGATGGTGCGCATACCAGCACCCTCACAGGCCTCACAGCGCCCGCCTTTCACGTTAAAAGAGAAGCGACCAGGGGAGTAGCCTCTTATCTTCGCCTCCGGCAGCTGCGCAAACAATGTTCTGATGTCGGTGAACACACCGGTATAAGTAGCAGGGTTGGAGCGCGGCGTACGGCCAATCGGCGACTGGTCTACCTCAATTACCTTGTCGATGTGCTCTAAGCCTTCTATGCTTTTATATGGCAGTGGCTCCCGCTTTGCCCGGAAAAAGTGCGTGTTCAGGATAGGGTACAGCGTGTCGTGGATTAGCGAAGACTTGCCGCTACCCGATACACCGGTCACACAAATCATTTTGCCCAGGGGCAGCTCCAGTGTTACGTTTTTCAGGTTATGGCCTGTGGCCCCAATCAGGCGCAGTGTCTGTCCGGTTCCGGGCCTTTTCGTCCGCATTACAGAGATGCCACGGCGGTTGCTCAGGAAGTCGGCGGTGGTGGTGCCTGCCTGCAACATTTGCGCTGGTGTACCGGCTGTTACCACCTGGCCACCATGTATACCCGCGCCAGGTCCGATATCCACCACATAGTCTGCCTGCATGATCATGTCCTTGTCATGCTCCACCACAATAATGGAGTTGCCAAGGTCGCGGAGGTCTTTCAGGGCATTGATAAGGCGCTCGTTGTCGCGCTGGTGCAGGCCAATGCTTGGCTCGTCCATGATATAGAGCACCCCCACGAGTTGTGTGCCGATCTGCGTAGCCAAACGGATGCGCTGGCTTTCGCCACCGGAAAGCGTGCGTACCGGGCGGTGCAGGCTCAGGTAATCGAGGCCCACATCCAGCAGGAAGCCGATGCGCTTGCGAATCTCTTTCAGCAGTTCCCGTGCAATCACGTTCTGGCGCTCACTCAGCCTGTCCTCCAGCCCCTCAAACCATGCTGCCAGCTTGTTGATGTCCAGTACCGACAGTTCACCGATGTTCCTGCCGTCTATCTTAAAGTGCAGCGACTCTTTCTTCAGGCGGTAGCCGTTGCACTCAGGGCAAACGGAGGTCTGAGTAAAGTCTTCTATCCAGGAGCGGATGTTATCAGAGTCTGACTCCATCTGGCCCTTCAGGAAATTGATGATGCCCTCGAACTCTACAATGTAGTTGCCTTTCTTGGTGCTTACCTCCAGGTCCTCCTCCAGGCCATATAGCAGGATGTGTAGCAGGTCTTCGGGCAGGTCTTTGATAGGTGTGGCCACAGAGGCTTTGAAGTGCTTGAACAGTGCTTCAATCTGCTTAAAAATCCAGATGTCGCGGTACTCGCCCAGCGGGGCAATACCACCCCGGCGAATGCTCAGGCTCTTGTCCGGAATCACCGTTTCCTCGGTTATCTCCTGTATCTCTCCCAAGCCGTTGCAAACAGGGCAGGCACCGTAAGGGGAGTTAAAGGAGAAGCTGTTCGGAGCAGGGTCGTCGTAGGCAATACCCGTGGCAGGGTCCATCAGGTGGCGGGAGTAGAAGTGTGTCTGGTTTGTGTCAGCGTCCAATATCAGCACGGTGCCTTTGCCATGCGTCAAGGCATTCTGAACAGAGCCAGACAAACGGAAACGGTCGTCCTCTTTCACCACAATCTTATCCACCACCATTTCGATGTCGTGGATTTTGTAGCGGTCTACCTGCATCTTTGGCGTCACCTCCACCAGTTCGCCGTCTACGCGGGCCCGTATAAAACCCATCTTGCGGATTTGCTGGAACAGTTCGCGGTAATGGCCCTTGCGGCCTTTGACCACCGGTGCCAGCACTACAATGCGCTTCCCGTCGAAGTTCTCCAGGATGTGGTTCACAATCTGGTCATCGCTCTGGCGCACCATTTTGTCGCCACTCACATAACTGAAAGCTTCTGCGGTACGCGCCCAGAGCAGGCGCATAAAGTCGTAAATCTCTGTGATGGTGCCCACCGTGGAGCGGGGGTTACGGCTCGTCGTTTTCTGCTCTATAGAGATGACCGGCGACAGTCCTTCGATTTTGTCTACGTCCGGGCGCTCCAGGCCGCCCATAAACGAGCGGGCGTAGGCAGAGAAAGTTTCCATGTAGCGGCGCTGCCCTTCTGCGTAAATCGTATCAAAAGCTAGGGATGATTTGCCTGATCCACTAATGCCGGTAAACACCACTAACTTGTAGCGCGGCAGCTTAATAGAGATGTTTTTCAGGTTATGTTCACGGGCACCGTACACTTCAATCTGTTGCGCTTCCCCGGCCATAGCAGGCGCGGTGGTGGCAGTATCAGTTGTAGGGATGCCGGTTGTTGTTACTTGTTGCTCTTGGTTGAAAGCCATGCAGCGTGTATTATTTTAAATAGCAAAGGTACATAATCTCAGGCTTCTGCGGCAGCAAAATCCTAACCCTTCTTAACAGTAACCAGCGGCAATTGGTTTAGAGAAGGTGCGTTTTATGGTGTTAAGCCAGAAAGGTGCAGGGGCAACATGCTGCGCTGCTAAGGCGACACGTTCTGCGGCTCCGGGTTTTCCTCTTCTGCCACCTCGGCATGTACCGTGCTGGTGGGGGCATAGGCGTATGTGTGCCGCGCCACCTCCCGCTTCTTTTTAGCGAACCTGTAGTAACCAAAAACAGCAACGGCCAGGCCAAGCGGAACAAACGTAAGCCCAACCCCGATGTAAAATGGGTCATCTTCAAAAACCTTAACAAAGGTAAGCCCCGCCAGTACCATCGCCATGGCCGTACGCATATAAGCCATAAAGGTCCGCTCGTTGGCCAGTTTGGTCCGCTCCATGGCAAGTTTATCCCGCATTTCCAGGTTTAGCCTTTCCTGAAGCTTTAATTTGTTCCTTAGCCTTCTCTTCGCTCTTTTAAGAAGTAGTGTTCTTATACTCATGTGAAAGTGTACGCAAGGAGGCGGGGAAAGGTGAAGCATCTTTCCTCCTCCGGTCGTTTACCTGCAGGTTGAAAGCAGAGCATGCTTTGCCAGGTAAAAAGCTCCCGGCGGGGACCCTATATATAAGTTCCTTCTACAGCACCCGTAGTATTCTTCCCCAGCAGCTTGGCACTTCGCCTATATGCACCTGCCCGTTCTGGACTGCGAATTGCTGCTGCGGTTCCAGCAGGTCAACCAGCTTGCGCCCGTCAGGTACCTCCACTTTCATTGAAAGACTGGCCGGCGTGCTGGCAGCATTTACCACCACGACAAAGTGCTCTTCTTCTGTGCGGCGGGAAAAGGCAAACTGCTCGTGCGCGACATGCACCTGCCGATAACTGCCATACTTCAGCGCAGCATGTTTTTTCCGGATGTCAGCTAAACGACTGATAGTGGCTGGCAGTGCCGGATGTGGCTTCGGACTCACCGCATCGGGTTGGAGTAACTTTGGCCTTAGTGGTGCATCAGTGCCCGGTAACTTCGTCCCGCTGATGCCCCATTCGCTGCCATAGTAAATGGAAGGTACCCCGGGCATGGTAAAGAGCAGGATGTGGAGCGGGTACAGATGCGCCGGGTTATGCAAAGTGCTGGCGATGCGGTTTACGTCGTGGTTATCGGCAAAGGAGTAGAGCGGGATATTTTTGTAAATGCCCTGCTCCCCAAACAGCCGGTTAAGCGAGAACGCCAGCTCAAAATAGTTTTTATCGTTGTGGCTTGAGTAAAGGCCTTTATAACACTCGTAGTTGGTTGTGGAGTCGAGCATCTCCGGGTTTGCCCAGCGGCGGTAGTCTCCATGAATCACTTCGCCTAAAAGCCAGAAGTCAGCACAAAGCTCGTGGCAGAAGCCTGCCAGGTCGCGGAGAAAGGTAAGGTCTATCACATCGGCGGCATCCAGGCGCAGGCCATCAATCTTAAAATCCTCTACCCACATTTGTATCGCGGAAAAGAGGTGCGCGCGTACATCCGGGTGATGAAGGTTGAGCTTTACCAAACTATAGTGGCCATTCCAGCCATCATAAGCAAAGGCATCACCATAAGGACTACTCCGGCTAAAATCTACACCAGAAAACCAATGGCGATAGGGGGAACTTTCGCTATTGGCCAGCAGGTCGCGAAAGGCCCAGAAGTCACGCCCCACGTGGTTGAAAACCCCATCCAGGATTACCTTGATACCATTTGCGTGCATTTGTGCGATAAGCTCCTTCAGTGTATCATTTGTTCCCAGACGACGGTCCACACTGTAGTAGTCTACGGTGTCATAGCCGTGGGTGCCGGACTCGGAAACAGGGCCAAGGTACAGGGCGTTACAGCCTAAGTCTTTTATGTGCGCTATCCAGTTATGGACAGCCTCCAGGCGAGGTGCTGCTGGAGAGGTGAAATCATTGTGAGAAGGAGCCCCGCATAAGCCAAGGGGGTAGATATGGTAGAAAATGGCCCTTGAGGCCCATGTGGTTGCTTTATGATGCATTTTTGTTATTTCTATGCCTGTATACGTACCGTTCGGTATACAAAAGTAGGAAATAAAACCAGCTTCTTAAAGTTTAAGAGTAAATACCATATGAAAACTGCTGTAATGCCTTCTTCACAGTCTCTGCATTTAACTCTACCTGTTGGCGCATAGCTTGAACTACATAGGTGTTGATCATGCCCAGGAAAGTAGCTCCATACACCTGGTGGCGGTCCCGCATGTTACCATGGTCCTTTGCTGCCTGCTGAAACATGTCCTCCAGTAATTGATGCTGCTGCCTGATGGCGGGTGTGATGACCTGAGAGGCTTCATTTTCAGGGTTGCCGTACCAGGCGGCAAGGTGCATCTGGTATAAGGTAGGAGCACGCATGGCAAAGTGAAAGTAGCACTCTAGCACGCGCTGCAGGGTGAGCGGCAGATCACCAGTATAAGTTGCCGCTTGGGCAAGTTTAGACATAAAAGGGGTGAACTGCTCTTGCATGAGCGCCTCGAGCACTCCGCGCTTGCTGCCAAAGTAATGGTAAAGGGTTGGCTTTTTGATGCCGGCGGCTTCCACTATCTGCTGCACGCCCACAGCATCGTAGCCTTTGGCGGCAAAAAGGCTGAGGGAGCAATTCAGTATAGCGGTGCGGTTGTCAGACATCAGGAGGATTTTCGTGTATGAGACCTTTAAGTTAGGCGCAGCAAAAATAAAATAATTACGTGTCTTTTCCTTTATAACAGAAAAGCAGACCCATGAGAGGTCTGCTTTTCTGTTGTAGAGTATAGTCAGGAAGTATCCTGTTAGAAGTTTGGAGACAGCAGGTATTGGCTGTAGAAGTCGTCAATTATTTTTACAGCTTCCGAGGCATCGTCTACAATATGCACCAGGTCCATGTCTTCCGGGCTGATGTTGTTTTCCACCTTCAGCATTACATTCTCCACCCATTCCATCAGGCCTCCCCAGAAAGAGCGGCCCACCAGTACAATCGGGAAAGCACCAATCTTCTTTGTCTGAATAAGCGTAATCGCCTCAAACAACTCATCCAATGTTCCGAACCCGCCCGGCATCACAATAAAGCCCTGGGCATATTTTACGAACATCACTTTGCGCACAAAGAAATAATCGAAGTTGATAAGCTTGTCAGAGTCGATGTAAATGTTGTTGAACTGCTCGAACGGCAGCTGGATGTTCAGCCCCACAGATTTGCCACCCTCAGAATGGGCGCCTTTGTTACCGGCCTCCATAATACCCGGGCCACCACCCGTAATCACACCATAGCCGTGGCGTACCAGTTTAGCGGCAATTTCTTCTGCCATCTGGTAATATTTGTGCGTGCTTTTGGTGCGGGCCGAGCCGAATATAGAAACGCAGGGGCCAATTTTAGCTAACTTCTCAAAGCCCTCCACAAACTCAGACATCACTTTGAATATCTGCCAGGAGTCTGCAATTTTTATCTCGTTCCAGTCTTTGTCTACGAAAGCCTGGCGTATTCTTTTATCTTCTTCAGAGGCAGGTGGTGCCGTAGACTCGCCACTGTCGCGCAAGTCACTTACCGAGCGTGCTTTATTCTCGTTTACATTCGGCTTCAAAATTGTCTGTCCACTGCCTGTGTTCACTGTTTCATCGTGAAGCTTTGTTTTACTTGTCTTTCTAAGTTTCGTCATAATTTCTTCGTCTTCTTCAGGAACTTAAAGCTCCCGGGCACCTTAAGAGCAGGTGCCTTTCATCTCAAAAAATCTTTAATGGCTGCTGCAATACAGCAAAGGGAGCAGCAGCAGGCTGATCAGTCTGTTTTATTTGGATCGGATGGCAATAACAGGATCCAGGTTTGAGGCCAGTACAGCCGGGATGATACCAGACAGCATTCCTATCACGGCCGATACGCCAAGGCCCAGTATAATGTTGCCTGCTGAAAGCGCTATTGCCATCATGTCCTGCGGAATAAGCGTGAGCAGGAATACCAGCAGAATACCCGCAGCACCGCCTAGTAAACTCAGGAACACCGACTCAAATAAGAACTGAAACAAAATAAAATAGTTTTTGGCGCCCAGCGATTTCTGTATCCCGATGATGTTGGTCCGCTCTTTTACCGATACGAACATGATGTTGGCAATGCCAAAGCCGCCTACCAATATGGCAAAGCCGCCTATTACCCAACCGGCTAAACCTATCACTTCGAAAAAGCCGCTGATGGCCTGTGTGGCCATTTCAGGGCGGTTCATGGCAAAGCTGTCCTCATCCCGGGGGCGCAGGCCACGTATGGTGCGCATAATGCCGCGTGTTTCATACTCCAGTTCCAGCAGGCCCGGGTCGTCGTCGCGGCCTTTTACCACAATGGTGGAGGACACGCCATTAGGACCGGTGGCGAACATTTTACTATAAGCCAGGTACGGCACAATGCCCATCTGGTCGAAGGGAGGGCCGCCAAAAAGGCTCTCACCCTGGTTCTCGAGCACACCGATAATGCGGAACTTCTGGCCGCCTACTTTAACTTGCTGCCCTATTGCCTCCTGCCTGGGGAAGAGCGATTCGGCAGCCTCGTGCCCAATGATCATTACATTGCGCCCGGCATTTACCTCCTGTGGTACAAAATAGCGGCCTCTCTCAATAGGCACTTCCATTGCCTTGTTAAAGTCGTAAGACACACCCATTAAAGTAGCGTCGCTGAAGCTGTTGTTGCCACTCTTAAACGTGTTGTTCCCGCGGTCGGAGAAGATAGCCACACCGTTCGCCATGGTCAGGTGGCGCTCCAACTGGCGAAACTCGCGCATGGTAGGCTCCGGCCGCTGAAAATACTTCCACCAGGGTGTGCCACGCCCGAAAGTCCAGGGCCATTTCTGCACATAAATTACCTTCTCGCCTATAAAGCTCATGCTGTCGCGCACGTTACGCTCCAGTGAGTCTACCAGCGTGAATACGGAGATGATGGCAAAAATACCTATTGTGACACCCAACAGCGAAAGGAACGTGCGCAGCATGTTTGCCCGCAGGGCCTGCCATGCAAATCGAAAGCTCTCAGCTACCAGACGGAGGTATATCATAGTTTTTTTCTAAGCCCGGTTATAACGGGACGAAGTAATTTCCTTAAAAGTAAGAAATATTCGGCCAAACTGAGTAAATTTGAGGCTTGATTTTTTGGTTTCTACTGAACAGATATATATGAACCCCGGCAGGGGCTTAGCTGTTAACGTATCAGAAGCAGAACACATTAAATACCGTAATATTTAATATATGAAATTATCCGAATTTAAATTCGACCTTCCTGAAGAATTTTTAGCTACCCACCCCACAGAAAACCGCGATGAGTCCCGCATGATGGTGGTGCACCGCGACACTGGAAAAATAGAACACCGCATATTCAAAGATATCCTGGAGTATTTTGATGACGGTGACGTGATGGTGGTGAACGATACAAAAGTTTTTCCGGCACGCCTTTACGGTAACAAGGAAAAAACAGGCGCTAAGATTGAAGTATTCCTGCTGCGTGAGCTAAACAAAGATATCCACCTGTGGGATGTGCTGGTAGACCCTGCCCGTAAAATCCGCGTAGGAAACAAACTCTACTTTGGTGAAAGTGACCTGGTGGCCGAAGTAATTGACAATACTACCTCCCGTGGCCGTACCATTAAGTTCCTTTTCGATGGTTCGGATGAGGAATTCTATAAGGCTATCAACGACCTGGGCGAAACACCGCTTCCGAGGTACATTAAGCGTGAAGCAGAGCCGGAAGATCGGGAGCGTTACCAGACAGTGTATGCCAAGAATGTGGGTGCCGTAGCTGCTCCTACCGCTGGCTTGCACTTTACAAAGGAAGTGCTGAAGCGCCTTGAAATAAAAGGTGTGGACGTAACGCCGCTGACACTGCACGTTGGTTTAGGTACTTTCCGCCCGGTGGATGTGGAAGACCTGACAAAGCACAAGATGGATTCTGAGAACTTTATGGTGCCGGCAGAGACAGTGGAGATGGTGAACAAAGCGCTTGACAACAAGAAGCGTGTAGTGGCCATTGGTACCACCACCATGCGAGCCCTGGAATCTTCTGTATCAGCCAATAACCGCCTGAAAGCGAATGAAGGCTGGACAGACCGTTTCATCTTCCCTCCCTATGATTTCAAAATAGCGAATGCACTGGTCACAAATTTCCATATGCCGGAGTCCACGCTGTTGATGATGACGGCTGCTTTTGGCGGATATGAACTCATCATGGAAGCATACCAGCAGGCTATAAAAGAGAAATACCGCTTCTTCAGCTACGGCGACGTAATGCTGGTGCTGTAGTAGCTGCCATATAGTTCCTTTCAAAAATGCCCCGGCCACTCAAGTCGGGGCATCTTGTTTTATACATGCTTAGCTCCTCCCGCGCTATATTCTCCAACTTTCTAACTCTTTAACTTTCTAACCCTCTAACTCCCATGTCTCAATTTACGGAATATGCCATTATAGTGGCAGGTGGCTCCGGTAGCCGGATGCAGCAGGAGGTGCCCAAGCAATTTATCGAGGTGGCTGGCAAGCCTATCCTGATGCGTACCATCACACAGTTTCATGAATACAACCCCAACCTGCGTCTGATTGTGGTGCTACCACAACAACAGTTAAGCACCTGGCGTGACCTTTGCCGGAAGCATGACTTCAAGGTTTTCCATATGGCTGTAGCGGGCGGTGCAACACGTTTTGCTTCCGTAAAGAATGGCCTGGATGCTGTACAGGGAGAGGGGCTGGTAGCGGTGCACGACGGAGTAAGACCATTTGTGGATACAGCTACCATCAAAGCTGCTTATGAGGCGGCTGCTGTGCATGGCAGTGCCGTGGTAGCCGTGTCACCTAAGGACTCGATACGGGAGCTGACACCCGGGGGAAGCCAGGCTGTGCCGCGGGTAAACTATAAGCTGGTGCAAACGCCACAGTGTTTCCGGGCGGATATTCTGAGAAAGGCTTATGAGCAAGCGGAGCAGGAACAGTTTACGGACGATGCCTCGGTGGTAGAGCAGCTAGGAGAGAAGATTGTGCTGGTAGATGGCAGTTACCGGAATATTAAAATTACCACACCAGAGGACCTTGTGTTAGCAGAAGCCTTTGCCGGATCAGGATTTTCAGGATGAAAGGATGCACAGGATTCCTGCTTGTAGAGATACAATATTTTGCGTCTCAAAACTGGCTGCAGATATCAAAAGCGAGTCTGGAGGCTCGCATGCATCCCAAGTCACTGGTAGGATACCGGCGCCAGTAAAGAGGTATCTTGTTTTTGATGTTATGTCTTTTTCTAGACTACAGTACCGGCTGCCGCCCTGCCTCCAGGAAAGCCTGGTTGGCCTTTACAGCTTCTGGTGTGATGGCTTCTAAGGTTGGTGCAGGTTTGGAGAGGTTTAGCAGGTAGCCCTGTAGCGGGGACAGGTTTTGCAGGTCATGGGTGATGCAGAGCACTGTTTTTTGCTGTTGCTGCACCCACTGCTGCAGTAGTTTAAATACCTGATTTTTGTAATATACATCCAGTTGCTGCGTAGGCTCGTCCAGCAGGTTAATGGCTGCGTCCTGCAGTATCAGCTGCGCCAGCCACACCAGCTGTTGCTCGCCACCGGAAAGCGTGGTAAAGTCGTGATCCAGGAGGTGGGAGAGCTGCAGTTGCGCTATGGTTTGAGCGGCCAGCTCATAGTCAGCAGCATTGTAGTTCTGGAAAAAACGCTTCTTCCGGAAGAGGCCCATCACCACGAGGTCGTGTACTTTGATGGGGAACCCAACAATGTTCTTTTGGGGAAGGTAGGAGAGCAGGCCTTGTTCTGTAGCGTCAGCGAGTTGCTTCAGGTCCTGGTCCTGCACCAGCAGTTGCCCCTGGTACGGGATCTTCTGCTGAAACGCCTTGAAAAGCGTTGTTTTACCAGCGCCATTATGTCCTATGATGGCGATAAATGTTGGGGCTGGTACAGAAAAAGAAAGGTTGCGGATAAGGACACGCTGTCCGTAACCCGCAACCAGGTTTTTTACTTCAACGATCAAATTCTAATTAAATCAGAAATCAGCATCCAGGGACAGAAATTGGGAAAAGGCTTCCCGCAGGTTGTTTCCTATCCACGGACTTTTAAATTTAATTATGCTTAGTACTCGTCTTCGTTAAACATGAAATCCTCTTTTGTAGGATAATCAGGCCAGATTTCTTCGATGTTCTCGTAAGGCTGTCCGTCATCCTCAAGAGCTTGCAGGTTCTCTACAACTTCCATTGGAGCACCTGAGCGAATAGAAAAATCGATAAGTTCATCTTTAGTGGCTGGCCAAGGTGCGTCCTCCAGGTATGATGCTAATTCTAGTGTCCAGTACATAGTATTTTCTCCTTTAAAATATTGGCTTTTTGAAATGGTTTGCAAAAGTATAAATAAAAACAAAAACTAAAATTTTCAGCAAAAATAAATTTGCTTTTTTTGTCTGTTTTTACCAACACAACGCAAAAAATACGCAAATGTTCAAAATCGATCGAATATTTTTTTGCCTCCGGCGAGCATCTATAACAACAGCTGCAGGAGAGACAAGGCAGGAGCAAGATGCTAACAAAACAGCACCTGCTGCCGGGGCAACAGGTGCTGTGTAAATTGCTTATGCCAAATATATTTGTTACCTGCTGATAGCGCTAAGCTGATTTTTGAACCCCTCGATCATCTCTGTCTTTGTGTTGATCTTGCGCTTAAAGTTTCTGATTTTGCCCTGCAGCATGTTGCGGAAAGCATCGTTGCCTGGGGTATCGCTTAACTTGCCCAGGTTGTCTTCCAGTACCTCCAGCTCGTTCCTGTCAGACTTAATAAAATCTTTGAGCGCATTGATGCGAGCCTGCAGATCATCTGTCTCAGATAATGGCTGGTTAGCAGTTTGCTGGCGCTTGCGGATGTAGTGCTCCAGGCTGCTCATCTCAAACACCTTGTCGCAGGCTTTGATAAAGCGTTCCCATATCATATCCGATACCTCGGGGCTGACAGGGCCTATCTTCTTCCACTCGGCCTGTAGTTCTTTCGCGCGCTTCACGGCTTCGCCGAGGCTGCGCTGCTGCAGAAGCTGCTCGCCTTCTTCTACCAGTTCTTTTTTGCGTTCAAAGTTCGCCTCGTAGTATTTCCCCCTGGATTCGTTCTTCTCGTTGTTGATCTTCTTTTTCAGGCGCTCAAAAAAGTGGTTGTGCGCCTTCCGGAAGTCTGTCCACAGCCTGGTCATGGTTTTACGTGGCAGGGTTCCGCCCACTTCTTTCCACTGGTTCTGCAAAGTCTTTAGTTTGGCAGTGGTACCTTCCCAGTCTTCGGAGTTTTGCAGAGCTACTGACTGTGCGATAAGATCACGGTATTTGTCGTAGATGCGGTTCTGCATCTTCTTCTTGTCTTCAAAGAAGTTTTTCTTCCGCTCAAAAAAAGTCTCAATTGCCGTTCTGAAACGCTCCTCAATTTCCTCTGTCAGCTCTTTCTCCACAGGCCCTGTTTTAATCCAGGTGGCCCGCAGGTCTTTCAGCTTATCCGTTGTCTCCTGCCATTCAATGCTGTCTGCCAGGGCCTCCGCCTCTTGTGTGAGCGCTATTTTGGTGGTCAGGTTCTTTTCCCGGTTCTGCTTAATTGTCTCGTTTATGTCAGCCTCCGCCTTGCTTAGGGTGTGGTAGATTTTCTCGAAATCACCTAAGGCATCATAGTTTCCCACCTGCTCTTTCATGTGCAGCACTTTCATCAGGAAAGAGCCTTTGTTTTCAGAGATTTCGATACGATCCAGCAGGTTCTTTACCTTGTCCTGGAACATTTCGAAGCGCTTCGCGAAATAAACCAGCGAATCATCCTCAGACTCTTTCACTTCGCCTACCTGCCGTGCAGGGTAGTTCATAAAGGGCTTCAGCCACACTTGCTGGTCCTGAATAAAGCCATACTTTTTGGCTTCTTCCAATAGATCGTTGTTTTCCATTAACTGGATAGGGTTATGGGTCGAAAAAATAGGGTAAGGCGACAGAATTAGACTAACCTTAGCATACGCAGGTTAACCTGCAGCGTTTGCGCTTCCTTTTTAGTGTTTAAAGCCGGTGGTAACGCCACAAAGAAAATCTGGTGCTAAAATAAGTCGGGACATACTATACCCATACTGTTTTTTTACAAGTTTAAGTATTAAAACCAATTTTGTGAAGCGTGTAGCATGAATTTTTACGATATTTGTAATTCTTTAACAAATAAAATATCAGAGAGATAGGCTGCAAGGCCGGGGCAAGGAATCCCTTTTCTTTACTATTGAAATATTAGTATAACACTATAAACTACAGCATGAGTAACGAAACCATAATTTTCTCGATGGCTGGGGTAAGCAAAATTTACCCGCCAAAGAAACAAGTGCTTAAGAATATTTACCTGTCCTTTTTCTATGGCGCCAAAATTGGTGTGCTGGGTCTCAACGGTTCAGGTAAGTCTAGTTTGCTCAAGATAATTGCAGGTGTCGACAAAGAGTTTCAGGGAGAGGTGGTGTGGTCTCCGGGCTATACGGTAGGTTACCTGGAGCAGGAGCCACAGCTGGACCCAACTAAAACGGTACGCGAAGTGGTGGAAGAAGGCGTGAGCGAAGTGGTAAACCTGCTGCGCGAGTTCGACGAAATAAACATGAAGTTTGCCGAGGAGATGACGGACGATGAGATGAACAAGCTCATCGAGCGCCAGGGCGAGGTGCAGGAGAAACTGGACCAGCTGAATGCCTGGGAACTGGACAACCGCCTGGAGCGCGCCATGGACGCGCTGCGTACGCCTCCGGAGGATGCTAAAATCGAAAACCTGTCGGGTGGTGAAAAGCGCCGGGTGGCCCTTTGCCGCCTGCTGCTGCAGGAGCCGGACGTGCTGCTGCTGGACGAGCCAACCAACCACCTCGATGCGGAATCAGTGGACTGGCTGGAGCAGCACCTGCAGCAATACAAAGGCACCGTGATTGCCGTAACCCACGACCGTTACTTCCTCGATAACGTAGCCGGCTGGATTCTGGAGCTGGACCGTGGCGAGGGTATTCCATGGAAAGGCAATTACAGCAGCTGGCTGGAGCAGAAGGCAAACCGCCTGGCACAGGAAGAGAAGTCGGAGAGCAAGCGCCAGAAAACACTGCAGCGCGAGCTGGAGTGGGTGCGTATGGCGCCGAAGGCACGCCATGCCAAGTCGAAGGCACGCCTCAGCCAGTACGATAAGCTAGCCGGAGAAGACGCTAATCAGAAAGAAGAGAAACTGGAGCTGTTCATACCGGATGGACCGCGCCTTGGTGCCCAGGTAATTGAAGTAAACCACGTAAGCAAGGCTTATGGCGATAAACTGCTGTTCGAGGACCTGAACTTCGCGCTGCCGCAGGGCGGTATTGTGGGTATCATCGGGCCAAACGGTGCAGGTAAAACCACCCTGTTTAAACTGATAACAGGCCAGGAGAAGCCAGATGCTGGTGATTTTACCGTGGGCTCTACCGTGCAGATTTCCTATGTAGACCAGGAGCACACGCAGCTGGACCCTAACAAGTCTGTATTTGAAGTGATTTCTGGTGGTACAGAGCACATGATGATGGCTGGCCGCCAGGTGGTGTCCCGTGCTTATGTGAGCAAGTTTAACTTCACGGGCGGTGATCAGGAAAAAAAGGTAGACAAGCTGTCGGGTGGTGAGCGCAACCGTGTACACCTGGCCATGACGCTGAAAGAAGGCGGCAACCTGTTGCTACTCGATGAGCCAACCAACGACCTGGACGTGAATGCCATCCGGGCGCTGGAAGATGCGCTGGAGAACTTTGCCGGCTGCGCCGTTATCATTTCCCACGACCGTTGGTTCCTGGACCGTATCTGTACACACATTCTTGCTTTTGAAGGAGACTCGCAGGTGTACTGGTTTGAGGGCAATTATACTGAATATGAGGAGAACAAGAAGAAGCGCTTGGGCGATGCTGAGCCGCAGCGTATCCGCTATAAGAAGCTGGTGTAAGTCTTCCATAATTTGCACCTCCTGGTAAAATTCCGGAAGGCCGTTGCTTCATTGCAACGGCCTTTTTTTGTGCCCTTTGTGTTATAGGAATGGCTGAACTCTTGTTCATTTGTGCTTACACCTCATCGTTTTTTAGGCGCCAGACCGTGGTTTCTGTACCTGTTGCCCGCTTGACAGCGGCCATTGGTTTTGCACTTAAACTTCCTGAAAATCAATGTTATAACCTTGTGTAAATATTGCTTTTTTTTATATAAATATTCAACAAACATTCGGATGGTATCGTAAACTAAATAGAAGGCAGCCAGGGGTTTATAAGTGTTTTTTAACTTTAATGGATGTCAGCCATGAAAAATTTTTACTCAAGTAGTAAAGACGCGATTGCCTATTGGCTTATCGCGGGCTACTTTACAGTCGTTGGTACTATTGCAATAGTAGTATCCTAAAACAAACTTTAACGCTTAAACCAAAAGAGGCTGTCCGTGCAGGGCGGCCTCTTTTGGTTTATAGCAGCACCTGTACAAAGACTTTGGTGTAGGTACTGCCCGGGGGCAAGCCCAGGAGTGACATGACAGATGTTGCAGCACTTTTGTATCTTGCTGCTTTCATCAAAACATCCTACTCATACAGAATGCCTGTTCTCTACCTAAAGCACACCGACATAGACCTGGAGCAATGGGACACTGTGGTAGCGCAGTCGCCGCAGCGGCAAGTGTATGCTATGTCCTGGTACCTGGATGTCGTATCGCCTAATTGGGAGGGTGTGGTGGAAACAGATGCCACAGGCAGGTACAAAGCGGTGATGCCGGTGCCATGGCAGCGTAAGCTGGGTATGCGGTATGTGCAGCAGCCTCTGTTTTGCCAGCAATTAGGCATCTATTCACTGGACGGAAGCATAGCCGAAGCTACTTATCAGACCTTCACAAAGGAAATGTACCAGCGCTTCCGGTATGTAGTTAACTACAACTTTAACACTGACAACTGCTTGCCCTCGCTGTTGCTGCCGGAGGTGCAGGTGGAGCAGACCTTAACGCTGTACCTGAACCTACGCAGCAGTTATGAGAAACTGCGCGAGGGGTACTCCCGGGACAGGAAAATGAACCTGAAGCGTGCCTGGAAAGCAGGCCTGCAGCTTAGGGAGAGTAATGACATAGAGCCGATCATCCGGTTTTTTAAAGAAGAAACAGCCGGGCGTATTTACGGCGGTGTGGCAGAGAGCGCTTATGAAACTCTCAGGCAGCTGTACCAGGTGCTGGAGGATAAAGGCGTGGCCAAACTTTACTATACTACGGACAAGCAGGGGCGCAAAAACAGTGGTTGCCTGTTTATTCTATGGGGCGGGCGTATCGTTTATATATTCAACGCTGCCCCGCAGCACGGACGGAAGCAGAATGGCCGCACACTCCTGATCGACCACATGATCCAGGAATATGCCAGCCAGGAGGTGCTGTTCGATTTTGAGAGCCCGGATGAGCGGGAGACCGATATCCTTCACTTTTACAAAAGCTTTGGCCCCGAGGTGAAGCCTATTCCGGTGCTGAAGTATAACCGCCTGCCGAAGGGTGTGAAACTCGTGCGGGAAGCCCGGATGCAGTTGGTCCGCAGGCTAAGAGGTGCTTAATTATCGCCTTCCTCCCGCGGTTTGTGTGGGCCTGCATCATATTCTTTTTTCTCCATCTCAAGGCGTTGCTGCTCTTCTGCCGTGAGTGCCTGCGGGTAAGTTCCGAGGTCAGGCTGTCCTGCATCTACCCAGGCGGTGTACCAGTAACCGGCAATGGTGCGGATGGCCAGCCGCATCTGTCGCTCTACCTGTCCATTCAGTTTATCGCTGTAGGCCTGTGAGAAGGCGCGGGAGTATACGCGGGTGGTCAGGTTATTCCGCACCTCAAAGCTGTATTTCTTTTCCTCATCAAATGCCTGTGTCAGTTGCTTCTCGAACAGCAGAACAGAGTCGAGGGCAGTATGGGCGCTCGCTATCAAATCCCATGCCCGCAGCTGTGGCTGCTCAATGTACTGCGCCTGGCCCACAAAGAAGTCGTAGTTGCCGGAGAACAGCTCTGGCAGGCGTGATTCCCAGAAGGCATGAATGCCGCGCTGGCCTGTCAGTTGGCCGTTATAGTTTTGAGTAGTATGCAGCGGCACACAGGCGTCAGCTACATAATGCCCCAGTTCGGTACTCAGGCGCAGGATAAGGTCAAGGTCGCGGGCCTTAAATGCCTGCGTCAGCTGGTATTTCATCAGGCTGATGTGCCAGGGCACAATGCCGTAAGCCTGCAGGGTGTCTTCGGTATACTGCTCTACAGCCTGCTGCCAGAAGCGCGGCAATTTATATAAAGCGCTGTCGCCGTAAACGTCCAGGTCGATGTAGTGGCGGGGAGCTTCCCATTCCACAGCGTAGCGGCGGCGGTCCGGGTTCACAGCATTTTCAGTGATGTAGCGGATGTGCTTTTTGTAAAAGCCGATCATTTCCGGGGGCAGCGTAAACACTGCCAGCCTGTTGATGCGCTGGTGCGCAAAGAAGCCCCAGCTATAGCTCAGGTGCGGGAGCAGGAGCGTAAGCAGTAGGAAAATAACAACACGTTGTTTGCCAGCCATATCTGCTGCATACGGGAACAGCCAGCGGATTGATGTTGCTGCGTGAATCCGCTGCAATGAAGGCGCAAAAAATTTACCTGTTCAGTGAGAAGCCCCGCAATGTGTACAGTATGCCCAGGCCTAGTGCCTGACTGTACTGCACGCCCGGATCCTGGTCATAATCGTAAATCAGGTTGCCGGTCAGGTTTACGTTAATGTAGCGGTTCACCTTGGCGTTAAGCACCGCGTTCAGGCGGTGATCCACTCTTTTAAAAGTAAACTCTCCGTAGTTCAGGTAGCCCATGTAGTTGAGCCGCAGGTTCAGGTTAGTGGCAATGTCGCGCTTAAAATTAGCCTGCACCATAGCAGCCAGCCATTCGGTGCGTACTTTACTGCCTACGGGCACGCCGTAGCGGTCTGTCTGGGCTACGTCCTCATCCACTAAAAAAGTAAATCGTGGTGCAAACGGGCTCATGCGCAGGGAAAAGGAGGGGGTGGGCTTATACTCAGCACCCAGGGCAAAGGTGAGAAAGCCTGGCGACAGGAAGTTGGATATCAGTACATCAGTGCCGTCAGCATCGGTGTCGTAATTGTAACCCGGAGCAAACTGGGAGAGGAAGTTAGCGGAAGCAAAGGTGTTCCAGTCGGACGTAAGCTTATGACCGTACTTGGAGTCCAGGTAAATACGGTCGATGCTTTTGCGCATTTCCTGGCCATTATTTTTGATAAGGCCATACTGCAGTTGCACCTCATTGTCCCAGGAAACCCGGCCCTTGCTGTAATCAGCCCGGGCATCCAGGTGCGAGTTCAGGGCAATAGAGCTGATACCTCCTGCTTTCCAGTTGTCGCTGAACGCTGCCTGGTTTAAGTTGATGCCTGCTGAAAAGGTTCTCCGCCAGGTGGTGTCGGCTGCTGTCTGTGCCAGTACTGTAGCCGAGCCCGTTAGCAGCACAACCAGCATAAGTAGAAGTTTATTCATGATGCAGTAATTAGAAGCTATCTCAAAAATACCTAAGCATTATCTTCATGCACGCGAGCAGCAGGAATGCCAGGTAATTATCAGCCTTCTTTTCCTGTCTGACCAAGGTTCTTC
>NZ_BAAGXV010000069.1:0-30264 GCF_054779655.1 Pontibacter brevis
CAGAGTTGCTACAAGATATGAGAAATTAGCCGTCAGTTTCTTAGCGATGCTGAAGCTGGCTTTTATTAGGTTTTACCTGAAAAAGTATTCATCAGACACACCCTAAGTAAAACTAGCGGGTACAACTGCTTTGGGAATTGATGTTGCCGGGGGAGTAAAAAGCTGTTATGTAATGTCGGAAAGTCTTATCATGGCGAGATAAGGCTCCAGCCCTACGCTATCTCTGAGGCCACGAACGAGTACGAAATCATGCCGCCGGGGCTCATACCACATTTCGGCAAAGAACTGGTTAATGTAGTACAAGCTAATGATATACTGCGACCTATGCCGGATAGCTAAGAAGGTGCCATGCTTCATCACGATGCTTGCCCGCTGTTCCAGAGGTCTCCTGTTAAACTGGTATAGGTCCATGGTATTTAATACGAAACTTGTTCCTGTAGATAACGCTTGACCCTTGCAGAAAATTGGCAGGCGCACACTTTTAGCTGGTTGCGGGTATTTACTTTCTTTTGAAAATGAAGAGGCATAGTACAGAGACCTTGTTCAGGCTGCCGGACCAGGTAATTTAAGTATCCCGTGCTGCTAGGCGTCTGAAACGTATCCTGCTTTTGTAGCGGAGAGTACTGTTTCTGATGTGCGTACAGATAGATGTGGAAAACAACTTTGGTGGTTTGGAAAATTTTTTGATATGTTATTCAAACCTTTCTATATAGATAGCAGTATATGCATGCAGGATATCTGATTAATTTAAATAATAAGGTTGATTGGAAGGCCCATAGAGTGAACGCTATGGGCCTTTATTCATTCTAGGCCATTCCAACTCACGCCCCATGCAGCAGCCCCGTATGAGGTAGCTGCCCTCTCCTGTGATATACTGCTCCTCTTTCTAAAACAATAGAACCAGAAATTTGTCTATTCGTTAAGAATCAGCAGGCACAACCAGTGCCATGCCTGAAGATTTTTTCCTGGACTGGCGACCGTTGCGGTTAATTACACAACATATAAAAGATGCAAGAGGCTAACAATTTTGATATTGCGAACACTACCTCGGGGCTTACGAGGGTAGTAAATGAGTATTGGGAAAGCTTTTGTTCCTTTTGCCGAATATCCTGGCCGCTGTCCTGATCTTCTTCGTTGCGATCTGGCTGGCCGGGAAAGTAAAGGCTTGGCTCGATGGCAGGCTCACCAATAAATCGCATGATCAGATTACCGGGAAGTACATTGCACTAGTATCAAAGTGGGCAGTTATTATAGTTGGCCTTTTGCTGGTGCTCCAGACGCTAGGGCTGAGCGGCATTGCCGCAGGGTTGCTGGCCAGTGCTGGATTGTCGGCGGTTGTAATCGGCTTTGCCTTTAAAGACATCGCCGAGAACTTTCTGGCTGGTCTGATTCTGGCATTTAACCGGCCATTCGAGATAAACGACACTATTGAGGTGGAGGAGACCATTGGCAAAGTAAAAGCCCTTCACCTGAGAACCACCCATCTCCGCACCTTCGACAGCAAAGATGTATTCATCCCAAACGGCACCATCCTGACATCCAAGGTAACTAACCTGACACAAAATGGCCTTATCCGCATGGACTTTATCGTGGGCATTGACTATAATGACAACATACAGGATGCCATTGATTTAATTGAAAGAACAGCGCTGGGTGTGGAAGGAGTGCTACAGGAAGATCCACCGTATGCCACCGTAGATGAGCTAGGAACCAGCACAGTTAATATAAAAGTGTTCTTTTGGGCTGAGACAGACGATTACAAAAAAGGCGTGGTCCTGCTGAAGGGAAGCATCATGCAGGCCGTAACAAAAGCCCTCCTGGAAAACGGCTTCGGGTTACCGGCCGACATACAGGAAATCAAATTATACGACTACCAAAAGGACATTCCTGTCCGGACGGTAGCAGGAACAGAGAAGACTGGTACAGCCCAGGCAATGTGAACATTTAACAGAGTAGGAGCGGGTGTAAAATAGGATGCTTTTTTAGGCTATATTGCGCTGTCATCAAGCATCTTTTTATGAAATTACATTTAGCTAAAGGATTACTAATGCTGTGCGCGGTTGTGCTCATGGCTTCCTGCTCCAGCTCTAAAAAGCAGCCCTCCCGGATTGGAAAAGTCATTATCCTGAAAGAAGGAAAGGCAACCGGAAAAGACAATGGGTTGCACAAGGGCTGGTATAAGAACCCGAATAACCCGCATCACCCCCTCACAACTAACCCCGGCCATACAAAGTCAGGCAAAGGAAAAGCCGCTAAAGGTAACAAGGCTGGCAAAGGCAAAAAAAAGTAAGCCTGGCCTGAATACGCTGTACAACCTGTACAACAAAAAAGTGAGCTACAAGAGCTGTAATGCAGTTCCTGTAGCTCATTTTCTTTTGTTTACTGCTTGTATTTGGCTTTTTCCATTAATTTTTAATACTTTTAAATTTGCTTTGCGTTAAGCTACTCTGAAAATAATAATCATAAACAGTTAAAGTATATATGAACATTTCTAAGCAGTTCCTGATGGTGTTGGTGGTGGCGTTGTTAACTTTTTCCTGCTCGCCCCTCAGAGGAAGAAAAGCAATAGTGGTGGATGATGACGGCCGAAGCATGCGCTTTAACAATGGTCGTGCAGAAGGCAGCACCAAAAAGTGGAACGGCACCAGGAGCATGAGCAAGCAGCAAAAGAGGAGAAACAAAGCTTTCAGAAACAGAAGGAGAAACTAGGCAGCATTAGCGTTGCCTGCCCTGATAACAGGGGATGACAGCAGTGCCTGAACCTCTGCTAAAATTGCACCTTTCGGCTGCCGCCGCCGTATAAGCGCATATGGCAAAAGAAAATATGCGCTACACCCGCACACCGCACACGGAGCGACTGAAGTGGGTGGATTATATGGCGCGAATCATGGACAATCAGTTCAAGCTTCCGGGCACCAACTTCCGCTTTGGATTAGACCCGGTGCTGGGCTTGCTGCCTGTTGCCGGTGATTTGGCATCTTTTGCCATGTCTGCTACCATCATACTGACGATGGCTCGCCATGGTGCCAGTGGAAAGCTGGTTGTGCTCATGCTTATCAACCTTGCCATTGATACTGTAATCGGTAGCGTGCCTATCTTAGGGAATATCTTTGACTTCGCGTTCAAAGCTAATGAGCGGAACGTACGGCTTCTTCGCCGCCATTATGAAGAAGGGAAGTACCAGGGTAGTGGCAAGGGTATTCTCATAGGTGCTGTGGTGGGTATAGTGGTTGTGCTGATGCTGCTCCTGTGGGCGATGTGGGAACTGATAGAGTGGTTGTACCACCTTATTTTCTAAGCAGTCACCCTGCCCATGGTCCTGGCTAGTTCTATTGCCTTCAGGGCACTTTCCTCTTTATCTTTTATCTCCAGCATAATGTCCATGTCAAGGCCTTCGGTTTCGGCCAAGAAGTCGTGGAAGAGCTGCTCCTGTATACTTTGCACGTGCTTGCCTCTGCGCTCGTTGGGTGCCTGTGAGGAGTAGTCCATCATCAGGATGCCATCCCGCTCCGGCTGCCAGGTACTGGCAGCCATTTGTACTGCCTCGCGCATAGGTTCCCCGTTGTTCACGCACTCGTGGTGAAAGTTGTCGAAGATAATGGGCATGCCGGTTTCCTCGTGCAGCTGCAGGCAGTCTTGTAATGTGTAAGTGCGGTCGTCGTTCTCTACGCACAGCCGGGCCTTCACGAAATCTGGCAGCAGGGAGTGGTATACTTCGGCAAATCGCTGTATGGCGGAAGCTTTATCACCGTAGGCGCCACCACCGTGTATCTGCAGCTTAGCGGTGGTGTCGAGCCCCATCAGGTCCATAACGCTTGCCTGGTACACCAGTTCTGCCACGCTGTTCTTCACCGTCTGCTCATTTGGGGAGTTAAGTACCACAAACTGATCGGGGTGCATGGAGATACGCATGTTGTTGCTTTTTATGTAATTGCCCAGTTTGCGGAAGGTCATTTTAAAATGCTCCTGCCAATTGTACTTGTTCACCTCGTGCGAGGCAAACGGCACCAGGTCGGAAGTAAGCCGGAAAAAGAACAGACCATGCTGCACATTGTACTCCAGGATACGGCGCAGGCAGGCAAGGTTCTGTTCCACTGTCTCTATCAGGCGCTCCTCTGAATAGGAGGCAAGGCGAAAAGTGCGGGAGGAGCTACAGTCCAGGGTGTTGTTCATACAGGGGTATCCGATCTTCATGCAGGTAGTTTTTAGCTATACATACACATAACCTACGGAACAAGGACTTGTTTAGCTGCCCTTAACAATAGCCGGTGTTTTATTCAGAGAAGTAGTTATAGCTCTGCTTCGCCCTTTTCTGCTCCTGCATCCAGCGCTCCTTCCTAAGCTTTTAAGAAGTTAACCTAAGGGTCATAAAAGCAAAAAGCCTGCTTTGGCTGCAGGCTTCTGAAAGGCTTTATTTATATCCTCTGTTGTCTTTAAAAAAACGGTTGTATTCCTCTTCTTCCTTCCGCCTGCGCTCCAGTTCTTCCCTCTGTTTCAACTCTTCCAGCTTGCGGCGCTCTTTCCCTTCTTTGGAGAACATGTCGTACATCAGGCCGATGGGGCTGGCAATAGTAGGAGCAGGGGCTGGCGGTGGGGGAGGTGGCTCTAAACCTGGTATATGTCCCGGTCTTTTCGTCTGGCTCACCTGCTGGCGCTTCATGTTGCGCAGCGCCCGGTCTATCATTTCCTGCGAGGGGCGGCTGGTGACCTCAACTTCACCTAGCATGATGCTGTCCTCCTGCATCACAATGTTTACGCGCAGTTCAGACACAGGTAACTTGTTGGGCAGGTACAAAAGCGGCTTAAAACCTACGGCACGTATAATAAGCGTATCACGCTGGTCAATATCAATCTTAAACTCCCCTTTTTCATCTGAGAGAACGCCTAGATTTGTGTTCACTTTCACAATGGTTGCCCCCGGTATTGGTGTTTTGCGATCGGGCTCTACCACTGTGCCGCTCAGCCTGATGCTCTTCTGAGCGTGTGCAGGGAGGCAGCACAGGAGCATGAAAGCAAGAACGTAAAAGAATGGATGTCGGAGCATGTAGAATTCTGAAGCCGTAGCAGCGGTTTGTATGGTTAATACGAATGAGGGCGCCAAAAAGTATGCCAGCCTCTCGAAATCAAAAATTAGCCGCCGCTGCTGATGTATAAAAGTAAACTAAATTAGCTAAAAGCACAAAGCCTGTAGCTACGCGCGCTACAGGCTTTGTGTTTTTAGCCTTTTCTGTATTATTGATTGCCGCCGGTAGTTCCCTGTCCTGTCTGGTTGCCTGCGCCGGCAGTAGTGCCACCTGTTGCATTGCCGCCGCCTGTGTTACCACTGGTTGTGCTTCCGCTGGTCGTGTTGCCTCCACCACCACCGCCGCCAGCCGTGTTACCGGTGGTGGAGCCACTGGTGCTGCCTGTAGTCGTATTCATGTTGGCAGAATTATTACCGCCAGGGCTGTTACTTGAGGTAGTGTTACCAGAAGTAACGTTTTCATCTGCAGTGATGGGGCCATTGGCATTAGTAGGTGTGCCGCCGGGTGTGTTATCATACCCTCTGATGTGGTTTGGGTTTACGTACTCATCATTATTTGCTTCAGGCACTTCTGTTTCGGTGCCGGCATCCTCGGTGCAGGATGTAGCGGTGAATAAAAGGGCGGTGAAGACGCATATAGAATAAAATGTTTTTTTCATAGTTTCTTTTGTCAGGTTAAATGAACGGTATACCACTCGCGGGGTACCCTTTGTTTTACGAACGGGGCCTAAACTGGTTAAGCAGGATGCTGCTTATGTGTTAGCATAGTAGCTGGGGGTATGTTGATTCAACCAAACGAAGGCTGTCGTGCAGAGCGGCCGCGTTGAAGAATTTAGCACTTGTTGAATGTGCAATAGCCTGTAAAACAGGAGCGCCAGCCTTACTGGCTGGCGCTCCTGATAGTTCTGTGGCAGCTTAAGCTTTCTTTAACTCAAAAACCGTAATTTCCGGTAAAAAGCCTACACGGCCCGGATAGCCTAGGAAGCCAAGGCCCGTATTCACATACAGGTGCTGGCGTCCTTTTTTGTAGAGGCCAGACCACTGCTCATACACATACTGCACAGGGCTCCACTTCCAGCCAGGGATATTCACACCAAACTGCATGCCATGCGTATGCCCGGAGAGCGTCAGGTCAATGTCGTCATACTTCTGGTTGATTTCCCCGTCCCAGTGCGAAGGGTCGTGCGACAGAAGTACTTTGAAGGGGGAATCCTCTGTGCCTTTATAAGCCTGATCCAAACGGCCATACTGCGGAAAGCCCCGGCGGTTACCCCAGTTCTCTACTCCGAGCACAGCTATTTTTTCTCCGTCCTTCTCAATAATGCGGTGCTCGTTCATAAGCAGCTGCCAGCCCATTTTGCCATGGCTATCCATCAGGTTTTGCAGGTTCTGGCGCTTGGCCTCCACGCTCGGCCAGGCTACATAATCGCCGTAGTCGTGGTTGCCAAGCACGGAGAAAACACCTGCTTTCGCTTTGATCTCTTTCAGTGTGTCGATGTGCTGCTGTACCTCCACGGCCATGTTATTCACCAGGTCCCCGGTAAAGAACACCAGGTCTGCCTCCTGCTGGTTAATTAGCTTTACGGCTTCTTTGAGCGGCTCTGTAGAGGTAAAGCTACCGGTGTGCAAATCCGAGATCTGCAGCATTTTATAGCCGTCGAAAGCCTGCGGCAGGTTTGGCAAGCGGAGTGTTACGCGCTTCACCTGGTAGTCATAGGCGCCTTTCACCATGCCATAGATAAAGGCGGAGAAGGGCACGGCTGCCACCAACAGGCCCATCTGGTTGAGGAACTTGTTGCGCGAAGGGTCGAAGCTTGTGTTGCCGTTGGCACTATTGAACACAATTTTACCGATGCGCACCGTATCATCTACAAATAAAAACAGCACTACTACCAGTTTCGAAGCGAAAATAATGAATAGCGTGCTGGCCAGGTAAGTCTTCATGGCACTGGGAGGCGTGCCACGTGTGGCAGAAGCCAGGGCAAAAGTGCCTGCCGTAATGGCAAAAACAGCCCAATGCAAAAAGTATATGACCTTTTGTGTCGTGGGAGAAAGATTTTGTGTCACAGTTTTTACTGCCTGAAACACATACAGGTCCACCGCAAAAAGGATCAATACTACAATTCCAATAGAAATCATGCGTCTCATATAAAAGCAATCACCACACGTTTAAAGCCGCAGCCGGTGTGGTAATGATGAAAATAAATTAGGATTTAAATTATATTAGCCTGTGCTGAACTTATTTTGAAAGAAAATTCTTTCACAGACATCTCCTGACTATCAAATTCTATACCGCAAGTGGAAGAATCCGAAAGCATTTTTATAGCGCCCTATCAGCAGCCACTCAATATCAAAACATGGGCGGAGGAAGACCGCCCCCGCGAGAAACTTTTAATGAAAGGCAAGGCCGCCTTAAGCGATGCGGAGCTTATTGCCATCCTCATCGGTTCGGGCACGCCGAAGCTGACGGCAGTAGATGTGGCAAAACTTATACTCTCGACTGTAGGCAACGACCTGAATGAACTGGCCAAACTGACAGTAAAGGACCTGACCAAGCATAAGGGCATAGGGGAGGCCAAGGCCATTGCCATTGTGAGTGCACTGGAGTTGGGCCGTCGCCGGAAAGAGACCGCCGCCGCCGCGAAAACCCGTATTACCTGCTCCACGGATATTTACAACTACATGAAGCCCCAGTTGCTGGACCTGCCCCACGAGGAGTTCTGGATTATTCTGCTGAACAGAGCCAACGTCGTCATGAAGAAGGAAAGCATCAGCTCAGGCGGTGTGGCGGGCACGGTGGCAGATCCCAAAATCATCTTTAAGAAAGCGCTGGAGCAGCTGGCCAGTTCCATTATCCTGGTGCACAACCACCCCAGCGGCAACATCAAGCCCAGCAACGCCGACATTTCCCTGACCAAAAAAATGAAAGAAGCCGGCCAGTTCCTCGACCTCCCCGTGCTCGACCACATCATCTTCACAGACAACGACTACTACAGCTTTGCCGACGAGGGAGTGTTGTAAGTTAGAAAGTTAAAAAGTTAGAGGGTTAGAAAGTTGAGTATCTGGACTTATGAGTGAAGTAAGGTTGAGCAATTATGATTTTGCTGTACAATTTAAAGCGAGAACGAAGGCGTTTGCACTACGTGTAATCAAACTGTTTCAGACGCTGCCGAATAGGCCCGATGCGCAAACTTTGGGAAAGCAGTTACTTCGCTCGGCTACATCTGTTGCGGCAAACTATCGTGCGGCTTGCCGCGCGAGGTCTGGTGCTGAGTTTGTATCTAAAATAGGTCTGGTATTAGAAGAAGCAGACGAATCTCATTTCTGGCTTGAGTTGCTGGAGGAATCAGACATTGTGAAAGCAGAGCTCTTAGTCAATTTAAAACAAGAGGCAGCAGCACTTACAGCTATTCTCACCACCATCAGAAAGTCATACCAAAGGAGAAAATAACTTTTTAACGTTCTAACATTCTAACTTTTTAACTTAGAAGTCTTCCTCTAATATCTCCTTTACCCGCCCAACTTCGCCTGTTTCCAGCCTTACTTTAATGCCGTGGGGATGTGTAGGGGAGTTGGTGAGGATTTTCTCTACATAGCCTTCTGTTAAGTCACCGGTGCGTTGGTCTTCTTTCATGACGATGTTAACACGCAGGCCGGGTTTTATATTTGAGCGTTTTGTTCCGTCCATTTTCAATTTATAGTATAGCAGTGATGGAATAGTTTTCGGTTCGGTGTATTCGGCTGCACCAATATCCGGCTGCTGTGCCTGCGGTACCGGATTCCTGAAGAAGTCATGTGCAGCAGGGGAGACAGGCAGTTCCTCCTGCAAATCTACGCCTTTATCGATAAGAGGAGAATGTGCCTCCAGTTGGTACGCCGTTAGTTTTGCGAGATCGAGGGGGTAGCCAAGTGCTTTCCCGTACCCCGGATCCTTCAGGCCCGGCTCTGCGGAGAAGGGGGCCGTCTCCTCCTCGCTTGCCGCATACCTGTAGGTTTCTTTGAATGCAGTCAGGCTTGTAAAGAGGGAGTCGCCCCATTGTACAAGTGGTTCACTGTTTTGGCTGTAAAAGCAGTTGTTGCTGAACGCCAGTTGGTTTGTGGTGTTGGTAGCTTCCATGAGAAGTGCCCCGTTTACAGTATAGAAAATATTGTTGTAGAGGAGGATGTTCTTGTGGTGGGCACTCATAACACGGAAGGCTCCACCGGTAGGTACGATGTGTTTGTCGGCATATATGGTGTTGTTGTGTATGTGCAAACCCTGATTGCCCCCATTGTGGTTTGAGTTGGCAACCCATAAAGTAATTCCCTTATAATCGTTCTTTCTGCCGTCGTTTACTGAAATATTGTAGCGGATAACATTATTTGCCATGGGGCGTGCCCCGTCAAACTGCGCCACCAGGTAACCAGGACCTTCGTTGTCGTGGGAGTAATTGTACTGTATAACAGAGTTTGTGATGCCTCCGTCCAGGTCAAAGCCGCCGCCATCGCAGCCGCGCCCTGCACTCATCTTGTAGGCCTCGTTAAATTGGATGGTCACCTTGTTGGCGTCCCAGGCCCAGATGCCGACAGGCCCGCCACAATGCAGGTTGTTCATGCCGCAGGAGTGAACCACACAGTGCTCTATGGTGGCTGAGTCAACGTCAGATAGTACTATGCCGCTGCCGCTGTGCTTGTCGGGCAGGGGCAGGCCATGCACCCGGTAGACATGGCAGTTGCCTACATAAATGTTGCGGTGGGAATAGCCTTTTTTCTGCTGGCTAAAGTAGCCCCAGCTGTTAATGCCTTCGGAGCCAATGTCATGTACAATAGCACGCGTAATACGCACATCGCTGAAGCCGCTGTTGCCGTTGTAGCTTCCGATGGAGATGCCCACCTGCCTGAAACCCTGCACCTCCACATCATCGATATAAATGTGCTGTAGCTTCTTATCATCAGGCAGATCGTTATAGAAGAAGATGCCGTAGTTTTTGTTCGTGGCATAGCCGCTGCCTGCAAAGGCAAGATGGCGAACCTCAAAACCGGCTACGTTATAGGCGTACAGGCCGTAGCTGGTGTCTGCCGCTATCATGGCCTTGCCTGTGCCCCAGGAGGTCACAATGATGGGATTACCGGATGTGCCGGTTGTGTCAACGTTGCCCAGGTGGAAGTGGAGGTTGCCCGTAAAAGTAGCGCCTCCTTCAAAAAGAATGGAGTCGCCGGCGCTGAACCTGCTGCTGTTGATTTTGCTGATGCTCTGCCAGGCTGATCGTTTGCTCAGGCCATTACTGGTGTCCTTGCCCGTACTGCTGATGTAGTAGCTCTTTGTGTAACCGGAAAGCGGCAGGATGAGCAACAGCAGGTATAGGACACATTTCAGGTGCATAGGAAGGCACTGGTTACTGAACCGTTACAATGTTCAGGTATTCCTCCTCAAAGGTCCACCGGGAGGGTGCGGTAACATCAAACGGTTTTACTTCAACTTTCTTGATCTGGCGCAGGTCGGCCAGCAGGAGTTCCGGTTCAGAAACATGCTTGCCATCTATGGCAACTGTCAGCTTTCGGGCCTGTTTACTAATATCAAAGCGGTCAAAAATTTCCGGCAGCCTTGACAGGGCTACTTCCTCTTTCAGCGATACCAGCACAACGCCTTCTTTGCCTTTCGCTCCAAATTTGTCCACTGTTTTTTCTCCTTTGTACACATCCACGCGCTGGATTTTATTCGGGTCTAGAATCAAAGCATCGTGTCTTGTTTCCTGCGAGTCTACAATAACCAGTGGGCGTGCCTCTTTATCGGTGATTTGCACATACTGTGTCGTTGGCGGGAAAAATTGTGGATCTGCTTCCTGTGCCTGGGTATGGAAGGAGCAGGCCAACAGCAGAAAGAACAGGATTGAAAATGCATTCATAAGTTTATCGTTTCCTGAGTTGCTGCTGCCTCTCTTTCGATGCAGCTCTTTTCTGCTCCAGTTCGTTTTCGTGGTTCATGTACATAAATATGGCTACTACCCCGGTAATGAGTCCTGAAAGAATCAGGTGGAGTCCTAAATAATTGTCGGAAAGGTGTAAGAAGCGTACCACGGCTCCGCATATTACCAGGAAGGCGGCAAGCTTGTAGAGCAGTTTCTCGATGTTTCTGTCTTTCATCAAACCAAAATTTAGCTAAACAATAACACTATACCTTCTATTCGGGCAACAGCGAAAGGATAGCGTAAAATTTAAGTATTCTATGGAAAAGGTTATACTGATGCCAGCGTGGCAGGTTGCCCGAATCCATTTTTTGTACCTCTCATGGTATCCGGTTCACGGGCAAAACTACCGCTAAGAAACAGTGTTTTCCATAGTGTTTCGTTTTGCTAAGTAAGCAAAGGCAACGCACTTCCACTTTATGTTTGGTGCGTTGCCTGAGGAAAGGTAGGTAAAATGTTTTGAAAATTACAGTTTATTAACTTGAAATTCAGGTAGATGAAGCTGCTGCTGTAGCTGGCTTGCCAGATGGCATCAGGTTGTTTCTTCCTGCAGCGCCTCTAAATCTGACACGTGCAGGCTACGCAGCATAGAGGTCTTTTTATGTTGATGCTCCTGCATACGTACCATAATGTCATGCAACATTTCAACAGCCTGTACCACGTGCGGGCCCTTGTTCAGCATTACGCAGTCGGCCCGTTGGGCCATGGCGGCATCCGTTATCTCTGCCCTGGAAGGGCGACCTTTCTTTGCAAGCGTTTCCAGCACCTGCGTAGCCCATACCACGGGTATGTGAGCCGCTTCGCAAAGCCACAAAATCTCTTCCTGAACTTCAGCCAGCCGCAGGAAGCCACACTCTACTGCCAAGTCGCCGCGGGCTATCATTATGCCGGCCGGATAGCGTTTCATGGCAGCTAGCAATAAGCGCGGCAAGTTCCGAAATCCCTCCTTCGTCTCTATTTTCAGCATCACACTCACATTGTCAGCCTGCAGTGCATTTAGTTCATGGTGCAGCGCCTCCACGTCTTCCACATAGTTCACGAAGGAGAAGTTGACGATATCAGCGTGTCTGGCCACAAACTTAAGGTCATGCTTGTCCTTCTCCGTCATGCCATTCAGCCGAATCTTACTTTCTGGCAGGTTAATGCCTTTGTCGTCGCGTAATTTACTGCCGTTGGGGCTGGCATACGTAATTTTCACCACAATGGAATCTTTGCTGACCTCCATTATTTTTCCTTCTATTTTGCCGTCGTCGAAGAGAATGGGCTGCCCTTCTTTTACCTGTTTAAATACCTCCGGCAAGGTGCAGGAAATATGTGCCGGGTTCACGACGTGCCCCTGGTCATCGTATAGCGCCGGTTCACCCGGAATCAGCTCCCGCGTAAGCACCAGCAGGTTATCTTTTTTAAGGATGATGGGCGCAAAAGTGGGTGGCAGTTCGCCGACCTCGGTTGTGCGATCCGCCACAGCTTTGTTCTTGATGCGCAGCTTCATGCCTGTTGTGATGTAAGAGCTTTTGAAAAGATGGGCTATCACACCGTTGGCTTCCTTCTTCAGGACGGAGAAAGAGCGTTTGCGTCCGCGGGTATCGGTAAAGAAAATGGTGTCGTTCTCCTGCAGTTGCGCTACCCACTCAGCTTTTACCGGCAGCCAGGCATCCATGTTTACAGGTGGGGGAGCATCTGGCGGTGCCAGCCACACTTTGGCTGCCTCTGTGGTTTGGCCTAAGTTATTCTGGGCAGGGCGAATGGTCACCAGTTTAGGACCCTCCTTTAACGGGCCTGTACGCAGTTTGGGCCCCATCAGGTCCATGAGTACCTTGCACTCAACACCGGTTTCTGCTGAGGCCTGGTGAATCAGTTTCACCATCTGGAGCCACACTTTTTCGTTGTCGTGGGCACAGTTAATGCGGGCGCAGTTCATGCCGGCTTTTAACAGGCGGAGCAGCAAGTCATAGTCCTCGGCGGCTTCACTGGGGAGCGTCACCATGATGCGGGTGTTGCGCTTTTCAGGTTTTGGGCCTAGTAGTGCCTCGGTGTGAGACTCCAGCAGCTCGCTGTTCTCAAGGAATGAAACCGCCAGTTCCTTTTCTGCGGGTGAGCAGGCTGCAAGGAGGCAGAGTTGATTACGCACCGCCTGCAGACTAGCCAGTACATGTCCCTCTGCACGCCCCAGGGACGATAAACCCCGCTGCGATAAGTTCTCCTGTAAATCGCGCATGTCGCGCTTGCGCATCGACAGGTAGTGCAGCAAGTTTTGTGCGCTCTTCCTGAACTTTGCGTGCACGAGCTCCACAGCCGGAGCGAACTTGTTTTCCAATGCCACTGCCTCCTCGTGCAGGAGGTCAATTTGCTCTATCAGCGCTTCCAGTTGGTTTACATCTTGCTGCATGTTTTTGTCGGGTTTTATACAGGCTTACAAACTGATGAATTGATACTTAGGTTGTGCTTTTAGATTTAAATTAACTTAAAATATTTATTTTAATAATAAGATAAGTAAAATTTGTTTTAACCGCTTAACAGGTCTTTTGGTTCTCCTCTAATTTGTCTTTCTATTTCACGGATGTTGTGCAGTCCTGCTCAAACCAGGGCAGGACTACCTTCCCCTTACATTTCAACCGGTACCACCCTGGAAAAAGTAAAACACGGCAAATCCTAAGTAAAAGAAACCTGAAATCGTCATGATGATGGTAGCGAAAATACCTGGCGAAAGCCGTTTGGGCAGCTTCTTATAGTTCAGGTACATGGTCAGGAAAACAACGACAGGCGTATGGGCCGCAGCAACTGCTCCGCCGATAGATAAAATATCTACCGGATCCTGCACAATGAAGAGCAACAGAATGGGGATAACGGCGCAGAAGAGAACTGCATAAATGTTTTTCAGCTTCCGGCGCTGTGTAATGGAGCTGTAGAAGAGGTGCTGGCTTCTGGGTAGATCTTCTTTTGTGTGGATTTCGTTCCTGTTTTTGAACTCTACCTTCTCGTTTTTCTCAAACCACGGTGCCAGCAACACAATGGTGGCATCGGCAAACATGCGCCCCCAGCCATCCTGGTTCGCCAGTACCGTTCCGCCCAGGGCAATAACGATCGCTGTAATCAGCATCCAGTAACCGGCTTCTCCCCATACTTCAGACAGCAGCCTTGTCAAATCCTCCGCCACCTGAATGCCCTCCGGTACAATACCCTCCGGCGCGAGAAGTTCGGCACCTAGTACGGTGAACGCAACAATGATTAGTCCTCCTCCCAGCACACCGATAGCAGCCGTTGTACTCATTATTTTTATCCACTGCCTTAGTTTTTGGCTTCGTTCTTCGTTTTCATCTTCATCTTCATCAGTGGTCATGTTTTGCACATCAGATGGGTTAGCCTGGGGGCCGCCATATTGCCGGGCCACCACCCAGTAAGAGAACCACATAATACCAGCGGCACCAGCCAATATGAAACCAACCCATGGCAGCACGAAATCAATGTCAAAGTCAGATGGAATAGAAGGCACAGCACCCGCCAGAAGTGCTTGCGGGGAGGAGATAACACGCGCAGCAGTTACCACCACAATCGCCACCAACAGTGCGGCAAGTGCATTGGTGGCGCGTTCCACCCACGCATACCGCCCCGACACAACCAGTATGATAGAGAGCACAATCAGCCCAATGGCATACGTAAGCTGATTACCGGGAAAGGCAATCATGAGCGCACTGCCAGCCAGTGCAGCAATGCCGGCGATTGTTACAACGGCGGCAACAATTTGAGGGACAAAAATCAACCATAGCGCCCAGCCACTGCGACCGGAAATGTCTCTGAAGCCATCCAGTATCGTTTTGCCGGTTACGACGGTATAGCGCCCGACCTCCTTTATCATGACCCACATTAGCACGAACACTATCAGGGCTATCCACAGGAGGGAGTATTCATACCTGGAGCCAACCCGGGGCGTGAAGAGTACTGAGCCGGAGCCCACGGAAGAAAGCATCCAGATGAGTCCGGGGCCGTACCACTTAAACCTGTCCTTGCCAGTGGGAGGATGGGGTGTAGAGGAACGTACTTCTTTGGTTTTTTTGTCTTCGGTATTGTCTGAGGTCATAGTTAAAGCTGTTGTTTAACTAGTTACTACCCAGACAAGGAAGTGAGGTTTCTTTTGGGCTGGACTTTTTAAGTAAAGCTTAAAAGGCTAGAGTAACTCCCGGGTGTTTTCAGAATTACTTTTTCACATAGAAGGGAATGTTGGCGGTAGCCACGTTGTCGTTGCCGTCATACACATACACAAACAGGCGGTAAGCCCCTTCCTGCTTCGGTGTTTTGAGCCTGGCCTTTCCTGCACCTGTTTCAGATACCCGTTCTGGTACTGCATCGGGCCTGTTTTCGCGGTCGCCGCCTTCTTTTAGATCAGTGCTTTCGTGCAGCAACTCGTACCGGTACGTCAACTCGTCTTCATCCGGTTCACTCACCGCTGTGGTTACTTTGTAGTTCTTGTTCGGCTTCAGGTAAATGTTGTCTGTCGCTTTTTTATCGTCTATTTCAAACGAACTGAGGTGGGGGGCGCGGTTCTGTGGCCAGTTACCTGTCCAGAGATACTGCATCACATCAATCACCTCAGACTCCTTGCCGTCTTCAGTGAACAGGCCATACCAGGTGGGCGTACGCTCCTGCTTCTGGCCCCACAAAAACACATAGGAGCCCAAATTACGCTCCTTATCCTGCAGCATAGAAGCCTCATAGCGACTTTTATAAACGGCCGCTTTCTGGCTGCTGGTTTCCTCTACTGATGCTCCCCAGGGTGTCTGCGGCCCTTCCCAGTGCCCGGTTGGCCCCCATTCCGCAATCATATAAGGGCCTTCCCAGCCAAACTCACGCACCCGTTTCGGCACATCCGGTAAGCCGCCGTAAGCATTCACTGCCAGTATGTCCAGTGCCGGCACTTTTTCCTTTATGTAATCCACCTCCATCTTGTTGATGCCCGCCAGCATCGTGCTGGTTGGGTGGTTTGGGTCCACCTCATGAATCATCTTCGCGATGTCGTTTACCGCATCCCACACCCGTGGGTTGGTGTAATTCAGGTTCAGTTCATTGCCGATGCCCCATATCAACAAAGCGGGATGGTCTTTATACTTTATGACCTCTTTCCGTAGCTCCGCCAGTTGCTGGGCCACGGCCGCGGGATCGTCGTAGTCGAAGCCGTGGCGCTGGCGGCCAACCTCCAGTCCCATTGTGACGGTTAAGCCATGTTTGTGTGCCTCGTCCAGTACCTCCTGGGCATTGTCGGTGCTCCAGGTGCGGATGGAGTTGCCTCCGTAGGCTGCCAATTGCTCAAGGTACCGGCTGCCGCCTGCGCCTTTGATATAATAAGGTTCACCGCCTCTGTAAAGCTGATACCCGCCGTTTTCCTGGCGTACTTCTACTTTTACCGCTTCTTGCATGTGTCGGATAGTTTGTTCTTCTGCAGGTGAGTCTGTGCAGGCTTGCGCAACAGAGACCATGAGCAGGAGTGTAAGCGCTGTTGAAATAAAGTTTTTCATGTGGAGGGGCTTGTCATTTAAAAACTTAATTCTCGTCGGCTACCATGCCTGTGTACAGCAATGTAGAACTTCTGCATGCCGCAGGAAAAGGCTGCTTTACATTTCGTCTTCGTAAAACTCGATAAGCGCACCAAAGTAGCTGTTGTTCCAGCCTTCCACCATGTCCTCATAAGCCTCATCCGGAATGTTGGTGTGCCGGAGCTCCGCTGAGGTGCCGTTCTTGTGCGGATGCAGCTTAATGGTAACGATAGAGTCTTCCTCCTGTTCCCCGAAATACCACTGCTGCACAATTTTCCTGCCCTCTTCAAACTCCAGGTTTTTGCCTACAATGCTGCCGTCCCACAACGAAAACTCGGTGCCTGGTTCCGCCGACATTTCGGCTTTGTCCCCTGTCCAGGCCTGTACCGTGAGGGGGTGCGTCAGGGCGAGGTACACTTCTTCGGGTGCTGCAGGAATGATATAGTATTTCTTGAAGTCTTTCATGGTTTTATCTGATGGAGGTTTGGGCAAAGGTATGATTTCAAAAACATGTATACGTCGGGGCTATCCTTCTTTCTCTTAAAATATTAAATGATGCCCGCATCTCCAACTTTCCCCTACACCCTCTCCAAAAATTTCCGACCTTTGCATAAAATAGCTATTGAACCTTATGCAACGACCTTTAAGGCTGATCATATTGGCGGGCATCGCGCTGGTGCTCTTCTACTTTGTGCAGGAAACCTTCTTTAACGACGACAACTACATCAAGCCGCTGCAGCAGGAGCGGACAGATAAAGACCTCTCGTTCCGGAGCCGGGCCAATAGTCCTTTCAAAGACGAAGACCGCCGCAGTTTCAAGAACCTGGAATACTACGAACCGGACCCGGATTACCGTGTGAAGGCGGACGTTGAAAAGCTGCCGCAGCAGGACACCCTGCTCATGCCAATGACCGACGGTAGCAATGAGGCTTATCTGCGTTATGCTGTTGCATCCTTTGAACTTGAGGGGCAGCCCCAGCGCCTGATGCTGTATAAGAAAGCGAACAGAGGGGCAGATGAGGGAGAGCAACTGTTTGTGCCTTTCACGGACAGAACGAACGGCTACGAAACCTATGGCGGTGGACGCTACCTGGATGTCCCTTTCGAGGAAAATGCGAAGACGGTGGTGCTGGATTTCAACCGTGCCTACAGTCCTTACTGCGCCTATAACCCCGACTATGTGTGCCCGGTGCCGCCAAAGGACAACCGCCTGGATATAGCTGTTCCGGCAGGGGAGAAGACCTACGAGGGGGCGCATTAAGCTGCCTCAGGAATGCGGCTGTCACGGTGACAGCCTGATTCACTTGTAATTCGGTATTCATAATTCGTAATTAAAAGAAGTATCCTTAATTTTGGAGAATACTGGCTTCCGGTGCGGAGGCTCTTTTTAAAAGACAAAACACTATGCTGATTTCATTCGACTGGCTGAAACAACTGATTCATATAGACAAAGGTGCCGAAGAAGTAGGTGCTTTGCTGACAGGCGCAGGCCTGGAGGTAGAGGGCATCGAAACGTTTGACGTGGTACAGGGTGGCCTGGAAGGCATTGTGCTGGGCGAGGTGCTGACCTGCGAGCCTCACCCGGATGCAGACCGCCTCCGCATTACGACCGTAGACATTGGCAACGGTACGCCGAGCCAGATTGTGTGCGGTGCGCCCAACGTGGCAGCAGGGCAGCGCGTGGTCGTGGCTACCATCAACAGCACGCTGTACCCTACAGGTGGAGAGGCCTTCAAAATCAAGAAGTCTAAAATACGTGGTGCTGTGTCGGAAGGAATGATTTGTGCGGAGGATGAAATCGGAGTCGGTACTTCGCATGCTGGTATCATGGTGCTGGACACAGATTTACCGAATGGGACACCAGCTGCTGAGTTCTTCGGTCTGGGTTCTGATAAAGTATTTGAGATTGGCCTGACGCCGAACCGCGCCGATGCTGCTTCGCACTACGGCGTAGCCCGCGACCTGCAGGCGCTGACAGATGCCAAAGTAGTGCTACCCTCAGTAGAAGACTTCAAAATAAGCAACACATCACACCCTGTGGCAGTGGAGGTGGAGAATTCGGAAGCCTGCCCACGCTACGCCGGTGTAACGGTTACTGGCTTGAAAGTAGGTCCGTCGCCGGAGTGGATGCAGAAGCGTTTGCGTGCCATTGGCCTGTCGCCGATAAATAACGTGGTAGACGTAACCAACTATGTGCTGCACGAACTGGGTCAGCCACTGCACGCTTTCGATGCCGATAAAATCAAAGGCAATAAAATCATCGTGAAAACCGTGGCCGAAGGCACTACCTTCAGAACACTGGATGGCGTGGAGCGCAAGCTGCAGGCAACAGACCTGATGATTTGCGACGCAGAAGGCCCGATGGCCATTGGTGGCGTGTTCGGAGGTGAGGAGTCCGGGGTATCAGACGATACCACCAGCATCTTCATCGAGAGCGCTTACTTTTCTCCGGACTGGGTACGCCGCACCGGCATGAACCACGGCCTGAAAACGGATGCCTCTTTCCGTTTCGAACGCGGCACTGACCCGAACATGGTGCTGCATGCCCTGAAGCGTGCAGCGCTGCTGGTGCAGGAAGTAGCAGGTGGCGAGGTGTCTTCTGAGGTGGTGGATGTGTACCCTGCACCAATCGAGAACAAAATCATCACCCTCAGCATTGAGCGTGCGCATACCCTGATTGGGCAGCACATTGGCGCAGAGCGCATCAAGAAAATCATGACTGATTTAGGAGTGGAGGTGACCGGCGAGACAGATGAATTTATCCAGTTCTCAGTACCACCGTTCAAAGTTGATGTAACCCGTGAGGCTGATGTAGTGGAAGAAATTCTGCGCATCTACGGCTTCAACAACATTGAGATGAGTGAGAACCTGGCGACGACTTTTTTAGCTAAGTTCCCAAAGCCTTATGCTGAGAACGTAACTGAAGCCATCTCGAACTATATAGCGGATAACGGTTTCCATGAGATCATCACCAACTCTATTACCAACTCCAAGTATTATGTGCCTGCCGGAAAGGCGGAGGTAGCAGGACTGGTGCGGGTCATCAACTATAACTCTGAAGACCTGGATGTGTTGCGCAAGAGCATGGTGTTCTCTGGCCTGGAGGTATTGCGCCGCAACATTAACCGCCGTCAGCGCGACCTGAAGCTGTTTGAACTGGGCAAGGTATACGAGCAACTGGAGGACGGCAGCACAAAAGAAAGCCGCAAACTAGCCCTTTACATGGCCGGCAACGTAACCGCTGAAAGCTGGAAGCAGCCGAGCAACAAGTCTACCTTCCATGACCTGGCAGGGGTGGTGCAGAACGTGCTGCGCAAACTTAACGCCGGCGATTTTGAGATACAGCCACTGCAGCCGAACAGCTATATGCGCCAAGGTGTTGCCTACCTGAAGAACGGCACCGTTATCGCGGAGCTTGGCCCGCTGGATGCCGGCGTGGCCCGCTTCATGGAAGTGAAGGAGCAGGTGTGGTATGCGGAACTGAACTGGGATTACCTCCTGAAGAAGTACAAAGACAACCTGGTGGCCGAAGAGTTGCCTAAATTCCCGGAAGTGCGCCGCGACCTGTCGCTCGTTCTCGACAGAAACATTACCTTCGACCAGATCAAGCACATCGCCTTCCGGACAGAGCGCAAGCTGCTGCAGGACGTGAACGTGTTTGATGTGTACGAGGGTGACAAGATAGCTGCAGGCAAAAAAGCCTATGCTATCAGCTTCACGTTGCTGGACAAACAGCAAACCCTGACTGATAAGGTGATTGACTCTACCATGAATCGCCTGATGCAGCAATTTGAGAAACAATTGGGAGCTTTTATCAGAAAATAGTGTTATGGCGAAGGAAAAGCAGTTACAGCAACTCCAGCATATTGAAGATAAGTTGCGCAAACTTGTGGCACGTTATACCGATGTGCAGCAAAAATTAGCCAATGCCCAGGAAGAAATTAAGTTTCTGGAGAGTTTGGTCGAAGAAAAGGAGCAACAAATAAAAAATTTTCAAAATCAGGAGAATATTGTTAAAATTGTAGACACGATAGCAGGAAACCCTGCAAATTCGACAGAGTTAAAGCTCAAGCTGAACGAATATATCAGAGAAATTGATAAGTGTATCGCTTATCTACAGGACTGAGCACCAGCATGTACTGGGCCAACGAGGCCCAAGAGCTATGAAAGCACCTGAGAAAGCATAAACCCTTAAAACGCAACGGATGGGAGAATTAGCTATAAAGATTCGCATCGCGGAACGCGAGTATCCGATGCGGGTAAAAGAGGAAGAAGAAGAAAGAATTAGAGTTGTTGGAAAGATTCTGAACGAGCGCCTGCGCTTTTTCAAGGATCAGTTCGGCCTGCAAGACAAGCAGGATCTGCTCGCTTTGGTCGCTTTTGAGACCATGGTGGACAAGGTGAAACTAGAGGAGGAAAGAGATTCCCACGGCACCAAAGTAGGTCAGCAACTCAACGTTCTGGAAGAACTCTTATCATCAGTAAATGCTAAGTAGGCACTACGGCCCTTTAGGCCTGCCACTTATACTTCGTTAGGACTACAGTCATACCCTGTCCCTTTGCAGGCACTGCTATGTGTTTTTATTCACTATAAAAGCTTAATAGTTATGCCCGATATCCTTTACATTTTATTAACTGCCATTGTTGCGCTCGCAGTGGGTGTATTCATTGGCCGCTCTCTGCTGCAGAGGGTCTACAAGCAGCAGGAGGAAGATGCGCGTCAGCGTGCCAAGAGCATCATTCGTGAGGCGGAGGTAAATGCCGAAAGCATCAAGAAAGACCGCATCCTGGAAGCCAAGGAAAAATACCTGAAGCTTAAGTCTGATTTCGATGAGGAGATGAATAAGAAAAAGAACATCATCATCCAAAACGAAAACAAGGTAAAACAGCGTGAGCAACTGGCTACCAAGCAACTGGAGCAGGCGAAGCGCCTGGAGGCTGAACTTGAAAAAGAGAAGGAAAGCTTATCAGTGCAGCTCGACAAGGAAAGAGCGCAGATGAATGCGCAGCTCGACAAAGAGAAAGACCACCTGAGCACGCAGCTGGAGCAGCTTAAAAAGCGCAAAGAAGAGGTAGAGGCGAAGCACAACGAAATTGTTGGCCAGCTGGAGAAGATAGCTGGACTTACGGCCTCCGAGGCGCGTGAGCAGCTGGTAGAGGCACTGAAGAGCGAAGCACAGACACAGGCTTCTTCTCACATCAAAGACATCGTGGCACAGGCCAAGCTTACAGCTACGAAGGAAGCCAAGAAGATTGTAATCGAAACCATTCAGCGTACCGCGGCAGAGCATGCTATTGAAAACTGCGTGTCGGTGTTCAACATCGAGAGCGACGACATCAAAGGTAAAATCATTGGCCGTGAAGGACGTAATATCCGTGCTTTAGAGGCTGCCACTGGTGTGGAGATTATTGTAGATGATACGCCGGAGGCGATTATTATCTCTGGTTTTGACCCGGTTCGCCGTGAAATTGCGCGTTTGTCGTTGCACCGCCTGGTAGCGGATGGCCGTATTCACCCGGCCCGCATTGAGGAAGTGGTTGCCAAGACACGCAAAAACATTGAAGAAGAAATAGTAGAGATTGGGGAGCGTACTGCCATTGATTTAGGTATTCACGGGCTGCACCCTGAGCTGATTAAGATGGTGGGCCGTATGCGTTTCCGTTCATCTTATGGTCAGAACCTGCTGCAGCACTCACGCGAGGTAGCGAACCTTTGCGCCACGATGGCAGCGGAGCTTGGCCTGAACGTGAAACACGCGAAGCGCGCTGGTCTGCTCCACGATATTGGTAAGGTAACACCGGATGAGCCGGAACTGCCGCACGCGATTATCGGTATGGAGATGGCCAAGAAGTACAAGGAGCATCCGGATGTTTGCAATGCCATTGGTGCTCACCACGATGAGGTGGAAATGACCGCCATGGTATCTCCACTGGTGCAGGCTTGCGACGCCATCTCCGGTTCAAGACCAGGTGCCCGCCGCGAAATCATGGAGTCTTACATCAAGCGTCTGAAGGAGCTGGAAGAAACAGCTGTTTCGTTTGAAGGTGTAAACCAATGCTACGCCATCCAGGCTGGCCGCGAACTGCGCGTGATGGTAGATGCCGATAACGTATCAGACGAAAAAGCATCCCAGATTTCTTACGACATCTCTCAAAAAATCGAAAAAGAGATGCAGTACCCGGGACAGATCAAAATCACCGTAATCCGCGAAATGCGCGCCATCAGCTACGCTAAGTAGCGTTGAAAAAGACTATAAAACAAAACCGCCTGCTACATCTGTGGCAGGCGGTTTTGTTTTATAGTCTTTTTCCTGAAGTTTCTTCCACAGTCTATGCTTGAGTTACTTCCTAAGCTGCCGTAGCTACTGCTTACCCAGCGACTCATTAGCGGCCTTTTCCATCTTGTCTTCCTGTGCTCTCTGGGCCGAGAGGCCTCGTCTTCCCGCATCGCGCTGGGAGTTTTTCTGCGCCAGGGCGCTGCCGCTCACGCGGCACCGAAAAATCTCCAAAGGCGCTCAACGGAAAGACTGCAAACACATCCACTCCGTGCTAGCACATTTCAATGTTGCGTTCATAGATAAAACTTTAACAATGGAAAAAGCCTTGGCCGGTATGATGATCAGATTCCCCGCCTTGGACAAGGAGGGGTAGAAGTGGTTTGACCCGGTAACGCAAAAAAGGGACAAGGATGTCCCCAGCAGATGGGGAAACAGCAGCTTTATAGAGTAGATAAGGGCAACTGTTTTGAGCTGCTGCTACACCAACCCCAACAACTCCGCAGCGGCGGCAAACGCAGATTTCTGTCCATCTTTTACCTGCGCTGCAACTTCCGGTAGCTGTGCCTTTACCTGCTGATGGTTGTAGAAGTGCTCTTCCAGGCCCTGGCGAATGGCTTCGTACATCCACTGCAGGTTCTGGTCGCGGCGCTTTTGCTCAAAGAAGCCGTTGCTGTGTGTGAGTTGCAGGTAATCGGAGACAGTTTGCCAGATAGTGTCAAGACCGGTTTGCTGAAGGGCAGAGCAGGTGCTGACCTGCGGCAACCAGCCGGATGCAGCCTTTGGATAGAGGTGCAGCGCGTTCTGATACTCGGCGCGAGCGGATTTAGCTTTGGCTACATTGGCACCATCGGCTTTGGTGATGGCAATGGCGTCGGCCATTTCCATGATACCGCGCTTGATGCCCTGCAATTCATCGCCGGCGCCGGCGAGCATCAGCAGCAGGAAAAAATCCACCATGGCATGCACGGCCGTTTCAGATTGGCCTACACCCACCGTTTCAACAAAGATGGTATCAAATCCGGCTGCTTCGCAAAGGATGATGGACTCGCGGGTGCTCCGGGTAACGCCACCAAGGGATTTTCCTGCCGGAGAGGGCCGTATGAAAGCCTGCGAATTCGTGGCCAGTGTATCCATACGGGTTTTGTCGCCTAATATGCTGCCGCCGGAGCGTTGGCTGGTTGGGTCTATGGCCAGCACGGCCAGTTTCTTGTTTTGCTCCTGAATCAGGTAAATGCCGAAAGCTTCTATAAAAGTGCTTTTTCCTACACCCGGCACACCTGTAATGCCTATCCGAACGGAATTACCAGCATGCGGGAGTACCTGGTTAATAACCTCCTGCGCCAGTTCCTGGTCAGAAGGCAGTTTGCTTTCTACCAACGTAATGGCACGGCTCAGCATGATCCGGTCACCGGCTAAAATGCCGGCTATATACTTTTCTGCACTAAATCGCTTGGCCAAGAGCGTTTGGGTTTAGGTTCAGGAATAGTTTTGGTTTTATGGTCTTACACGTACGCAGCCCTTGCTGTGTCTTTTAACCAGCAGGCTGTTGGTGTGCATATACAACAGCGGTGAACTTAGAGGGAAGCAGAATTAACCTGCTACGCTCCGGATAAGTCCTGGTCTTTCACAAATTTAAAGGTATTACGCTAAGTGCCATAGCAAAGGCTGCAACAATAGGTGCTAAACGGTGAAAGCATTTCTGTGGATGTACATTTGGCAGATGAGGCTAGTTCTTCGGCTCTGATATTCTGTTAGGGGTTTGGTGACTTACCAGTAGTTCATCATGCACCAGATCCTTAACTGGATGTCATGTAAAACAAAATTCTATTGTGCTCTAAAAGGATGGAGATAGCGCCACCTGGTTTGTGTGCACAAAAAAAGCAGCCACCTAACAAAGGGGGCTGCTCTATATTATAAAGTCTTGTGTCTTACATCCTGATACTTGTATCTCTTCAAAGGCCCTGCGGAAAATTAGGCAATCCTAAGTCACTTTTGCGTCCGGCCAGGTGAAATCCATCATCTTGATACATGCCGTCCTTTGCTTTTTCATTCGGGTTGCTGATAACACCCAGATACCCGCTGTCTTTGCGGGCAACATATATTTTCCCATCTGGCCCTAACTGAAGGGCACCTATCCTGGGACTGGCTGAAGTGCCTACTACTACTGCTGATTTGGCAATGGCATCTGCATCTCCGGTTGTTATATCAAACTGAACAATCTGTGCCTTGCCGCCACCTTTTCCGTTGGCAGTACCATACAACTTCGTGCCATCCGGTGAGAACAACACACCGTAGGCTTCTTCAAAACCCTTCAATAGCCTGGGGTTAGATATTTCTCCTGTACTGCGGTCGAAGTCCAGTATCTCAAAGTTGCTCGAAGCATCCCAAAGGGCTGAAGCCAGCTTGGTACCGTCCGGGGAGGGAGCCAGATAGCCAATAGCTTTACTGTTCGCACCACCGTGTACCGTACCAACATTGCTTAAAACGGGCTGTACGCTCACGCCATCTTCCGACACAAGAAAGGCCATGTAGCCATTGCTGTTCCAGCGATGCGCTATCACCCACCAGTCGCGGTTGTTGCTGTGGCGAACTGCCGTGAGTTTCTCCGTAGCCGGGGAAATCAGGAAATTGTTTCTGGATATGATATCTCCGTTGCCTTCCTGCTTGGTCATGTCTACTACACTGTAGCGCAAGCCGTTGGATTGAGCCTGAATGTCAGTGGTAAAAATGTAGTACACAGTCTCGCTGCCCGGCTTAGGTAAAATAAGTGCCGATTGAGTGGAAGACTTCCCGCCCATCAGGCCATTGCCGTTCGGCATAACACGGTGGTTCCGGTTCCAGACGGTGATACCGTTGGTGTAGAGGAGCAGGTTTCCGTCTTTATCAGACAAAGAGGCGCTGCCTTCTTCCGTGAAAATACGGCTATGTGTAACGGCCTTTGCCGTGTCTGGTGTGAAAGTAATACCGGCACCTTTCCCGAAGTACCAGTTGTTTCGTTGGCCCTGTGCAAGGGCCGTAAAGCTTCCTGCAAGCAGTAGAGCGGCTGCTGTAATGTGTCTGAAGTTGATCATGAATGCCCGGTTTGTTTTACAAACGATCTATTTGCAAACGTAGTGCCAACTGTACCTGGGTTTTCACTTCTTACCGCTGCAGCACTGCTTCCTGCCGGGCAGGCTGAAGTAACTCCGGGTGCAACGTAAGCAGTTTGAGCAATACGCCGTTGGTCCAGCCAAAGCCGTCCTGGTTCGGGTACTCGCCGCCGCCGGCTTCTAAAGTAAGGTCCTCGACGTCGTACTTCTCTACCAGCTTGCCTGTGGCCTGGTATACTTCAATGTTGCGCCTTGTCCAGTTACGGGCAACAGCGTCAGCAAGCTGGTTGTGTTTGTAGTTGCGGAGCGCCTGTATGGTCATCCACTGCAATGGTGCCCATCCGTTGGGGGAGTCCCACTGCTGCCCTGTACGGTTCAGTGTCGTCACGACACCGCCAGGTTTCAGGAAATCAGCCTCTATTTTCTGTGCCACGGCCGCTGCCTGTTTCCGTTTGGCCATGCAAAAGTATAAAGGAAACACTGCTGCCAGAGATGGAACATTGGTGGTAGTGCCTTCCACAAAGTCATAGTCGTAGAAAAAGTTATCATTCTCACTCCAGGTATACTGCAGCAGTGCCTTCCGGCGGTCTTTGGCTCTCTGTTCATAACGCTTTGCTTCAGCTTTGTTTCCTTGCATCTCCGCCATCTGCGCCAGTGTCATTTCGGTGTGGAAGAGCAGGGCATTGAGATCTACCGGGATAATATCTGTGGTATGAATGGTCGCTAAGCTGTTGGCATCAGAAAACCAGCGGCTGCTAAAGTCCCAGCCTGATTCTGCCGCTGCCCTGATATGGCGGTACAGCTCTTCTGGGTTTCTGCCGGACTCCTGCGCCAGGTGCACGTCTTCGAGGTAGGATTCGGGTCTGGGGTCTGGTTTATCGTCCCAGTAGCGGTTCAGGATGCTGCCGTCCGGCATACGCACCACCCGGCGATGCGCAGGATTGGCCGCGGTGAGGGTGTTGGCGCCTTCCATCCAGAAGTCGTATTCTTTCTTCAGGGCAGGCGCGTAGGCTACTAATGTTTCTTTGCCTTTTTGTTGTGCCAGCACGCGCAGCATGAGGGCATAGAAGGGCGGCTGGGAGCGACTCAGGTAATACGTGCGGTTGCCGTTCGGAATATGGCCTGTGGTATTGATGAGGTGCGTAAAGTTATCTACCATGTTCTGAATCAGCTGCGTTTCGCCGCTGGTTTGCAGGCCAAGCATGGTAAAAAAACTATCCCAGTAATATATTTCTCTAAAGCGGCCACCCGGCACTACATAGGCATTGGGTAGTGGTATAAGTGAACCGGCGTCAGCTCCTGGCTGGCGCGTCAGGATGGGCCACAGTTGCTCGATGTGCTGTGTCACTGTGAGGCTGGTATCTGACCTGAAGTCAGTGGCTGGCTTTGGTGGCATTTCGAAGTATGTCAGCACAAATTCTTTCAGATCGAAGCCTGTGGAATCTTTTTGCTGCCGGTATGCCTGCAGGATTTCTTCTGGTGGAGCAAGTGGCGTGGCATCCGGAAAGGTTTTGGAGTCAGGAAAGACACTCTGTAGTTGCACCTGCTCAAACAGTTCGCCTAGCCGCTCGGATGGCAGGTACAATTGCTGTGCCTGTAGTGGCAGTGCTGCATACAAAAAGTAAAATAAGAGAAGGAGGAGAGGTTTGGATTTAGGAAAGGGTAATTTTTTTCGTCTCATTTCAATTTAGCTTGGTTGGCAATGTGTTCTTACGAAAGAAGCTCAGCGAGGGAATCAAACTGCTGCAGTGATGTAACATTACTACTAACTTGTTTATAAAAGGAAAAGGCAAGCTCCCGCCTGCCTTTTCCTTTTATAACATATTCTTGTTTATATAGCTATCACTGTGTTGTAGTTCCGGTTGTTGCGCCGCCAGCAGTTGTGCCTCCTGCCGTAGTTCCACCACCTGTGGTTGTACCACCAGCAGTTGTTCCGGTAGTTGTACCTCCTGCGGTTGTTCCGGCTGTAGTACCACCGGCAGTTGTACCATACGTGCCCACCGTGTCACCGGTTGTGGTACCCATTGGGCTGGCAGGATCTTCTATTCCGGTTTCCTGTGTTTCTCCGGTTGTTGTTTCAGGTGGCATGTCTCCGTTGTTTCCTCCGCATGATGTCATCATCACAGAAGTACCCATAAACATAGTTGCCACCATTGATATCCATATTCTTTTCATAAGTTCAAACTTAAATTGTTGTGTATGATGGTGTTGTACGGTTTTAAGCCATCAACGATAGGCGTATTTGTACGGATTTTATGTAAAATTATAGGTAGTTATACCCAAAATGGCACAAACAGTGCAATTATTCAGAGCAGGTTCTGCAGCAGAAACAGTACCGGCTGTTTTCCACTATAGTTGTGTTGTGTCCGTCATAGCGGTGTCTGTGGCTGCACCTAACGTGTCTATGTCGTCATTGCCCAGGTAATCACCTTGTGTTGCTTCGGGTGGTAAATGATCTCCGGCAGGTTCTCCGCCACAGGAGGCTAAAATAAAAGAACTACTAAAGAACAGTGCTGCAATTGTTAAGATTTTACTTTTTTTCATAGTCTTCATGTTAAAAACGGGTACAAAGGTGCTCTCTGTCCTGCCTGAGCAAAAAGCCTTGCCTGCTTTAGTTTCGAACTTCGGCAACACGCTCCTCAGCAGGATAATATCATAAAACGTGGGAGGTCCTGATTGGTTTAACTCAGGAAGTTTACTACCTGCGTGGAAGCCTGCTTCTTTCACCGCCGGAAAGGGTTTTTCCTGAATGTCACCTGGCTCATGGCATCTTTCTCGTACACTGCTACATTGTATTCCTGATACTGCTGCGAGAAGTTTGGATCGCCGGGGAATACCTCCTCCGGTGCCGGATTATCCTTCAGGAAGAAATAAACTTTGGTATTACCATACTTGGTGTGGGGCATATAGTCACCGTATGCCTGCATTTCCTCCCACAGGGTATCCGCCACCGTGACAGCATATACCCTGACGATGGGACCGGTGTTGTTCTCGTTCCGGTACATGGCTACCTCCTTGAAGTCACCCTTTAGATCCTGCGGGCCTGGTTGTGAAAAGGCGTCATAGATTAACCATAGAACGAGGGCGACGGAAAGGGCGATGAGGATGTGTTTTAGTTTCATGTGGAGAGGTGGTAATATAGGTTTGGGAACAGTTAATCCTGTCCTGCGTCTTAAATGATATGAGCACCAAATATAAAGCAAACAATCCGGATGATATTTACTTCATCACATTAACGGTAGTGGAGTGGGCTGATGTATTTACCCGGCGCGACTACTGCGAGCTAATTTGTGACAGTCTGCACTACTGCCAGCAAAATAAGGAACTGACGCTCTATGCCTGGTGCATCTTGACGAATCATCTTCATCTTATGTGTTCTGCTCCTAAGCTTACAGATGTGATACGTGACTTGAAAAAGTATACTTCCAGGTTTTTAGTGGAGGCTATTAAAAGCAATCCAAAGGAAAGCAGAAGGAACTGGTTGCTCTGGATGTTTAAGAGTGCCGCTGAAAAAAGTGTAAGCCATAGTAAACACCAGTTCTGGCAGTTAAGCGGACATCAGGTAGAGTTGAGTAACAGTGAACTACTGGAGCAACGGCTGGAGTACCTGCATCAGAATCCGGTGAAAGCCGGATTTGTGGAAGAGCCGGAGCAATGGTACTACAGCAGTGCCAGAGATTATGCAGGCCAACAGGGGAGGCTGAAAGTGGTGCTGATAGAGTAGAACGTAAAGGAACAAAAAAGCAAACTCTGGCGCCGGAATCTATCCGGTGCCGAGAGTGGGCAGTGAGTCTCCAGAATCACTTGTGTTGGTGTTAAAGCGAGTCTGGAGACTCGCACCCACTGTGCGTCACCGGATGGATTCCGGCGCCAGGAAGACATCTCTTACTCTTCTCCGAAATAATCTATGTCTAATCTTTTGACCTCGTATTTTGACACTGGTGTGACACCAAGGTTATAGTCTATCATGTACTGAGCTAGTTGCTCTCCATCTATCAAAACAACTTTAGTTTCATTACGGGGTGTATAGGATTGAGCCTCTGCAGTGAAACGTGAAGTTGTGATAAAAACACCTTTCTTTGCTCCATGCATTGCCAGCGCACCAACGAAAGCTTGTACATCAGGTCTGCCAACCAGATTATTTCCATTCCACCGCTTAGCCTGAATGTAAATAGCGTCTAAGCCTAATTTGTCTTCTTTAATGATTCCATCAATACCGCCGTCTCCACTTTTACCAAGAGCTTTGCCAGCATCTCTTAAAGAGCCGCCATAGCCCATCTTCACCAGTAACTCAACTACTAGGTCGTGTTGACAATTAATGAATGATTTTGTTTTACTGTTGTTTAAGTTTCAAAAAGCTTATGCGACGTTACGAAATCAGCGACTATGACTGGCAACGCC
>NZ_BAAGXV010000070.1:0-31159 GCF_054779655.1 Pontibacter brevis
TTGGTCAGAAAAACAGCCTGCTTCTCTAAAAAAGAGCAGAATCACTACAACGCCATGAAGCTAACATTCTATTACCGAAACCATCATACATTCTAGACCACAACCCTTTTTCTGTCCTTCCTGGAATACTCAAACTACTCTTCTACCCGGCAGCTTTTTCAAACCAAGCCATGGGAAACCGCAAACTGCACTAAGCCTCCTGCGTTTTTTGTATTTGTTTTCGTCATGATCTTCTGCCGGTGGGTATTCACCGTGTGGAAACTGATAAAGAGTTTATCTGCAATAAGTTTGCTGCTGTAGCCCTCGGCCATCAGTTTTACTATTTCCAGTTCCCGTTTGCTCAAACTGCTTGGGGCATGGCAGTTCTCAACGTCTTCAGAGGTAAAGAAATGACAGATGTTCCGGCTAGTCGATACAACGGAGGCTACCTGCTGCTCGCTTTTCTTCCAATGGGAAATATCGGAACATACACTCAGCACATGCGTAATATTGCCCTTGCAGTCTGACTGCAGGACAGAATTCTGAGCCAGTACCCTGATTACTTTACCACCTGGTTTGATGATGCGGTAGTCATAGTTAAATTTATACTGTGCCTGATCAGCTGGGGCTAAATTGGAAATAAAATCCCAGATAGACTTCCGGAGTCTCCAGGTTTTATGCAGATCCTCAGGATGCACAATGGCATTGTAAAAGGAGAAACCCTTTTCTATAAACTGAGAACAACCATAGCCCAGCACTTCTTCTGCACTGCTGCTGATAAAGCTAAACTGCTGCGTTCGCAGGTCTAGTATTGAGATGACACAGGGCGACTGATTGAGTACTGCTAAAAAAGCGGGGTTACTGTGAAAGCTCTGGGCATAATCAATCGAAACCGTACCGTAGGACTGACTTCGCCAAAACTTCATTAATTCTTTGTAATCTTCAGGAAGGGTATTTTTTGTAATCTTATCTAATTCGTAATCTTGTAACTGCTGCATGGGTAGCGGAGTTAGGTAATGCACTATTATCTTTGGACATCAACTTATCTAAACCGTTCCAGGGAGGTTTGTAGGCGGGGCAGCTTTTAGAAGATTCAGTTTAACTGAGAATCTTTTGCAGGAAGAGGGAGAAATTTTCTTATTTCCTGGACAGATGACGCATCTGGCTGTACAGGCTGAACAAAACATATCCCTGGCTCTTTATTTGGAGCTCTCCTCTTACTAGCATAAAATCTCAGTAGAACTGACCTTAATTCTGGTGTATCAACCGATACTGCATGCTGACTTTATTTTATAAAGTCAGATGGCAAAGTGATAGAGGGAAAAGCACGACCTCCTGTCTGATAGTAAATGGTTTAAGCGGATTGAGTGGCTGTAACAGCATGAACAATTCTAGAGCAATCAACAAATATGTGCATAGCGTTGAATAAATATTCGTTAACCCGGAATTTGTACAGAAAGCCCTGACATTAAGTTTGATAAAACCAATCAGAAAGGGCATTGGAGGGTGAGTGTCAAAATTATTTTAACATAACAGCTAAAATAATTGGATGATGAGCGCTTATATTAATTATTCAGATATATAGCTTCTAACGTTTATCGGGCAGTGATGTTTAATTTATTCTTGAAAATTTATCTTTTAGTGCCTGTTTTAAATAAGACCTACTTTAAATCTGTAATGATTCACTTATAAAATTGGATGGAATCAATACATATATAAAGGAATAACTGCAACTCAAGGTAACATTATACAATACTAATAATTAGAAGATTATTTCAATTCCCACCATAAGGTTTAAAGACAAAAATGAGGTTCTTTCAAATGAAACACCACAAATAGTGCGCGAAGAACTGCTTATTTGCTGCTTCACACCTCCTTAACAAACCCTTAGCCCTTCCACGGACGGAAGTTCACCTTTCAAAGTAAGCATGTAAGGCGCATGAAGTATCAGGCTGGTACTTATACCTCTGCAAAAAACCGACAAAAGTAACATAGCCGTAAAACCGCACTGGTAGACTTTAAATCAATATCCTCCGGTTTGAAATCTTTCACTGCCGCCGCCATAGCTCCTCCTTAAGATGATGTAGGCCTTATGGTGGTAAAAAGTAACAACAGAATGTGCTCCTATCAGAGCAAGCTAAAAAGTAAATAGAATACCCGCCGGGCAGTGCTTTAATTGTTTTCTTTGTCTGCACTATCCGGCAGCTCTTTGCTGTAGTTTTTCACTAAGTAATCCATCTCGATGTCAATGGCGCCCAGCGCAATGCGCGTCTCTGAAATAAGTAGAATAGTGGCGTAAAACAAAAAGGCCGCCCCGCATAAGCCAAGCACAACAGGCACCCAGACCACCAGAAGCCCGAAAACCTCGAGCAGGCCGATCGACAAACTGGTTGCCACAAAAATGGAAAGGGCAATGTAAAGCAGGCTCATGACTTGCTGCAGCTTTCTCGATCTGTTGGCCGCCCTTGTCAGCAGTCTGTAGAGCAACGTCCTTTTCACTGCAGACTCTTTGTGCTCCTTATTCAGCACCAGTTCTTCGAACTGTTCAGATAACTTACGGGCTCGCTCCACACTGCGGGCGAGCCGCTGGGATGTTGTTAAAATGAGTTGTCCTGCCGCCAGAATCAATACCACCGGGGTGATCATGGCAGTCAGGTCACTTAACGTAGGCATATTTTTCTGCTATGTTTATGTTTAAACTTAACCTATACAACTGAAGTCTATTTCTTTAGACCGGTAAAGCAGCGACTTTGTTTTCTGTTTTTTCCACTACCTCCTTCTACTGTACGCAGGCATAAGGTTAGCTAATGCCTGTTCTGTGCGTACATCAGGAAAGTGATGTCCCCTATCAGACCGGAACAAAGCTGTAATGGACCGGTTACGTACGCACATTGCCTAAGCTTGTACTGCCGTCGTAGAATATCCGTAAAGGAGAGGTAGCTACAAAAGCAATCTATATCTTAACTATAGGAGCTGCCGGTTTAAAATCAATGTTTAACCTGATGAAAAGAAGTGTAAAGGTTACTCTGTACATATGGAGCGTTCTCCTACTACTGGCTACCGTAGCGGGCTGTTCGCTGAAGAAACTCTCCCCGCAGTTTGGAGCAGAAGCGAAAGGAGACCGGCTGCAGAAAATAAAGCAATCTCCTAATTATTTTGAGGGAGAGTTTCATAACCCCGTCGAGACAGACATGGGCCTGGGCTTTAGCGGCTATGTAAAGCTGCTTTCCTCCAGGCTTTTCGGAGAATCAGAAGACCAGAGCCCGGATGATGAACTTCCGGTACAGAAAATCGACCCGAAGAGGCTGCATGCTGTTCAGGACACCGCCACCATCATTACGTGGCTGGGGCATTCTGCCTTCCTGATAGAGATAGACGGAAAGCGCCTGCTCCTGGACCCGATGATGGGAGACATCGCCTCTCCTGTCAGCTTTATGGGGCCCAGGCGGTTTTCAGATTTACCTGTTTCTATAGAGGCCTTGCCGCGCATAGATGCCGTTCTGATTTCGCACGACCACTACGACCACCTCGACTATGGCTCCATTCAGAAGCTGGAGGAGAAGACCGGTCACTTTTTTGTGGCCCTCGGGGTGGGTGCACACCTGGAGCGCTGGGGGGTGCCGGCAGCCAAAATCACAGAAATGGACTGGTGGCAGGAGGCGTCGTACCAGGGGCTGACTTTTGCCTCTACCCCTTCGCGGCATTTTTCCGGTCGCGGGCTCTCAGACAGGATGAAAACACTCTGGACCTCCTGGGTGATTATGGGTCAGGAAGACCGTATCTTCTTTAGCGGCGACTCCGGCTATTTTAACGGCTTTGAGAAAGTGGGAAAGAAGTACGGGCCTTTTGATATTACCCTGATGGAATGTGGGCAGTACAATGAGCTGTGGCCTAACATACACATGATGCCAGAGCAGACGGTGCAGGCACACGTCGACCTGAGGGGAGAACTGCTCATGCCTATCCACTGGGGCGCTTTCACCCTCGCCATGCACAGCTGGACAGAACCTATTGAGCGCGCTACAAAGAAAGCCGCTGAACTGAACGTGCCTGTTACCACGCCCCGCATAGGAGAACCAGTGATTTTAGATCATCACATACCGCGGCGGCAGTGGTGGCGGGAGTAGGCTAGCGCAAGCCTTCTCTATCACCTGCTCTTACGGTAAGTACTTACAGGGAAAAGACGGCAGTCTTCGAGGATGAGGGCATAGGGGGAACCGTTCCAGTGGATGACCGGCACCAGCTCGGCTGGTGGGGAGGTGTTTTGGGTCGGAATAAAGAGCAGAGCATTCCCAACGTAGGCGATGCCGTTTTCAATGCCGAGCAATTCGGATACGTAGTCTACAAAAGTTTCTTTTTCTTCAGGTGTGGAAGTGAAGCCTATCTCATGGCTAACGAGACCACCCGAGATCGTTTCTTTCAGGTAAACAATTTTTGCATAGGTGTTGATAGAAATCGGGGGTACAGTAAGTCCTGGCACCGGCGTTTTGGTTTCGGCAAAGTCGGCGTAGGCCCGCTGGCTTGTTTCAGTGTTTGCCTGCTGGGCAGCCTTCACCTCTTTTCTGTCCTTGCGGAAAGTAGCAGACGCCACTTTGCGGATGGCACCGTCCGCTCTTGCGGCAGCTCTCCGGAGTGCAGCTGCCCTGGCATGGTGCTGCTGGTGCGCATCCATGATGATGTTAAAAGTATTCAGAAAATGGTCGGTGTGCTGCAGGTGGAACAACTCCAGCTCATGTACCCGCTTACGCTCTATCAGATACGTCTGTATTTCATACGTTTTGTGGTACACAGCCTCAATCTTATGGGCGTGTGGTGTGCCACTGTAGCGGTTATGCAGCTCCTGCAGCGCCTTCAGCCGCTTTTTTGAATCTTTTATATAGGGTGCGTCCTTCACGTCAATTCCTTCCGGGGGGCCTATAACGGTTCTTTCGCTAACCGCGCCGTTCAGGCCGAAAAGGGAACGCCAGAAATTCGTCATGTACTGAGTATCTTTTTAAGATGCTGCGTTTCTATCTCCACCTGTATGGCGTCAGAAGACCGGAGCTGCCCGTAATAACTGTCCAGGTTTTGAAGATACAGTTCAAGGAGCTCCTCCTGTTCTTCTGTCAAGATGCTGTTGGAGGTATTTTTCTGTTCTTTTTTTTCCGCCATTATTCTGCTTCAATTTTCTTGGACTTGCCGAAGGTGCCAATAATTTTGCTGTTCAGCTCTTCCTGCACCTGGGCCAGCTCTTTCACCGCCTCAGCCCGTTTCTTACTTCCTTCCTCCGAAATCTTCAGGACGGCGTCCAGCGTCTCCACCATGTCCTTGTTTACCTTTTTCAGCGTGTCCACGTCTACAATGCCGCGCTCATTTTCCTGGGCTGCACTTACTACATTCCCTTTCAGCAGCTGGGAGTTCTTCAACAGCATCTCGTTGGTCGTATCTGTTACTTTCTTTTGTATCTCCAGGGCTTTACGCTGCTTCTCCAGGCCAAGTGCAATGGCTACCTGCTGGCGCCACACCGGGATTACGGTTACAATAGAATTCTGTATCTTCTGCGCCAACACATCGTTGGTGGTCTGGATCATGCGGATCTGGGGCATCGACTGGGTGGCGATGGTATGGGAAAGCGTGAGGTCGTGTACCTTTTTTTCGAGGCGGTCTTTGAAGGCAACGAGATCACTGAGGCGCTGCACCACCAGTTCGTCGTTGTCGCTGGCCTCCGCCTCTGCCTGCAGCTTTGGGATAGCCTCATTCTCGAGTTCCTCTATCTTCATTTTACCGGCGGCAATCACGGCACGCACTTCGTGTATGTACTCCACGGCCTGGTTAAACATCACCTCCAGGCTGGTAGAGTCTTTCATAATGCTTTGCCTTGTTTTCTCGAGTTTGATGACTACATCGTCCACGTTCTCCGAGATGCTGTTATACTGGCTGGCAATGCGCTGCGATCTGTCTTTGATTTTATTTACAAAAGGCAGGCGGGAAAGCAAACCGCGCTTCTCCTCTCCATCAATCTTTATCATGTTTATCTGGGTCAGCAGCTCGTTGATAGCGGTACCGGCGTCTCCAGAATCTTTTGCTTTTACTTTCGTCAGCAGCTCGTTGGAATAATACCCCAGTTTGCGCTGCGTCTCCACCCCGAAATTAGTAAGGGAATCAGGCTTGGTAGGGTCAATGGTTTTAGAGATTTCCAGCGCTCTTTGCTGTTGCTGCTCTTTGTTTTCGGCAGTTGAAATGTTCGTGTTTTCCATGTCTTATTTTCCGGGTTGGTGATTGCGTAGGTTGTCTAATGTGCTCAGGTGCTGCCTTATGTGCTCGTGGCGCTCTGTTGTTTCGTACCATTCAATATCGTTTAAAGGAAGGTAATCTCCTAATAAATCACGCACCTCTTTCAACAAGGCCTCTCCTTTTCTTGTCCTGAACTCAGGGTTTTTGTAGTAGGCGCTGAGGTACTCCACCTTCACCTTCCCTCCTGTCGTCACAGCCAGCTCCTTTACCTCTATCACCAGCTCCGAGGACTTATGCTGCTCCGTCACAATGGTACGGTACACACCTTTGTTGCCCTGCTCCAGCACGGCCCTGCAGGTTTCCCTGGCCTCCCGGATGGCTTGCTGCAGCTGGTGGTTTGGTTTTAAATAATGGCCGACCAGGTATCCGAGGATGGCCGCCACAATGAATGTCCAGAAGATTAACATAGTACCAGTATAACGCTTCAAATCGGTTTATATTCCCTATACGCGGAATGAAGTCATCCCGCTGAAGATAGCATTATGAAGGTATTTTCAAGTTAGGAGTTGCTGAAGTGGCTGTTGCTGCATTAACTTTTATACTTGCATAAGCTGCCGTTGCGGTTGCTTTCGTTAGCAATTTGTAGCCTTGTCTAAGCTGCCGTGGTTTAGCTTATCCAGTGACTCATAAACAGCCTTTTCCATCTTGTCTTCCTGTGCTGTCAAGGCCGAGAGGCCTCGTCTTTAGGCTTCGTGCTGGATGGTTTTAAAAGCAGAACATGGACGATGGGAAACGCCTTATGTCTCATTTTGGAATAGATACCTTTCTATTAACAGGAAGGGCAATGTAGTTAACATAAAAAATCAAATGTTTGCTTGTCATTTCGAACGACGTGAGAAATCTGAAGTATTGCGGGATCATGAAAAAAAGGCAGGTTTCTCACTGGATTCTCAATGACAGACAACTCCTTGAGTCAATTGTATAGCGTGACAGGGGTGATTGTGCCGGATCAGCATGAAAAAATTAGATTGAAGATAGCTTTGGATGATTTGATGCAGAAATAAACCCGCACATGCATTCACTTAAACAAAAAAACCAGCCCTGCCCGAGGGGCAAGGCTGGCTGGTTTGATAGGCCTGTATCTTTTATCTTATCTTGCTCCAGAAAAACGAATGCCCAGAGTTAACATAAATATGGAGTGACGGGCATTTGCCAGGTCTCCATCAAAATAGGTCTCGCTGTCCTTTACAAAGTCGGTGAAGGCGCCGTTGTAACGCAGGCCAAGGCTGATACCATTGCTCGCAGCAAAACCAAGACCAGCGGCATAACCTATCTCTAAGTCCGCAAGGCCTTCCTTGCTCTGGTCTGCTTCGGAACTGGAAATAAGGTTTCCGTTACCGTCATAGATCTCGGTCCTGTTGTTCACGCTCAGCAGGTAGCTCAGTTGCGGACCAAACTCAAAGTAAATCGGACCAGCGTTTATGTGCGCCAGCACCGGCAGATCCAGGTAGTTGTAGTTCACGCTTCCTTCACGTCTTCTTTCTTCTAATAACGGCAGGCTTCTGTATTCTACGCCACTATTTTTAAAGCCTTTTCTGGAGTAAAGGAGCTCCGGCTGCAGGGACACAAAATCCTCCACCAGCGGGAAGTTTAAGGTAAAGCCACCATGAAAAGACACTTTGTTATCGAACATATCTTCATTACGCAGCTCACCAGACAGCTGGGACAGGTTAGCCCCTCCTCTCACGCCAAAAGTAGCCTGCGCCTGGGCAGCTGTAAAAGAGCCTACAAGCAGGGCGACTGCAAAAAATAGCTTCTTCATCATAATCGTGTTTGTATTTGTTTGGTATTAATCGGCCTATATACGGGCTAATTTAGGCAGCCGGTTTAATAAAATTGCATCTTTTTTAAGAGTGGAACTTCAAAAAAACCTGTAAACTCGTGCCTTTCAACGAAATAGCTGCACTAAATATATGCGATGGCTACTCTCCAACCCACCCGCCACTACGCCGAAATAAACCAGATGGCACTGCCAAAAAGCCTTTCGTTCAAACGACAGCTCAATTAATATTCTGCTCCATGTATGGCGGTAGTTTGGGGTGTGGCTCCAGCCTTAGGGTGCGGGCCTTCGCCCTGCCAGCAGCACTAATTGATTAAACTTTATAAGTGACATTTTCAGCTGTTTATAGTGCGGTTAGACCAACCCTGCAGCAGAAGCCTTGCCTGATGCATAGGATCTTTATGCTGTCAGCTAAATTGCTGCCGTTACGGCCAATGTAGCTAAAGCGCCATCATAAAAGAATAGCCAGCGGTTTATTTCATGGCTGCACTCCCCTCTCGCTTGCTCTTTTTGTACATTTCACATGTAGCAGGAAAACAGATAAAGTATTTTTTAAACCCTTTTTCCTCTTATACACGTATTATAGCCATCCTGATACCTGGAACAGCATAACCATGTATAGGATTTAACAAAGATATAACTAAATTGTAAAGCCATGAAAAAGATACTATATTCAGGTGCCCTCGTGCTGGCAACAATGAGCATGATGGCCTGTGAGCGTACCGAGAGCACAACTGCCTCCGAGCAGAAAGGCGTTGTAGTGGACCGCGATTCTGTGGCTACTGAATATGAGGTGACAGAAACTGTGGTGGAGTATGACACCACCAAGCAGACAAGAACCGTGACAGTGGATGAGGAGAAAGAGAATAAAAAGTGAATATATGTAAAGCCGAATTAGGTGCTCCTTAGTTTAGGACCCGTTTAAGTAGAAGTCCCCCTGCTTTTAGAAGCAGGGGGATTTCTTTTTTGAAGCTATCTTGCAAGGCTGTAATTTGTCCGCACGTTCATCCGCTCTATTTGTTTTCTTTTGCAGGTTTCCGAACCTCGATCTCCTTAGACAGCCTGCTCTGTGGTTTAGTATGTTGAAAGCTTTGTTGTACTCTCAAATTATATAATCAAGTTTGTATATTTGAGTATCACCTTAGGAATGCAAGTAATCATTAAGGTGTAATCCTTTGCATATTAATGTGATAAAGAATGACTTCCAATCCTTCTGCGCTTATAACCTATTTGAATAAGTTTACCAAACTGCGTCAGGGTGTTACTAGGTATGGGAAAGCACCTCATAAACCTGTACTGTTGCTTTCTTTAATCGAGCTGTTTGAGAAGGGAGAAATAATAGAGAATAAAGTGTGTATATCACCAGAACTGGTGGCGCTGTTCAAAGAGACCTTTGCCCTTTTGGTAAGGACGGCGCATACTTCCGATTTCTCACTACCGTATTATCACTTAGCTACTGAGGGTTTTTGGACAGTTAGAACAAGAGTAGGAACAGCTTTAAGTATACATATTAAAAGCATTAATACTCTGAACGAAGTTGTTGACTACGGCTACTTTGCCGATGATCTTTATTCTTTGCTGACCAGCACGGAAAGCCGGAACATACTAAAGACAGCGCTCTTAGATCATTATTTCCCTGATACAAAATCAGAATATCTGAAGACGAAGCAAGGCGGTTATATACAAAGTTTACAGAGCTACCTGCTTAACGAACCCCCGGCAGGCTATGCTTTGGCACTCAGCGATACAGACGAGGAAGAGCAGTTTATTCGTGGAGGCTTATTTAAAAAATTGGTACCACAAGTATACAACCATACTTGTTGCATTTCAGGTATGCGCCTGGTTTCTAATCACGGCTTTTCAATGATCGATGCTTGTCATATCGTACCTTTTAGCTTAAGCAAAGACGACAAGATAAATAACGGTTTGGCTCTTTGCCCTAACCTGCACCGCGCTTTTGATCGGGGGCTCATCTCAGTTGATGAAAGACTTACTGTGCTGGTTTCTGATGCTATAGCTGAAGACACGGAAAATAGCTATGCGCTTCAACACCTAAAAAGGAAACCATTGACTTTACCTTTTGGAGCAAAGCACTATCCAGATGCTGGTAACCTGGCGTGGCATCGGCAGCATGTTTTTAAAGGTTGAATCATTCCTCATTATATTTTGATCTACTATACTTCCTCAAAGGATGCTAAAAGAAGGAATTTACGAACAGCTAATTACCTCTTCGCTAAAGAACAAAATCAAAGGCTTATCATCAGAGAAGTTTTTTATAGCTCAGGCTCAAATCGATAAAGAAGAAGCAGCTAAAATACTGTCTGATTACTTGATCAGTTTGATACAACTTGCTTTAAGGGAGTTAAAAAAGGAAGATATTAAAAAGCAGGTAAAATTCTGCAATGATATCATTCAGTTTGTGGATGAAAAGATAAACCTAGATGCTAGTGATAGCCTGATATATTTTGAAGGACAAATTCTGACAGCTGTACTTTCCAAAATAGGCAAAAATGACAAGCAACTGTTAGAAGACCTGAATCGCAAGATTCCCCAGACTGGCTTATCAGTTAGTAACCTGTTTACAGGAAGTAACTCCGATATCTCTATTGATACAGAAATTGAGCGTGACATTTTATCTGCTGATAAGATCTATTGGCTAGTCTCCTTTATAAGATGGTCTGGACTGCGAATACTTGAGCGAGCTTTAAAAGAGTTTACATCGCGTGAAGGCGCTGAACTTCGCATTATCACGACTTCGTATATGGGAGCTACAGAGGCAAGAGCTTTAGATTTCTTATCGAAGCTTCCAAATACACACATCAAGATTTCCTATCAAACAAAGATTGAGCGACTCCATGCGAAGGCTTATATCTTCGAAAGAAACACGGCATTTAATACCGCTTTTATTGGTTCCTCGAATCTTTCTAAATCAGCCTTAACAAAAGGACTGGAGTGGAATTTAAGAGTAACCAGCCAGGAGAATCCTCACATTATAGAGAAGGCTAAAGCTACATTCGATTATTACTGGAACAGCATTGATTTCGAAGACTTTGCTATTGGTGGGACAACTAAGTTTAAGGAAGCCATACAGCAGGAAAAGCAAAGGGATAACGTAGTTTCGTTAACCGATTATTTTAAGATAACCCCCTTCCCTTTTCAGAAAGAAGTATTGGAACAGCTGAAGGTGGAAAGAGAGTTTTACAGCAATTATAGAAACCTTATTGTTGCTGCTACTGGTACAGGCAAAACGATCATCTCAGCCTTCGATTACCAACGGTTTTTCCTGTCACAAAAAGGCAAAGCAAACCTGCTGTTTATAGCGCACAGAAAAGAAATTTTAGAGCAGTCCGTTGCTTCTTTCAGAGCCGTACTCGGTGCTGGGTATAACGATTTCGGCCAACTGTGGGTAGGGAACTATACGCCACAAGATGGTGACTTAAAGCATCTCTTTGTCTCCATACAAACTTTCAATTCTCAAAAGGAATTCTTTCAAGAAAGGCTCTCAGCAGACTACTATGATTTCATTGTGATAGACGAAGCGCATCATAGTCAAGCTGACACCTATCGTATTATCTTTGATCTGTTTTTGCCTAAGATCTTACTAGGACTAACTGCTACACCGGAACGAATGGACGGCAAAAGTCTGCTGCCAGATTTCAACGATAAGATTTCTGCAGAAATCAGGTTAGCAGATGCGCTTACACTAAAACTGCTCAGCCCGTTTCAGTACTTCTGTATTTCAGATAATAGCGTAGATCTGAGAAAAGTTAAGTGGGAAGCGGGAAAATATAACACCACTGACTTAACTCATAACTTGTCGAGCAGGCAACGAGTAGCTTTGGTTATAGATGCCGTAGAGCATTACCTGACAGATCCCTTTGAATCAAAAACACTTTGCTTCTGTACCTCAAAAGCGCACGCACAATTTATGAGCGATGCATTTATCACAGCTGGCTATAGAGCGATTTCTTTAATTAGCGGTAATGGTAACGAATTAGAAAGAGCTACTATTCGTCAGCGACTCATCAAAGGTGAGATCAACTTCGTTTTTGTGGTAGACATATTTAATGAAGGGGTAGATATTCCTGAAATTGACACAATTTTATTTTTACGGCCTACAGAAAGTTTAACGGTATTTCTGCAACAGTTGGGCCGTGGACTTAGGATTTCGGAAGGCAAAGAATGTTTAACGGTTTTAGACTTTGTGAGCCAGGCGCATGAGCGGTATAATTTTGCTGATAAGTTTAGAGCGTTAGCAGGTAAATCGAGGTTTAATATTCAAAAAGAAATTGAGAACAACTTCCCTCACTTACCTCCGGGCTGTAATATCCGAATGGAAAAGCAAGCCAAGAAATACATTTTAGATAACATAAAAAATGCTGTTTTCAATGTTAGGAGATTACAAAGTGAAGTTACCAGCTTTCAGTATCAAACGCATCAGGAATTGACACTGGCAAACTTTCTACAGTATCATCAATTAGATATTCGCACCATTTACAGTAACACTACCTGGTCGGAATTAAAACAGGAAGCGGGGATGATAAAGTATGAGGTAAAAAGACATCATACCCAAATAGCTAGAGGGCTGAGGCGTATAGTACACATTGACTCTCCCTCCTATTTAAAATTTATAACAAGCCTTCTAGAACATGATTTGATCTTCCATAGTACCGATGTGCGTGATGAACAATTTGCTTTGATGTTGTATTATGACATCTGGCAAAAAGGAATTGGTGAATATGGTTTTGCATGTATAGAAGAAGGGCTACGGGAGATATCGAAATACCCAGTGCTTAAAAATGAGCTACAAGAGATTGTCTCTTACTTAAGAGGTCATCTAACCCATACAACAAAATTAATTGATTTAGGCTACCCGATAGGTCTGGAGATACATGCTCGCTATTCAAGAGATGAAATATTATGCGCTTTCGGTATAACCACTCCTAAAAAAGCATTTACATCTAGGGAAGGAGTAGTAAATATTTCTGATTTGAACACTGAGCTACTCTTAGTCACCCTTAACAAATCAGAAAAAGATTTTTCACCAAGTACACAATACGAGGACTATGCCATCAACGAGAAAATTTTCCATTGGCAGTCTCAAAATAGAACAGCCCCTGAAAGTCAGGTAGGTATTTCATACATCAGGCATAAAGAAAGCAGAAAGACTTTACTTCTGTTTGTTAGGGAAGAGAAAAAGGATAATTATGGGTTTACAAGCCCTTACTACTTTTTAGGCCCAGTAGACTATCTTACTCATAGCGGATCAAAACCTATGAATATTAAATGGGAATTGCATGAGCCCATGCCTGCTTTCTTGTGGAAAGGAGCAGCTAAAATGGCTGTAGGTTAATTTTTTTGTAAAAATTGCCAAATGGTTTGGGTGCCAACGTGTTTTCGCGCAGCAATCCCCTCCCGCTGCTGGTCCAGAAGTGAGTCTGCATGATGGGCTTTATCTCTATGAATCAGGGCAAAGTGTAACAGAACAGATGAAGGATTTGGAGAGGAAGCTATTGGAGGTGGCTTTTTCGGTTGTAACGAGTATCCGCTGAGAGAAGAAAGTGCTTTTCAGTTAGGCGTGCTGTTCCATGTCGGAAATAAGTATAAGGTAAAAGCCCTCCTCCATTACAGAGAGAGCGATGTGACGGGCAACGCTTTTAACTATGATTATTTAATCATCAACACATCTGTACTTACAGTTGCAGCCTTGGGATATGCTCCCTTACCTTCACAGTTGTTCAGACTTGGATCAGGACCAGCCTATAATCGGGCAAAAGGCACGGTTTTGTATGGAGACACTGAGAGAGAAAAAAAGAATGTCAGCAAGCTGGGGGTTGTCGTGGAAAGTGGCGTTTCCTTTCCAAAAAACGCACGGTTTTTTGCCGACCTGCAGGTGCAGTATTTCTACACAGTCCCGAATAGAATTTGAAGGGGGAGTGGTACACTATACCTTGTCTTACAATCCTTGCTCTTCAGCGTTAAAGCAAAAGGTTTTACTAATAAAGGAGAAGAATCTGTTCTCCGCAGTTCTTCCCTCTACTTCGCCTCAAAAGTACTTTCGTTGATCCCCAGTTTGTTTTTGGAGTGCAGCTCCACCGGGAAACCCCACAGGTAGCGGATGTGCTCGAGCGTGGACTGGGTGCTGTCAGCATCCAGGCGGCGGTCTTTCTGGATGTAGTGCGTCAGGTACAGCTTGCTTGTCTGGTGCAGGTCTACTTTGGTTACCTGTATGTTGGGCACATGAAAAGACCGGTCGTACTGGTTGCTCAGCTGTTCCCGTACTCTTTTGTAACCCCGCTCGTTGTGGATGGCCCCTATTTCATATTCATCCTCCAGCTCGTTGTCTACGATGGTGAACAGCTTCATGTCGCGCATCACCTTCGGCGACAGGTACTGCAGGATAAAGCTGTCGTCCCGGAAGTTCTCCATCACATAATGCACCTGCTGCAGCCAGTCTTTGCCCACCAGGTCGGGGAACCACTTTTTATCTTCCGCGGTAGGCTCCTGGCAAATACGTTTGATGTCCATGAAAATGTTGAACCCGAGTGTATAGGGGTTCAGACCAGAATAGTACTTGCTGTTGTATTCGGGCTGGTACAGCACCCCACTGTGGCTCTTGAAGAACTCCAGCATAAAACCATCGTTTACGTAGCCTTCCTCAAACAGCTTGTTAATGATGTGGTAGTGCGTAAACGTGGCAAAGCCTTCGTTCATCACCTTCGTGGCTCCCTGCGGGTAAAAGTACTGCGACACCTTCCGCACAATCCGGATAAGTTCTCTTTTCCATTGCGGTAGCGCCGGCGCATATTTTTCTATAAAGTACAGGATATTCTCTTCCGGCTCCTTCGGAAACTTCTGCTCCTCCCCTCCTACGCTTTCGGGCACAGGTGGCGCTTTAGGCAGCGTTCTCCAGATTTCGTTGTAGTTCTCTCTTTTAATGGCGGTCAGCTTTTTAAGCCTTTCGTTTTCCTCTTTGGCGGATATTTTAGAAGGTTTCTTGTACTTGTCTATCCCGTGGTGCATCAGGGCATGGGCTGCATCCAGCACCCGCTCTACTTCCTCCTCGCCATACTCCTCCTCGCATCTTAGCACATAGTCGCGGGCAAACACCATGTAGTCTACAATGGAGTCGGCTGACGTCCAGTCGAGGAACATGTAGTTGTTGGCAAAAAACGCATTGTGGCCCTGGCAGGCGTGGGCAATCACCAGCAGCATCATGCAGGTGGAGTTGTTCTCCATGTTATAGCTGATGCAGGGGTTGGAGTTGATGACCAGTTCGTACGACAGCCCCATACGGCCCTTGGTATAGTTGTTCTGGTTCAGGACGAAGTCCTTGCCGAACTTCCAGTGCGGGTAAGAGGTGGGGAGGCCCGTCAGGGCATACGCATCCAGCATCTGCTCCGACGTCACGATCTCAATCTGGTTCGGGTACGTTTTCAGCTTCAGGTACTCCCGCCCTATCCTGCTGATAACCTCATCAGCCGCCTCCAGCGTGTTGTAGTCCCAGTTTGGGTTACAAAACATCGCCCTGTATTTATCTTTATCCGTCATGGGTGTATTCTGTTAAAGATTATGAGTGTGCTTGTTTAATAAAGCATTGCTGCCGTCGCAGGTGCGAGCTTGCAGCGTGGGTACTTGCTATTGTCTTGAGGTTTGCCCCGGTTCCTGTATCCACCACCCCTAACCTCTCCTTGTCTAAGGAGGGGAGTCTGCTTTTTCGGCTTTACCTGTCTTGTTCTATAGCAAAATCTGTTTTTAGAATTTCCAGTATTTAGTCCGACTTCTTTTAATCGCTTACTACAGGCATCATTGTCTCAACTAGTATACCGGGCTCCCCTCCTCAGACAAGGAGGGGCAGGGGTGGTTGGACAACTTTCCCCCTACACTTATGCAGACCAACCACTAAATCACTCTGCTGTTTCTGATTTATAATCCGGAACTTCCTGAGATGCGGATTAGCAATCCGCACGTTTGCCAACAAAACTGCCTCTCTGAAAGTATAGGGCCGGTTTAATTGGCGGAGAAGGTACGAGCTGCAAGCTCGCACCAGCGATTAGCACCAGTGGTTCCGCACCAGCAGGAGGAGAAAGTCACATCTCAGAATTTTACGTATCCTTCAATCCTGTAAATCCTTCCACATCCTGAAAATCCTGATTCAGACAGTCAGGCGGCTGCTACTTCGCTCCTTTTCCGGAAAAGCCCCTGGAAGACAGGCCAAATTTCGAAAGCCTCGTACACATGCCGTATCGAGAATTCCTCGTCGTTGCTGATGCGCTTGTAAGCCTGCCACAGGTCACTTTCCCTCGCTTTCTTGTTGATTTCGATGTAGGCCATGTACTGGATAGCCGGCAAAATGGTGTCCTGCAGCAGCTTCTTACACTCCAGGGCATCCTCCCTTGACCAGACGTCGCCATCTGATGCCTGGCAGCAGTATACGTTCCAGCTCTGATCATAGCGCTCGCGCATGATCTGGTCCATCAGCTTGAGGGAAGGTGCCACTACGGTACCGCCGCTTTCCCGGGAATTGAAGAACTCCTCTTCGTCTACCTCTTTGGCTTCGGTATGGTGCCGGATAAAGACGAGCTCCACATTCTTATATTGCCTGGTCAGGAAGATGTACAGAAGTGTAAAGAACCTTTTGGCGATATCCTTTTCGTGATAGCCCATGGAAGCCGACACGTCCATGATGCAGAACATCACGGCAGAGGTAACCGGAATGGGCACCCGCTCGAAATTGTTGTACCGCAGGTCGATGTCCTCGAAGAAAGGAATGGTGTTGGCCTGCCGGCTTACCTTTTCTATTTCCAGCTCCAGTGCTGCCCGCTCCTCCGGGTTGGTGGTGCCGGCAAGCTGTTCCTGCAAAGCCTTCAGCTTTTTATCAAAAACTCCTTTTAGCGCCAGTTGCCTGCCCAGCGACTGCTGATAGCTGGTTTTGATATTCAGCCGGGAAGGAACGCTGTCGCGGGTATAGCCGGCGCGGCGCATCGAAAAATTCTCGGTGCTTTCCATCAGCTTCTTCACCATATTGGGTAGCGCGAGGTCATCAAAAAAGTACTTCAGAAACTCCTCACGCGACAGGACCACCGTAAATTCGTCCTCCGTTACCTCCGGGCTGTTGGAACCCGGCCCATTGCCGCCTCCACCGCCGCCTTGCTTCGGTTTGGGCACCCGATCACCTTCCTGGTACTTGTCGTTGCCCGGCCGCACGATGTGCTTTTTCCCGCTTTTATGGTCGTGCTGGAAACTAGGCTCATCCAGGCCCCGCACAGGTACTTTTACGCTGCCACCCGTCTGGCTGTCTTTTATGCTTTCCTGGCTGATGATATCGGGTATGGCCTTCTTTATCTGGTTCTCAACGCGCTTCAGAAACTTCTGCCGATTGCCGGTAGACTTCCCCTTGTCGTTTTTTCTTCTATCGATGATGCTGCTCATGGGAGTTAGAGAGTTAAAGAGTTTGGAAGTTTGGAAGTTACGCCATCGTCTTTCTTACCCGCATAAACCAATCCACCAGAATGCGGATTTGCTTATCTGTATAGCCTCTTTCCTTCATCCTTCTGGTAAAGTCCTTGTGCTTCTTCTCATCCTCCTCATTAGACTTCGCTGTAAAGGATACCACCGGCAGCAAGTCTTCTGTATTGGTGAAGATCTTTTTCTCGATAACGTTTTTGATCTTCTCGTACGAATCCCACCTCGGGCTTTCTCCACCATGGTTGGCTTTGTAGCGCAGGGTAAAGTTTGTTACCTCGGCCCTGAAGTCTTTTGGATTGGCAATACCGGCAGGCTTCTCTATTTTCTCCAGCTCTGCATTCAGGATGCTTCTGTCGAAGATTTCTCCTGAGTCCGGATCACGGTAGTCGTTGTTCTGCATCCAGTGGTCAGCGTAAATCACATACTTATCGAAGATGTTCTGGCCGTAGGAGCTGTAGGACTCAATATAAGCTTTCTGTATTTCGTCGGAAATGAACTCGGCATACTTGCTGGCCAGCACAGACTTGATCAGGTGCAGGTACTTTGTTTCTGTTTCAGGCGGAAGCATCATCTTCACCACCTCCTGCTCCAGCACATAAAGCAGGTGCACCGGGTTAGCTGCAATCTCCTCGCTGTCGAAGTTAAACACCCTGGACAGAATCTTAAAGGCAAAGCGGGTTGAGATGCCCTGCATGCCCTCGTTGATGCCCGCATCGTCGCGGTACTCCTGGATAGACTTAGCGCTCGGATCTGTTTCCCTTAGGGTTTCGCCGTTGTACACCCGCATCTTAGAGTAGATAGTAGAGTTTTCCGGCTCTTTCAGGCGCGACATAACAGAGAATTCTGCCAGCAGCTCGATGGTTTTAGGAGCACAGGGCGCATTGCGGAGAGAGCTTTCCTTGATGAGCTTTTCGTAAATCTTAATTTCTTCGCTCACGCGCAGGCAGTAAGGCACCTGCACTTTGTAGATACGGTCCAGGAAAGCCTCGTTCTTTTTATCGTTCAGGAACTTGGCCCACTCCGACTCGTTTGAGTGCGCGAGAATAATACCATCAAACGGAATAGCGCCGATAGGCTCTGTGCCTTTGTAGTTCTTTTCCTGTGTGGCTGTTAAGAGGGGGTTAAGCACTTTAATAGGTGCCTTGAACATTTCCACAAACTCAAGCAGGCCCTGGTTGGCAAGGCAGAGGCCTCCGGTATAGGAGTAGGCATCCGGGTCGCTTTGCTGGTATTCAGCTAGTTTCCGGATATCGACTTTACCTACCAGCGTCGAGATGTCCTGGTTGTTTTCGTCCCCGGGCTCGGTTTTAGAGATAGCGATTTGATCCTGAATGGAAGGAAACAGCATGACGACCTTAAACTTGTTAATGTCGCCATCGAACTCACGGAGCCTTTTGGAGGCCCAGGGGCTCATGCAGCCCGGCACATAGCGGGACGGAATATTGTACTCCTCCTCCAGTTCCTCGGTATAATCGGCGAACAGCCCGAGCGGGCTTTCAAAGACAGGGCTTACCTGGTCCCCGGCCTTCAGCACATAAATACGATGCTGCTGCATCAGGTGCTTCAGCTTTTCTGCCAGGGAGCTTTTGCCGCCTCCCACCGGGCCCATCAGGTACAGAATCTGCTTCTTTTCCTCGAGGCCCTGCGCGGAGTGCCTGAAATAAGATACAATCTGCTCTATGGTGCTCTCCATACCATAGAAGTCCTTAAAGGCAGGGTAAATTTTAATCTTCTTGTTGGAGAAGATGCGGCTTAGCACGGGATCCTGGCGCGTGTCCAGCATTTCCGGTTCCCCGATGGCGTCCAGTATCCTTTCAGCAGGCTTGGCATATACCTTAGGGTTTTTCTTACACTCCTCGAGATAGGCAGCTACTGTCATCTCGTTTGTTGAGGCACTATAATTCGTCTTGATTTTCTCTAAAATGTTCATAGGGTGTGTCTTTAAACATGGTTGAATCATTTTACATCATGAAGCAAAAGCAGTGTCTCAAAATCTGCCGGAGTCTAAGCAACTGCTAAGCTAAAAATTTATCATAGGTGGTTGGGGGTATGTGGTGCGCATTATTTCAATAACAGAAGATACTTAATTTTTGGCAAATTGCCATGCATCCTCTAAAATATTTTGCACTTTATTTTTATCTTTTGCTGTATGCTCAAAGCCCTGTAAAAGAAAAGCGTACGCAACAGCTGCAATAAAAGAGTAAGTTCTTCTGCAACAGCATATGCTTTCTGTTGCCTGCCTTGGAGTGCATGAGCGCGCCGGGGTGCTGCTGCAATACATGTACATACACCCTATGTTAGGGCGTCGCCTTATTTCGCTGTACGCAGTCCCAATAGAAACTGCCTGCACCTTGTATTACCTTCGGGGACAAAGCACTTTCTATTTTTTCAGCCGCTAAGGTGAACTGATTAAAACAAAACTTAATCCTGCTCTAATACAGGAACAGCAAACAGATATTTTAAATTCAAAATGAATAATATTTTATTTCTGCTGTAGTGTACCAGGCCAAATTTAATCCTTGCCGCTGTTCTGCTGACATCTGTGGACTGCTGCACATGCTGCATGCACAAGGGACAGACCAGGGTGATAGGAAGACAAGGCTGTACCTGCAAAACAGAAGCTTTGGTCCTTTTCAGCGCTGTTGTCTGCAGCGGTATAAGCCCTCTCAGCAACAGAACGAGCTACCGAAAAGGATAAAGAAACTCTGGCCCGCATCATACCTCACAACTTTTAGGGGCAGTTCTACTTATAAGGAATAAACAGGAATTGATTACTAAAACTAAACGCTATGGAAGAAGAAAAGAAAAGTGCCGCATCAGTGGAGAAAGAAGGAGAAAAGGTGTCGGGCGGTGCTGATGCAGCAAACAAGGAATCCGGCACGTCTACTACAGAAGAAAGCGGCGAGGAATACCTGCCGGAGGATAAAAACAAAAAAGAAAAACTAACAGGCTATAACGAACTGCCGGAGCAAAGTAAAGTTGGCGGTGACTGATAAAGTCTAAAGCCCGCAAACGCACAGATTAGCAAGAGCACCCCAGTGGTGCTCTTTTTTTGCCTGCTCCTTCCCTGCTGCACCCGGCCCGAAATACCCTTCATACCTGTCAGTCCAGCCCTATCCCTCCACTTACGCAGTACTGGCAGCAGGACATTTTGCGGCTATAGAGTAAGTACACCAGATTTGCAGTGCCTCCCCTATAAAATGCTTCCACTCCCTTTTCTCCTCAACTCACTGATAACCAACTAAAATAACAGGACTGCAGGATGTATTACTAAATTTATCTTTTTATATTTATAACGCTACCTATCCGGCCTGACTATGAGCAAACTTCTATTCATCAGCCTCGCCTTTACGCTTCTGCTTGCGCAGCATGCCGCTGCCAGCCAATTGCTGATTCCCATGGACAATGCCCAGAAGAACCATCTGAAAGCATACGGAGTCGCCTACTGGGTGCTGCAACACCACCAGGACGTAGACTGGCTGCTCAACTACCGGGGCGGCAGCTTTGGGTTTAAGCAAACACCACAGTTTGAGGAGGAGCTACGGGCAAGGGGGGTTACCTACACTAAACTTCCAGATGCGCAATACAACATCATCCTGCAGCAGATTGCCGACCCGGATGCCAATATGGAGGTGATGAAACTGGAAAAGGTGCCGACCATTGCCGTATACTCACCTAAAACAGAACAGCCCTGGGATGATGCAGTGACACTGGTACTGAACTATGCCGAAATACCCTATGAACTGGTGTTTGACGAAGAAGTGCTGGACAAGCAGCTTCCCCGCTACGACTGGCTCCACCTGCACCACGAAGACTTTACCGGGCAATATGGCAAGTCCGGCCGTCGTAACCAGGAGTGGCTAACGACGCAGAAACAGGAGTCGGAAGAGCTGACCCGCAGGTACGGCTATAATAAGGTGTCGCAGATGAAGCTGGGCGTGGTGAAAGAGATTAAAGCCTTTGTGGCTGGAGGAGGTTTCATGTTTGCCATGTGCTCTGCTACCGACACTTACGACATTGCTCTCGCCGCCAATGGCGTAGACATAGTGGATGCGATGTATGACGGTGATGGCATAGACCCGGAGGCGCAACAGAAGCTTGACTTCAGCCAGTGCTTTGCCTTCAAGGACTTTGAAGTATACCTAAGCCCCTACAACCGGGAATTTTCCAGCATCGACAACCAGCGCCGTGAACGTGGCTTATTCGAGGAAGAGGACTACTTTTCTTTGTTTACTTTCTCCGCTAAATGGGACCACATTCCTACCATGCTCACGCAGAACCACGAGAAAACCATCCGGGGCTTCATGGGCCAGACCACTGCCTTCAAGAAACAGCATGTAAAGGCGGCTGCCACCATTATGGGTGTATCAGACGAGGCAGGTGAGGTCCGATACCTGAATGGCAGCATAGGCAAAGGCACCTGGACTTTCTATGGCGGCCATGACCCGGAAGACTACTGGCATATGCCCGGCGAGCCCCCTACTGACCTTGCCCTGCACCCTAACTCCCCCGGCTACCGCCTTATCCTCAACAACATCCTCTTCCCGGCCGCCAAAAAGAAAAAGCCTAAAACCTGACCTTAATTTGGAGGCAAGGAATCACCCCCTTCGCAACTCCAGCACAGTTACCTCGGGCCAGATACCCACTCTGCCGCTGAAACCAATAAAGCCGAAGCCGCGGTTTACATAAAGTAAACGCTGGTTATCCTGCGCCAGCCCAGCCCAGTTTTTATAACGGTACTGCACCGGGCTCCAACGCACCAGCGGCGTTTCTATGCCGAACTGCATGCCGTGCGTGTGCCCGGAGAGGGTAAGATGCACGCGGGAAGGGTGTGTTTTAACTATCTCTTGCCAATGCGAAGGGTCATGCGAAAGCAGGATTTTGAAAGCGGTCTCCTCCACTCCACTTAAGGCTTTGTCCAGGTCTCCCTTTTCAATAAACCCCCTGCCCCAGTTTTCTACCCCCAGCAGGGCCAGTTTCTGCCCATCCTTTTCAATCATCACATGCTCATCCAGCAGCAGCCGGTAGCCCATAGTAGCATGGTGCTGCTTCAGGCGCTCCATGTTCTCTTCCTGCGCAGCCTCACTCTCCCAATCTGCATACATGCCGTAGTCATGGTTCCCTAAAATGGAATACTGGCCATAAGGCGCTTTGATTTGCCCGAAGTCATGCATATAAGGTACAACTTCAGCAGCATGGTCATTCACAAGGTCTCCCGTAAACACAAACATATCAGACTGCTGTGCCTTTACCAGCTCGATGCCGCGCTGTACGGCAGCGGTGTTATCAAAGCTTCCGGAATGAATATCGGAGATCTGCGTAATGGTGAAACCATCGAAAGCCTCGGGCAGGTCGTCGAAATACAAGGTGTGGCGGTGGACTGTATAATCGTACTTGCCTTTTATGGTACCGTACACAAAAGAGAAAAAGGGGATACTGGCGAGTGTCAGCGCCAACTGGCTCACAAATTTCCGTCGCTCCGGCCACAGTGTCTGCTCTTTTTCCCCCTTGTTTCCCGTAGCTCCCCTGAAGAACCGGATAATTGCTGTAAAAAACCGAGAGATGTCTTCAGCGAACAGCACCAGTGTGAACACTAGTTTAGTCACAAAAAAGGTCAGGAAGGCATTGATAAACCACTGCACAAGCGGCGTGGCGTGGTCGTCGGAAAAACGGATGTATGCGGAGATACCGAAGCCAACCAGAAAGCCGATAAAGAAAAACCAGTATGCCCAGTACACTGCCAAACGCAAACCTGCGGAGCGCCAGTTAGCGGTCAGGCGTTTTAAGCCCTGGAACACGTACCAGTCCATGAAAAGGGTCATCAAGCCCAGTATTGAAAGAAATTGGGTCATCGCGATGTTAAACTTCCAGACAATTTTTACCCTGCATACCCTGCAGCTTACACCTTATATTATAGTGCAGGTATAGCTAACGGGGCAGCAGGAGTTTAAGATATAGCAAAAGAAGCACAATTCCCGGACACTTACGGCGTCATTCTGCCTGACAAATGAAGGGCTAGCGCTATTTTTAGTAGATTCACGTTTAGAAATCCCGTAAACACTTCTGCTCTGTTCATTTGCTGAACAGGTGGCCGAAAAGCCTGGAACCTGAATACCCGTCATGACTGACCCGCATACTGCTGTTGAAGAGCCACAACTTACACGCACCACGCTCTGGCTGATGACCATTGCCTCCGGCATGGTGGTGGCCAATATATATTATAACCAGCCGCTGCTGGTAAAAATTGCCTATACGTACCAGGTACCCCAGGCGCAGGCAGGTATGGTGGCCATGCTTACGCAAGTGGGCTATGCCATTGGTTTGCTGTTCATTATTCCGCTCGGAGACATGTTGCGGCGCAAGCGGTTGATACTGGTGGATTTTGTGCTCATCATCCTGTCGTTGCTGCTGGCTGCTTTTTCCCCTAACATTTACACTTTGATGGCCGCCAGCCTGCTGATCGGGGCAACTTCGGTTGTGCCGCAGCTCTTTGTGCCCATGGCCGCCCACCTGGCCCGCCCGGAGGCCCGTGGCAAAGCGGTGGGCACCGTAATGAGCGGGTTGCTGATAGGTATTCTTTGCTCGCGCACCCTCAGCGGTTTCGTGGGGGAGCATTTAGGGTGGCGGGCCATGTTTATCATTGCAGCGGGCTTGATGCTCATTCTTTGGGTGTTTGTATATTACCTGCTCCCAGAAATTCATCCGCAGTTTAAAGGCAACTACAAAAGCCTGATGAAATCGCTTGTTCACCTGTTCCGGACAGAGCCCAAGCTGCGCCTGGCTTCTTTCAGGGGAGCCCTCTCCTTTGCCTGCTTCGGCGGCTTCTGGACTACGCTGGTGTTTTTGCTGGAGGGGCCGCCCTTCCATGCAGGCAGCGATGTAGCCGGCGCCTTTGGTTTGATTGGCGCGGGAGGTGCCCTGATGGCTTCCGTAATGGGTAGGCTGAGCGACAAGTATGACACCCGCAACATCCTCATCGCCACCGTTTCGATGATTATTCTGTCGTACGTGGTGTTTGGCCTGTTCAGCACCAGCCTCATTGGCCTGGTGGTTGGGGTTATCCTGCTCGACCTGGGCCTGCAGGCTTCTCACATCGCCAACCAGACCCTCATTTTCACCCTCAACCCGCAGGCCCGTAACCGCCTCAACACCGTGTACATGTTCACCTACTTTATGGGTGGCGCCATTGGCACCATCCTGGCCAGCCAGGCATGGCAGGTGTGGCGCTGGAATGGCGTGGTGCTGGTGGGGTTAGTCTTCTCAACGCTGGCTTTAATCGTGCACCTGCTCTTTGCCAAAAGGAACAGCCCTGCCACCATCACAATGCCGGAAGAAAAAGCCCCTGCAAAATAAACTTTGTGCAGAAATGGTATTAAGGAAGGCCTGTTACCTGCGGACTTCCACCAGAGTTATTGTATCACAGGTATTTTGAATAGCGCTGACACGGGTCAGGCAGTTCTGTCATTGTACTTTCTGAAGTAAGTTCTCCAGCTCTTGTTGAAACGACTTCAGGCTTTTCCCGTTTTACTTAGTAAGCACCAACTTAACATAAGTAGGACGATAAATTTATATCTGATGCAATACAAACAACTACCTGTTCAGCATAATGCGAAGGGGGAATTGCGGAAAGTAGGCTTTGAGCTGGAGTACGCCAACGTGGGAATAGAGGAATCCGTGAGGATTATCCAGGAGTTATATGGGGGGAAAGAAGAGATAGAGCACCGCTTTTCCAGAAAAGTAACCGGCACCAGCATTGGTGACTTTTCTGTGAAGATAGACCTGAAACTACTCAACGAAAAGACGTACAAAGAGCCGCTTGAGAAGCTGAATATCAATTTAAAGGATTTCAGCATCGGAGACGGAACGCTTGAGGATGAAGTAGAAATGGCTATGGAAAGCGTGATAAATAAAGTAATTCCCTATGAGATTACCACGCCACCGGTACTGTGTACGCAGATAGAGGTGTTCGAAAAGCTTCGGGAATCGTTGTATGAGCACAATGCCAAAGGGACGGAGGCTTTTATTACCAATGCCTTTGCCACCCACATAAACCCGGAAACACCCGATACAGATGCTGGCACGATACTGAGGTACATCCAGGCATTTCTGCTGCTGTACCCCTGGCTGTTGAAAGAAGGGGAAACAGATTTTGCCCGAAGGGTAACCTCCTTTATTAATCCGTTTCCGGCAGAGTATGCCGAACTGGTGCTACACCCCTCCTATCATCCGGACATGGCAACGCTGATAGAGGACTATCACCGGCTTAACCCGGACCGCAACCGCCCACTGGACATGTACCCTCTTTTTGCTGCCCTTCGGGAAGAGCAGGTAAACCAATACCATGATCTTGGTAATGTAAAGGCGAGGGAGACATTTCATTACCGGCTACCCAACAGCTGGGTATCAAAGCCGGACTGGACGCTGGCAAAGGAATGGAACAACTGGGTAGTGCTGGAAGAACTGGCCAACGACCCACAGAAGTTAGCGCAGATGAGCAAAGAATATTTAGCGCTTAAAGAAGATACGCTCATCGGGTTTGATAGTAAATGGACAAAACAGACAGAAAAGTGGCTTTGATAACAAAGAAATTTAAGATTAACAGAAACAGGCCTACCATTGGCGTAACAGGGCCAGACAGAGGTGGTGGCGTAGCATGGTTTTTTACTTCACTGGCAATATGGATAGCGGGTGGAAAGCCTGTACGTATCACTCCCTCCAGCCCCCGAACGGCCGACGGTCTTCAGGGGCTGATCATCGGAGGCGGTGCCGACGTGGACCCCACCACATATCAGCAGGAAAACGTAATAGACGAGTACCTTGCAAGGACCATAAATGAACCACATAAAAATATTTTTCATCGGGTAGGCCGCTTTACCCGATGGCTCTATTACCCCGCCCTCTTTTTTGTCAGGAAGGTTTTCAGCAGAAACAGAAAGCACGGCAGCAGGCTCGACCGTGACCGTGATCACCTCGAGTTTCAGCTGATAGACCAGGCTGTAAAGAAGAACTTGCCGGTTATGGGTATTTGCCGCGGCTCCCAGCTGCTTAATGTGTACTTCCGTGGTACGCTGTACCAGGACATCAACACGTTTTACCTGGAAGAGCCGAATCCGACCAGTATTTTCCCGGTGAAAAGAGTGAATATAAAACCGGGCAGTAAACTGGAGCAGGTACTGGGCGTGCGGCAACTGGAGGTAAACGCCTTGCACAGCCAGGCGGTAAAAGAGCCGGGCACCGATATTGAGATTGTGGCCCGTGAAGAAAATGATGTGGTGCAGGGGATTGAAAACGTAAGGCAGGAGTACATTGTAGGTGTGCAGTGGCACCCGGAGTACCTGCCGACTCATAAAAGCCAGCGCCGCTTATTCCAGACGCTCGTGCAGCATGCCCGTCAGGTACAGGTACAAATCGAAGACCGCGATATGGAAGAAGCACTTGCAAACCCAAGAGCAGAGGCTTTAATAGAAATGGAACGACAGGAAGAAGAAATGATGATGAGCGAGTTGAACAGAAACCTGTAAACGTATGGATAGCGGTATCGCATCCATTTTGCGAATATGTCAGAAAGAGCCCGTTGTGGCTGCAGGGAAATCTACCGCAGCCACAACGGGCTCTTTCTGATTTTAAAAAGGCTGCTAACGGTGCTGTTCGTACTTTTTCGGCTTTACTGCCTGCTGCAAGGTCTGCATTTCTTCTTCCGTGAGCGGTGTGGATTCGGCTACCTGATACGCATCCTGCAGCTGTGCCTCCGTCCGGATGCCAAGCACAGCGGAAGTGATAGCGGGATTGCCTGTGACAAACCTCACGGCTACCCCAGCTGCTGAACGCCTGTTTCCTGCCACACGCTGAACAGCATCTGCCGCTTTTTGCACCTCCTCTTCCCTCAGGCCTAAGTATTGTTTAGCAGGTTTATCCAGCAACAGCCCCTGGGCATAACTGCCCCTGGCCAGCACCCCAATGTTATGCTCCTGCAACAGGGGCAGCGCACTTTCTTCCGGGCGTCTGTCGATTAGGCTGTACTGCATCATCACTGAAGCTATATGCGACCGCTTCACATACTCCCTGATAACATTTGGCCTGATGGAGGAAATGCCGTATGCCCGGATCTTGCCTTGCTGTCTGAGGAGTTCAAATGCTTCGATGGTTTCATCCATGGGGTCTTCGATGGTGCCGCCGTGCAATTGGTACAAGTCGATATAATCTGTCTGCAGGCGTTTCAGGCTATCCTCTACCGCCTGCAGAATGTAGCTTTTTGTTGGGTTCCAGTCCCAGCCGCTGCCATCGCTGCGCCATTGGTTACCTACTTTTGTAGCTAATAAGACCTTATCGCGCATGCCGCTGAAGGCTTTGCCGACTGTTTTCTCATTTTCACCCTGCTGGTACAAATCAGCCGTATCAAAAAGATTGATGCCTTTGTCCAGTGCCTGGTGCAGCAGTCTGGCATTGGCCGCATGGTCTTCTCTCAGAGACATGCAGCCGAAACTTACTTCGCTAACCTCAAAATCAGCATTACCTAACTTTTTATATTTCATAGCCTGTGTGTTTACAGGGTTCACAATCTCCTGCTTTTTTACTGAAAACCCTTTTAAGCTTTGGCAGGATTCTCCGCATAAAGTTGCTCATTTTTAAATGGCACCAGGGCCAGTATCATTGCCTGCTCGTAGAGTTCTTTTCTGTCAAGCACATTGTCAGTCAGTATCCCGATGGCACCGCCTTTCTGCTTTGAATTGGAGTGGTTGAAGACCATGTCATCAGCTGTTCCTAACTCTATCCCCTGCTGCACCAGTTCGGTGACAGCCTGCGGCAGGAAAAATGTACCGGAGCGGGCTTTCCCCAGCAAGGCTTTCGTCCGGACCACCACCCAGGCAAAGGCCGCTAACTCTTCTCCGATGGAAGCCACGCCGCCCTCAATGCCCACCCAGAAGTCAGCATCCGGATTGGCATCAAATGCATGCTGCACTCTGTTGCTGGCCCCTAGCAGTGTTTCCGCATCCGTCATGGGTTGGTCTGCCACACAGGAAGGCACTGAGACAGGTTTTGCCTCAAATGCAACATCCGGGAACATGCGCCGCAGCCCACCCAGGGCTGCATTCACTTTAACAGGGTTAGCGGAAGCAACTACAACCGTTTTAACATGCATAAGTATCTTTATTTATTTATTGTTGTTCTTCTTACCACAAAGCATGCACGCTTGGGCGGATGTACTCGTCATACACTTCCTGCACGCCCTGCATCTGTTCAGCTGAAAGGGCTGGCAGTTCGGCTGCTTTAATGTTTGAGGTAACCTGTTCCGGTCTGGACGCACCTGGTATAACAGTGCTTACTTCTTCGGCCATCAGCACCCATCGGATGGCCCAGGCCGCTAAAGGCTCCTGCCCCGGGAAAAGTTTCTTCAGTTCTTCTACAGCTTCCAGGCCCAGGTTGAAATCGACACCAGAGAAAGTCTCCCCTTTGTCAAAAGCCTCCCCGTTCCTGTTAAAGTGGCGGTGGTCATCCGGGCTGAAGGATGTTTGCTGGCTCATTTTACCTGTCAGCAGGCCACTTGCCAGCGGCACACGCACAATTATGCCCACATTGCTTTCTTTTGCTTTGGCAAAGAATTCCTCACCGGGCTTCAGGCGGAACATGTTATAAATAATCTGGACCGTCGTCACGTTCGGGTATTGCATAGCCATCATGGCCTCCTCTACCAGCTCCACACTCACACCTAGATTCCTGATTTTCCCCTGCTCCTTCAGCCGTTCAAAGGCTTCGAAGATCTCCGGACGGCTGTAGATTTCTGTCGGCGGGCAGTGTAGCTGAATCAGGTCGATGGTATCCAGCTTCATGTTCCGGAGGCTTTCCTCCACGTACGCGGTCAGGCGCTCCGGCGTATACCCCTCCGGTGTATGCGGCTGAATCTGGCGCCCGCATTTGGTAGCGATGTAAACTTCTTCTGAGCGGCTCTTCACCACCTTTGCTACAGCGGCTTCGCTTTCACCGGCACTGTACACATCGGCAGTATCAATAAAATTAACGCCTGCATCTATGGCTTTGTTGATGATATTTTCCGCATTCTGCTCATTAAAAGGCTCCCCCCAACGTCCACCAACCTGCCAGGTTCCCAATGAGACTTCCGATACTTTCAATCCTGTTTTTCCTAAAGGTCTATATTGCATAGGTCTTTGCTATTTAGTTTGATGTTAAAATTAATAAGCCTCACTTACCTGCTCTTTTTTCTCGTTGGTTACATACAGCGTGCGGGTTGGGTAAGCAAAGTCAATTCCGCGCTTCTGGAATTCTTCAAAAATGCGCAGGTTAATTTTTTGTTGCACATCCATGTACACGTTATACTCAGAACTAAGCACGTAGTAAACGGACTCAAAATCCAGGCTGGAGTCTCCGTAGCTGGCAAAGTGCGAGCGATCAAACTCCACCGGCTGCTGCTCCATAATAATGGATTTTACAATTCGAGGGATTTCCTGCACATGCTCCAGGGAGGTCTGGTACACAACTCCGAACCGGAACAAAACCCTGCGCCGCTGCATGCGCTTATAGTTGTGAACGCGTGAGTTTGTCAGGTCGCTGTTTGAGAAAACGAGCTGCTCTCCTGAAAGGCTTTTTAACCGGGTGGTTTTAACACCGATGTATTCCACCACACCCATTTTATCCTCTACAATGATAAAGTCTCCCACCTCGAAAGGCCTGTCGAAGAAGATAACAAAGTAGTTGAACAAGTCACCCAGTATGTTTTGGGCAGCCAGGGCTATGGCTATACCACCAATACCCAGACCAGCTATAACCGTTGTGACATCATAGCCCAGGTTATCAAAAAGGAACACCAGGCCTATAAACCAGATGATCACATTGAGGATAAGCATCAGGCCTCCTAACTGCTTCACTTTCTCCTCCCCATTCGATTGACTGCGAACGTAGGATCGCAGCACAACCAGAATAGCATTCGAAACAAACCGGATGAGCAGGATGGTAACGGCAACGGTAACTGCCACCTCCAGTATCTTGGAAAGGCGGACAGAAAGCACCAGGTAGTTTACAGCGGCATATACAACGGATATGTATAAAGCGGGAATACCAAAACGGGAGATTCCTTCTACCACATAATTATCAATCGACGTGCTGGTATTCGAAGTCCATCTTACAAGACGGGTTAATATTATCTTTTTAAAGAGGACAATCAGGATAAAACCGGCAATTAAGATACCCAGCGAGATCAGGTAATCCAGTACCGTATTGTTGAAATAGGTTCTTTCTAAAAATTCATTTAACTCTAACTCTGGCATGCTTTCATATTCTGTATGTTTCAAAATATTGCCCACTTACAGTATTTGAGACTGCAGCTTTTTTGCTGTTTTGCGGGCGGTATAATGTACGTGAGAGCATATTTTTAGCATAACATGCTGCTCCCTTTAAATCTGTTGTTTTACAAAATTATTAAAAAAAGGGGACGAAGGCAGGACAAGAAGCAATATAAGGAGTTATTGTTACTGCATAAACGCAATAGCTTAAATCTTGACGGCAGAATAAAAATGGAGTAACAAGAGGTAATATTTTTTGTTGGCTGTGTTCTAGAATGTATGATGTTGGAATAAGTATGGCAGCAAGGGTGTTTATAGGAAGTTATGTGCGAGATAACTATCCAGGTAAACTGCCCCTACTGCC
>NZ_BAAGXV010000071.1:0-32927 GCF_054779655.1 Pontibacter brevis
TGGTCAGAAAAACAGCCTGCTTCTCTAAAAAAGAGCAGAATCACTACAACGCCATGAAGCTAATATTCTATTACCGAAACCATCATACATTCTAGACCACAACCACAATTTAATCAAAAAGCCCACCAAGTCATCCTCCTTCACATTGTTTTGAGCTTAACAGACTTAATATTCGGAGAAGGGCACAGCAACTGTGGCAAGTGAAAAGTGCACTCCCCTGTCCCCATGCACTTTGGCAGAACAATTCTTTAATATAAAAAAGCCCTGCAGTGTACACTGCAGGGCTTTTGAAAGAAGAATCAATCCCGCTTATAAAGCGCCTTCTTTTATTTCGTCTACTACAGTAGGGTCGAGCAATGTAGAGGTATCGCCCAGGTTGGAGGTGTCGCCTTCAGCTACCTTGCGCAGGATGCGTCGCATAATTTTACCGGATCGCGTTTTAGGAAGGCCGCTTACGATCTGTATTTTGTCCGGACGGGCAATCTTCCCGATCCTTTCTACTACGGTCTCCACTATCTCGGCACGAAGCCAGTCTTCTCGTTCCGGCTTGTCTTTCAAAGTAACGAAGGCATAAATGCCCTGCCCTTTCACATCATGCGGATATCCTACCACGGCCGACTCCACCACGTGCTTGTTGTGGTTGATAGCTTCCTCAATCTCGGCTGTTCCGAAACGGTGGCCGGATACGTTAATCACATCATCCACGCGGCCAATGATGCGGTACAGTCCGTTTTCATCGCGTTTTGCGCCATCTCCTGTAAAGTACAGGCCTTTATAGGTAGAGAAGTAGCTGAGGCGGGCACGCTCGTGGTCGCCGTAGGTGGTCCGGATAATGCTTGGCCACGGAAACTTCACGCACAGGTAACCTTCCACCCCATTCTCTTTTATCTCATTGCCGTCTGCATCCACTAAGATGGGCTGAATGCCTGGCAGCGGCAGGCCCGCGTGGCTCGGCTTCATCGGCGTGACGCCAGCCAGTGTAGAAATCATGATGCCGCCAGTTTCGGTCTGCCACCAGGTATCTACCACCGGGCTGCGGTTTTTGCCAACATGGGTATGGTACCAATGCCAGGCTTCCTCGTTAATCGGTTCGCCTACTGAACCCAGCACCCGCAGCGAATCGAGGCTGTAAGACAGCACATCTTCGATATCACCGCCCATAAGGGCACGAATGGCGGTTGGTGCCGTGTAGAATATCGTTACACCAAACTTATCTACTATCTGCCAAAAGCGGCCGTTGTCCGGGTAGGTAGGCACGCCCTCGAACATTAAGGAGGTGGCTCCTGCCAGCAGCGGGCCGTACAACAGGTAAGTGTGCCCCGTGATCCAGCCTATATCGGCTGTACACCAGTAAACATCGCTCTCCTGGTATTGGAATACGTTGCAGAAACTGTACTGGGCATACACCATGTAGCCGCCACACGTATGCACCACTCCTTTTGGCTTACCCGTTGACCCGGAGGTATACAGGATAAACAGCATGTCTTCAGCATCCATCTCCTCGGCAGGGCACTCTTTGCTCACGCCCTGCACTTCCTCATGGTACCACACATCGCGGCCTTCCTTCATGTTCACGCTCCAGCCTAAACGCTCCACCACAATTACCTTCTCCACCGACTCACAACTCTCCAGTGCCTCGTCTACCACACGCTTTACGGGTATCTGCTTGGCTCCGCGGTTCAGGCCATCCGATGTCAGCACCATGCTGCACTGGGCGTCGTTTATCCTGTCGGCCATGGCAGAGGCAGAAAAACCGGCAAACACCACCGAGTGGATGGCTCCAATGCGGGCACAGGCCAGAACGGCTATTGCCAGTTCCGGAATCATAGGCATGTAGATGCAGATGCGATCACCTTTCTTTGCACCATTGTTCTTCAACACGTTAGCAAACTGGCACACCTTCTCATATAGTTCACGGTAGGTGTAGCGCACGAAGCGCTCTTTTGGGTCGTTCGGCTCCCAGATAAGGGCTAGTTTGTTGCCGCGGGACTTCAGGTGGCGATCCAGGCAGTTCTCTGTAATATTCAGCTTACCGCCCTGAAACCACTTCACGTTCGGTTCATCAAAATTCCACTCCAGCACCTTATCCCACTTCTTACGCCAGGTAAAGGTGTCGGCTATTTCGGTCCAGAAGTTTTCCGGTTCCTCCACACTGCGCTTGTAGGCTTCCTGGTATTCTTCATTTGTTTTAACTTGATAATTGATCATAGTTAAGGTAGGTTTTGGGTTAAGATTTATTCTTTGGATAAAGAGGCAGGTTTGTTTGCCAGTGCCTCAGTACTTACATCATGTTATACAAGGTGCTGCACCACCTCATCTTTGCTTCACTCATGCTAAAGCTTATTGACTGCCGTATACCTTTGCATAAAGTCAACTGACGTACGTTCACTGCCAAATGCATTTTCCTTTATTGTTGTCAGCAGAGCAGGATGCGCTGTCAGGACACTGCTTCTCTATAGTGATGGTACGGTAAAGGAGTACCATTGGCCATACGGTGCATGATTTTAAAAAGTATCCCGCAGAAGGACCTGAAAAAGCGCTTCATTACCAGCATACTTTGATACAGGCCACTGCCTTTTTTTTTCAGTTGTTCGCCAGCAGCTCCTGTTTTACCTGCTCCTGATAATTGAATCTGGAAGGTAGCCAGACTTTCTTCTGTTCTGCTGTTAATGATGGGTTGCCATACCGGCTCCGCGTGGTATACGAATATCCTCCACCAGATCCTGGATATGAACGGGCGGAGCAGGCGTAAAACGAGATACCACGTTAGACACGATAAAGTTTAGAATCATGCCTAGCGTACCAATACCTTCCGGCGAAATGCCAAACCACCAGTTAGCAGGCACGTTGGCTGCAGGGTTAATAAACTTGAAGTAAGAGATATAGGCTATCGTGAACAGAAGCCCTGTGACCATGCCCCAGATAGCCCCCTGCTTGTTCATGCGGGTAGAGAAAATACCCATAATAATAACCGGGAAGAAGGAAGCTGCAGCCAAGCCAAACGCAAAAGCAACCACTTCTGCCACAAAGCCGGGAGGATTGATGCCGAAGTATCCTGCAATGACAACCGCAACCGTTGCGGCGGCACGTGCAGCAATTAGCTCCTGCTTTTCGGAGATGTCAGGCGTAAATGACTTTTTCAGCAGGTCGTGGGCAATGGAAGTGGAAATAACCAGCAGCAGGCCGGCCGCTGTAGAAAGTGCTGCTGCCAGGCCACCCGCTGCCACCAGGGCTACCACCCAGTTCGGTAACCGTGCAATCTCCGGGTTGGCCAGCACCATGATGTCCTTGTCGATAACCAACTCATTCTGCTCCGCATCCTTCACATACTGAATGAGGCCATCTGCATTTTTGTCCGTCACGGTAATCAGCCCTGTCTTGCCCCAGTTGCCCACCCATTGTGGCATGGTGGCAATTTCCCGGTTACTGGTTGTGTTCAGCATGTTGTACATGCCATAGGCGCCTACAGCCGGGGCAGTGGTGTACAGTATGGCAATAAACAAAAGCGCATAGCCAGCTGATTTGCGGGCATCTTTTACTTTTGGCACTGTAAAGAAGCGCACGATTACGTGTGGCAGGCCCGCAGTACCCACCATCAGGGCAGCGGTTATAAAGAACACATCGATGGTTGACTTACTACCTTCTGTATAAGCGGCAAAGCCAAGCTCGGTCAGCACACCATCCAGCCTGTCCAGCAGGTAGCCACCCTCTTTCAGTTCGCCACCAAAGCCAATCTGCGGGATAGGGTTGCCGGTCAGCAGGATAGAGATAAAAATGGCCGGTACCATGTAGGCGAAAATCAGTACGCAGAACTGCGCCACCTGCGTGTAGGTGATGCCTTTCATACCACCCAGCACAGCATAGAAGAGCACGATGATCATACCAATGATTACCCCCGTGTTGATGTCTACCTCCAGGAAGCGGGAAAACACAATGCCCACGCCGCGCATCTGGCCAGCCACATACGTAAAAGAGATAAAGATAGCACATACAAGCGCCACCAGGCGGGCAGTTTTAGAGTAATAGCGGTCACCTACAAAATCAGGAACTGTGAATTTACCGAACTTACGCAGGTACGGTGCCAGCAGCAGAGCCAGCAACACATAGCCCCCCGTCCACCCCATCAGGTACACAGAGCCGTCGTAACCCATAAAAGAGATAAGACCTGCCATGGAAATAAAAGAGGCTGCCGACATCCAGTCTGCCGCAGTGGCCAAACCGTTTGCCAAAGGCGATACGCCCCCGCCTGCCACATAAAAGTCTTTCGTAGAGCCTGCTCTGGACCAGATAGCAATGCCAATGTAGATGGCGAAAGTAATTCCGACAATAATATATGTCCAGGTTAAAATACCCATTATCTTACAGTTTACAGTTAAACATCTTAATAGAAAGCGGAATTAATCTTCGTGCACATCAAACTCCCGGTCCAGCCTGTTCATCAGCCAGACATAGACAAAAATGATGATGACAAAGCAATAGATGGAGCCCTGCTGAGCAAACCAGAACCCGAGCTTGAACCCCCCGAGCCTGATTTGGTTGAGTTCATCAACCAGGACTATCCCGAAGACAAACGAAACCAGGAACCACACCGAAAGCAGCATAAAGAGAATCCGGACGTTGCGCTTCCAATACTCCTGCATTTTTTGTTTGTTATTTTCCATTAGGTGAAAAGCTTTTTGTTTTAAGATTAATATATCATTGTCTGCAGAATCATATCAATTTAGCAATATAATGTAAAAAGAATACTTTAGCTAGTAAGAAGCAAAGTGGTAAGCAATCTATCACTTACAGCAGTTACAACACAAAGAGCCCTGCCGCATGTGGCATGGCTCTTTGTGTTGTAACTGCTGTGGTTATCCTGAGACTTGATCGGAGTATTACTTATTTGCAGCTCCGCTAGATGTTTGTGCACGGGTATGTGGCTGCAGGAGTCCACCACAACATACACAGCATCCAACCGGCTTCTCCTTACATATCCCGCACCGACACTATTACTTCGTTATACCTGTCTGTGTTGAGAAGAAAGTTCGTGATTTTACGTCCAACTTCCTCTGGTGAGGCCAGTTCTCCCTTTGCTTTGTAATCGCGGAATTTCTCTACGGTGCTGAACCTGCTGGCATCCGACTCCCGGATTTGCCCCTGCATGCCCGTATCGACCACGCCCGGTGATAGCGAGAATACTTTCACGCCGGTGCCGCGCTTGTCCTGCTCCAACTGCACGGTTTGTGACAGCATATCGATGGCGGCTTTGGAAGCACAGTAGCTGGCCCAGCCATCGATAGGGTATTTGCCTGCACCAGAGCTTACGTTTACCACCACCTTCTGCGCGGGGTACTGGTTGTATACCTGCAGAAACGTATTCATGAGCATGGCTGGCACCACCACATTCACATCAAATACAAACTGAAACATTTCATTCTGCATGTTCTCGCCCACGTAGCCAATATCACCCAGCACACCGGCATTGTTGATTAGCACCAGCTTCTGCGCACCCTCGTAAGGCAGAAATAGTTTCTGCAGGTTATGCTCCACCGCTTCAATATCAGAGAAATCCAGCGGCTGGTGGCGGTAATTCTCATGCTTAATGCTGTTGCTGCGTGACACGCCGACTACCCGGTTGTTATTGTCTTTCAATAACTCTTCTGCAACGGCCTTGCCTATGCCTTTACTGGCTCCTGTTAGAATGTAGATGTTCACTTTTCCGAATCATAAATGGTGAATTATAAGTTACGAATGAGGAATAAAGTAGATGTAACAAGAAAGCCTTCCCCCCATCAAAGTAAGCTGTAAATTAAAAGAGCTGGTGCCCCTGCCACAGCAGAAACACCAGCTCTTTCAAGTATTAATCAGCTTTATAAAGCGAGTCGGAAGACTCATACCCACTAAAAGTCACGGGATAGATTCCCGCGCCAGCAGGCGCTTTTTTCAACTTTTCAACTCTTTACCCCTCTAACTTTTTAACTACAAAATATACTGGCTCAAATCGCGGTTTTTCACCATGCCGGCCAGCTTTTCCTGCACCGTCTCGCGGGTTATCACGATGTGCGCGTTTGCTCCGATTTTGTCTGGTACATCAAACAGGATATCGTTGAGCAGGCGGCTCATGACCGTGTGCAGACGGCGCGCACCGATGTTTTCCACCTCTGTGTTTACTTCGTAAGCAATAGAGGCTATTTCATCCAGTGCTTCGTCATTAAACGTCAGCTCCACATCCTCCGCAGACAGCAAAGCTTCATACTGCTTGGTAAGGGCGTTTTTCGGGAACTTCAGGATTTGATAGAAATCGTCTTTGGTCAGGCTATCCAGCTCCACACGAATCGGGAAACGGCCCTGCAATTCCGGGATGAGGTCGGATGGCTTGGCTACATGGAACGCTCCGGCTGCTATAAACAGGATATGGTCGGTGTTGATGATACCGTACTTGGTGTTTACCGACGAACCCTCTACAATAGGCAGCAGGTCGCGCTGCACCCCTTCGCGGCTCACGTCTGGGCCACCGCCTCCTTTTTTACTCGAGCTGGCCACTTTGTCAATCTCGTCGATAAAGATAACACCGGAGTTTTCTGCTTTGAAGATAGCCTCTTCCTTTACTTCATCCATATCGATGAGCTTGGCAGCCTCCTCTTCCAGCAGAATCTTGCGGGCCTCGGCAATAGTTACTTTGCGCTTCTTCGTCTTCTTCGGCATCATACCGCTGATCATCTCCTGGATATTCATCATAGAAGCCTCATCCATACCCGGGGCTAAAGCTCCCACGCCAGGCATGGCACTCTGCTGCACTCGTATTTCGATCTTCCGGTCCTCCAGCTCTCCGTTACGGATCTTGTCGCGGAATTTCTCACGGGTACGCTCGTTTAGCTCATAATCGCTGTCCGGCATCACGTTCGAGTCAGATGAACCAGGGTAGGAAGGAACTGCATTGCCTCTGCCCTGAATAGGCGGTATAAGGGCATCCAGGATGATATCTTCCACTACTTCAGCGGCACGCTGATTTACCTCTTCTTTTTTCTGCTGCTTCACCATATTCACTGCCTGCTCTACCAGGTCGCGTACCATGCTTTCCACATCGCGGCCTACGTAGCCTACCTCGGTAAACTTAGAAGCCTCCACCTTGGTGAAAGGCGCATCGGCAATTTTGGCCAGGCGGCGGGCGATTTCTGTTTTACCCACACCTGTTGCCCCAATCATAAGAATATTGTTCGGCACAATCTCACCCTTGATGTTCTCGTTGGCATTCATGCGGCGCCAGCGATTACGGAGCGCAATGGCTACGTTGCGTTTTGCATCGTGCTGTCCGATGATGTATTTATCCAGCTCCGCCACAATCTGGGCTGGAGTCAAATGTTCTATGCTATCTAACATGTTAGTTTCGTTTTGAAAATGTTTTATGCACTACAGCAGCTATACGGCCGTTGCTTATACACTTGGTTAACTACGCTTCTTTTTAAAGAACGTGCGGGTATCGGTGCTTACGGTAACATAATGGGTGGCTCCGGATGGGTGGAAAAAGGCACTTCCATAATCCAGCTCAAACGTACGCACCCGCAGCATGGCTCCCACTGAGAAACCCGCCCCTCCTGAACGTGTGTCGAGGCGCAGCTCCCGACGGCGCAGGTGGTTATACCCCGCCCGCACCTGAAAATTCTTGCTGAACACAAACTCAGCGCCTGCCACAAAATGGCGGGCTATCTTGTCAACCAGTTTCTTCTCTTCCTTCACCTCATTCCCGTTCTCATCCAGTTGCCCCGGCGCGTTTGGGTCGAGGTACACAATATCGAACTGGTAGAGGCGGTGCGCCGTAAGCGAAAGCCGCACAGGCATATGCTCCGGCTTGTAGCTTACGCCCAACTGGGCATCAAAAGGCATCGGCTGTCGCTCTGCCCCATCGTAAGGCTTTACCTGGTAACCCACGTTCTTGAACGCCAGCCCTACTGTAAAGTCTTTTTCAGGATGTCTGAACGCCACTCCCGCATCTGCCAGCAAGCCCACTGCCTGATCTCCCGCCATGCTTGAGACCGCTAGCTTTGCAGTGGCACCTATTGTAAAAGCCTCTACCTGCCGGGCATGTGTCAGGTTGATATTATATTCGTTTACACTGAAGCTGCCTTCTGCTGCTCCCGTGGCATCGCGCTGCACAAAGTCGCCATAGTTCAGGTAGTTTACGCCTGCTGCCCAACGTCCATGTTTCTCTGAGTGGAAGGCGTAGGCCACATTACTCTGCCGGATATCAGCCAGGTACCCCACATAACTCAGCGAAAGCTGGTTATACATCTCCTTGTTCAGCAGTGCCGGGTTAGCAGCTACCATGTTTACGTCATGCGCACCCGCCGTTACGTTTACACCACCCAAAGCCGCTTGCTTCGCGCTGCCCGGAAGCTCCAGGAAATTAAAGCCCCGTTGGCCTCCTACCTGCGCCTGCGCCGTAAGCGTAAAGCTTAGTAGCAGGAGGATTAGCAGTGGCTTTTGTGCTTTCATGCTTCTTACAGCTATTCTGGGAGTAATTTTGAATGACTGGATAATTGAATTTTGAATTAAAAATATTCCCCTATTCAATTATCCAGTCATTCAAAATTAACTTTCAGCCTTCTCTTCCGTCACTGTCAGCTTCAGAGGGTGTTTCACCTTCTCCTTCAGCAGGGCTATTTTCACCACCTCATCTACACGGTCTACATAATGTACATTCAGACCTTTAATGTAGTGTGCCGGAATTTCGTTGATATCTTTCTTATTTTTCTGGCAAAGGATGACATCAGTGATACCCGCACGCTTCGCCGCCAGTATTTTCTCTTTGATACCGCCTACAGGCAGTACTTTACCACGCAGGGTTATCTCACCGGTCATAGCCAAACGCGATTTTACCTTACGCTGCGTAAACACAGAGGCGATGCTTGTGAAGATGGCAATACCCGCCGACGGTCCGTCCTTCGGCACAGCCCCTTCCGGGAAGTGGATGTGCAGGTCATACTGTTCGAACAGGCGGTAGTCAATGTCCAGCAGTTCGGCATGTGCTTTCAGGTAAGAGATGGCCGTCATGGCCGACTCTTTCATCACATCACCTAATTGCCCGGACAGCGTCAGTTTGCCCTTTCCTTTGCTCAGGATAGACTCAATAAACAGGATGTCTCCTCCTACGGAGGTCCAGGCCAGGCCTGTTACTACTCCCGCCGTGTCGATGTCCTGGTAAATTTCTTTGTCAAAAATCTCGGAGCCTAAAATCTTTACCACTTCTTCCGGCTTGATAGTCGGAGCAAACTCCTCCTCCATCGCCTTTAGCTTGGCAGTGTTACGCACCAGTTGCCCTATCTTCCGCTCCAGGTTCCTTACCCCGGATTCGCGGGTATAGTCGTCGATTACCTTCTGGATAGTTGCCTTCGGCACCTTTACATCATCCGGCTCGAGGCCATGATCCTTCAACTGCTTTGGTACGAGGTGGCGCCTGGCAATTTCTGCTTTCTCCTCCAGGGTGTAGCCTGTAATCTCGATAATCTCCATACGGTCGCGCAGGGCAGGCTGTATGGTGTCCAGCGAGTTGGCAGTCGCAATAAACAGCACCTTCGACAGGTCATACTCCACATCCAGGTAATTGTCCATAAACGTGTGGTTCTGCTCCGGGTCCAGCACCTCCAGCAAAGCGGAAGCCGGGTCGCCACGGAAATCAGAGGCCAGTTTATCTATCTCATCCAGGATGATGACCGGGTTAGAAGAGCCTGTCTTTTTAATCTGACTGATGATTTTACCTGGCATCGCGCCCACGTACGTGCGGCGGTGTCCGCGGATTTCAGCCTCATCTCTTACGCCACCTAAAGACATGCGCACATAGTTACGGCCCAAAGCTTTTGCCACCGAACGCCCCAGCGAAGTTTTACCTACTCCGGGAGGACCATACAGGCAGAGAATCGGCGCCTTCATGTCGTTCTTCAGCTTCAGTACGGCTAAATACTCCAGAATGCGCTCCTTTACCTTCTCCAGGCCATAGTGGTCGGCATCCAGTATTTTCTTAGTGCGCTTCAGGTTAAAGTTGTCTTTGGTATACTCGTTCCAGGGCAGGTCGAGCAGGAACTCGAGGTAATTAACAGCCACCGGGTATTCTGCCGCCTGCGAGTTCAGGCGGGCCAGCTTATCAATTTCTTTCTGGAAGTGCTTGGCTACGGCCTCCGACCACTTCTTCTTCTTTGCCCGCTCCTTAAAGCGTTCAATCTCCTGGTCCGGACCTTCCTGCCCCAGCTCATCCTGCAGGACTTTTATCTGCTGCCGCAGGAAGTAATCGCGCTGCTGCTGGTCTATGTCCGTATGTACTTTTGTATGAATCTCCTGCTTTAGCTCCAGCATCTGGATTTCGACCAGCATGAGCTCCAGCAATTGGGTGCCGCGCTCTTTGCTATCGTTCACCTCCAGCAGCGCCTGTTTCTGCGCCACCTCCACATTCAGGTTACTCGACAGGAAGTGCGTCAGGAAACTTGGGCTGTCGATGTTGTCCAGCGCCACCTGCGCCTCCTGCGGTATTTCCGGGTTCAGCTTCAGCATTTTACCGGCCGCGTCTTTCAACGACTGCACCAGTGCCTTTACCTCCTTGTTTTTCTTGTCCAGCTTGGTTTCCTCGCAGAGGCTTACTTTCGCCGTCAGGTAAGGGTCTTCCTGCTTTATTTCATCTATTTGAAAGCGGCTCTGGCCCTGGATGATAATGGTGGTATTGCCATCTGGCAGCACCAGCATTTTCAGGATTTTGGCCACGGTACCAACTCTGTATAAATCTTCCCCTGTCGGGTCGTCGCTGCTGGTATTCTTTTGTGCCACCACGCCCACAATCTTGTTGCCGGTATGCGCTTTCCGCACCAGCTTCACAGATTTTTTGCGGGTTACCGTAATTGGCAACACCACCCCCGGAAAAAGAACTGTATTGCGCACGGCCAGAATCGGCAGTTCATCCGGCAGGTCTTCAGTCTTTACGTCATCTTCAATTTCTGCTGTGATAACCGGAATGAGCTCGGTTTCATCGTCATCGGAGAATCCGCTTAATAATAGGTTATGTAAAAATTGGTTGAATGTATAGTTCATATGTAGATTAATGCCATTTTGACAGAAAGACTCTTTTTATCCCCGTCTTTCTGTACGTCTATAATAATGTCAAGTCCTGTGCCAACACGGTTCAGGCTGTAGTATTGTCGGTTTAACCCATCAGGCGGTGAAGCCCATGCTAAAAAATTGCATCAAGTTATAACGCTTTCACAAAATATAGCTTAGATTTGATATCTTTGACTCTCAGGCAAAAACTTACCTTGATGAAACGACCCCTCCTGTTGGCGCTTTACCTGCTGCTGTTCCATCTTGCCTTTACAAGCCAGGGGCAGCAGTATAAGCATATACCGCTTGATTCAGAAGCTGGCCTGAATGTACTGAAGAAAGCGCCTGAACCTGAACTTCATCTTAATTTCCCCAATTTAAATAAAATCCCTTACTATCACGAGCCTAAGAAGCTTGCGGCCATACAAAAGTTAGAGAAACGCAAGCGTTATGACCAGGTGCTGCCACTTTTAAGGCAATACGTAAAAAACTTTGGCATTCAGAATTTTTATAAAGACACACACCTGCTCTGGCGCCTGGGCCAGCTGTACGAGAAGCGTGGGGACCAGGAAAGAGCGAAGGCGCTGTATCGCCTCGTGCTAAAGCACCACCGCACCGATGTCCGCAAAATTCTCTCGCATTATGACTCACTGGAGCAGAACACCAAAAACTATTATGTGCCGCTCGATTATTACTACGAGCTGGTAGAGTACAGAAAGTCTATTGCTACGTTTCAGCCGCCCAGGGGCGTGTACATTAACATGGGCAACGCCATCAACTCTGACTATGCAGACTACGGACCTACCCTGGGCGATGAAAACGAGATGTTTATCTACACCTCGAAACGCAACGTCAATTACCTGGGCATTGAGACGAAGGTGAACGAGGACCTGTTTTACAGCAAGCAGAACAATGGCTTCTGGGAGGACGCAAAGTCCTTTGGCAAACCCATCAACAGCCAGTACAACGAAGGCTCTGCCTGCCTGAGCCGCGACGGCAAAACACTTTACTTTGCACGCTGCGAGTCGCCGGATGGCATGGGCAACTGCGACCTGTATGTTGCCTCCATGCAGGCAGACGGTACCTGGGGGCAGATAAAGAACCTGGGCGCCAACGTTAACTCCGAGGCATGGGATTCCCAGCCAACCCTCTCTTCAAACGAGGATACGCTTTACTTTGCCTCTGACCGCCTGGGGGGCTTTGGCTTGTCAGACATTTATTACACTTACAAAACAAAAAGCGGCAATTGGGCGAAGGCTAAAAACCTGGGCCCGGTAGTGAACACCCGCGAGAGCGAGGTTAGCCCCTTCTTTCATCCGCTGTACCAGGTGCTGTACTTCAGCTCCAGAGGACAGCTCTACAACTTCGGCGATTTCGACATCTACAAAACGTATAAGGTGCAGGGGCACTGGCAGGAGCCCCGTAACATAGGTCCGCTGGTAAACGGGCGCGGCAGCGAATATTACTTTACCATTGATGCCGCCTCTAAAAACCTGTACTATGCCCGTTCCGAGGCTGACGACATAGAGAACCTGGATTTGTACTCCTTTCCTTTACCGATGGAGGCCCATCCGTTAGCCGTTACCAAAGTAGAGGGCACCCTTACAGACTCCGTTACACGCAAGCCCCTGTCTGGCATTGTCTCCATTGTTGACCTCCAGAACGGCGTAGAGATTTCTTCGAAGTACATCCGCCCCGATGGCTCCTTTGAGTTTGACCTGATTGATAACTCTCGTTATATGATACTCATCCAGAGCCCGGACTTTTTCACCATTGAAAAAGAACTGTCGCTGGAGCAGGACACAGCTTTCCAGGTAATGACCACCGTGATTGACTACAGTGTTCCGATGGTGTTTAAGAACATTGAGTTCGAGCAGAACCAATCTACCATCAACGAGGAAATGAAGCCGATACTGGACGAGGTGGCCCTCTTTATGATAGACCACCCCTCTTACAGGCTGGAAATAGCGGGCCACACCGACGGCTTTGGAGACCCTGACTTTAACCTTTCGCTCTCCCAGGACAGGGCTGATGCCATTAAACGGTACATAGAGCGCAAGGTAAACATCCCCAACGGCCGCATTGATGCCATAGGCTATGGCAGCCGGAAGCCCTTGCGTGAAGAGAAAACAGAAGAAGACCGCCGCCTGAACCGGCGGGTGGAGTTCACCATCATCAAACCGAAGAAAAGCGGGTTTTAAATTAATAGTAAGTTGCCGCTGGATAACAGCACAACCATGGTAGCTTAGGAAGAAATGCATCTAATAGATTTTGAGAGGTAAGAAAATGCTAACAGCCATGAGAAGCGAAAGCATATATACCGTAAATGAAAAGAGGCTGTACAAACTAATGTACAGCCTCTTTCCACTTTACTACTAAATGATTTAGAACGTCAGCTTTTTCGTTACATCACCACGCTGCATCAGCACGCTTTCTGTTTCGCCTTTATAATTTACGTTGACGATGTTCATCTGGTCTGTGAACAAATCTGTAAGGATGGCATTTTTAACGTAAAGTTGTGCCAGGTTAGCTTTCTGCACCGGTACCTCTACATACATCCACACCACATCCACATCATCTTCCGAGCCCAACAATTTAGATTTCAGCGGCTTGCCTTTTTCCACTTCAAAAGAGAGTGTTTTATGCAAGTAGTCTGCAATGTATTTCCGCACCTCTTCAGAATTGCTGTTGTACGTTACTTTTGTTTTTGCCTGGCGCGAGAGGACGTTCTCCAGGTCATCCATGAACACTTTTACAGCTACCTCCAGGCTTTGTGTCTGCGGGTTATACTTTACATCCGTAATGCTGGCGTGGTAATCGTGCGCGCTGGCAGGTTGTGTTGCCAGAAACGCTACCACTAACAGCAGCAGGGAAATTACTTTACACTTCATAGGTTATTATTTGCCGGCGGGCAGGTCGGCCAACACGCGCTTTGCCATGGTGGGCATACTGTCGCTCACAATGCGTTGCACGTCGTTGATGTTGGATTGGTAAGGCACCTTCACTTTGTTGCCCGACACCAGTTCGCCATTACTGTCATAGATCGAATAATGAACCAAAAAATCGCGCTCATAGTTCTGTGCGGCTCTGTCTAAACAGTTTTCATACACTGTTTTTACCTCGAACTGGTTAATAAAGACATAGTAATCAATGCCGTACTGGCCATTGAAGTAGCTGAAGAAGTTCGGGTCCTTTACCTTCACCCCAAAGTGCTTGTGCGGATCCTGTGCAACAGGCACATCCTCAGGCTCACCTTTCAGGCCCATCTTCTCTTTCTGGCGCAGCACCCATGCTACCGCCCCCTTCTCTTCCTCTTTCACAACAGGCTGGTGGTTGTACTTCGACTGCTTGTTATCCTGGTAACTGTAGTTCAGCGATTTGTAAATGCGGCTCAGTTCGCTCACACTGTCGCGGTATACACCACCTAACAAGTGAATGGTTTCATAGCCCTGTGGGGCCAGCATGGCGTTCAGCCTTCCACGGAACACATGGCGTACATTCTGGCGCGGAATATGAGACTGACGGGCAATCTCGTAATCAGCATCAGAAAAGTACAGGTAGGGATCGAACGGTATCACCAGCACACGGCTTTTGGCTTTATGCTCCGCTGTTTTCGGAACAGGGGCTACAGAGGCAGAAGTACTTTCTACAGAACGGGCTGTGGTGGCTTTACCGGCTTTAGCCGTGGAAGATGTGCTTTTTTGTGTTGGTGCAGGCTTGGCTGCGGGTTTGCCTGCAGCAACTGCCTTTTTTGCAGCAGGCTTCGCCTTGCGAGACAGGTACAACGTCTGGCCTATCTGCAGCTTGTTGTTGTTCCACTTCTGAAGCGAGTCCAGGGGAATTTGGAAGCGTCGCGAGAGGCTGTAATAAGTGTCGCCCTGCTGCACCAGGTACACGCTATCGCCTGGGGCGGCCATAGCATGCTGGTTTATCCTGTGCAACTTTGCGGCAGGTGCCGCCCCGGCATTATTTAAGGCAGATACTAAAAGAAATATTAAGCTTGTAAGACTGTAAGCAAGGATGCTTTTCATGAGTGGATTTCTTTGTTAGAAGATCAACTTGAACACATCGTTAAAGATAGCGAATGCCATTAAGCCTAACAATATAACCATACCCACTTTTTGGGCGTTTTCTAAAAAGTTATCAGATGGTTTGCGACCGCTGATTATCTCATAAGTTAAAAACACAACGTGGCCACCATCCAGGGCTGGTATCGGCAGGAAGTTCATAAAGGCCAGCACCATGGAAAGCATGGCTACAATAGACCAGAACTTGTACCAGTTAAACGTATCGCCGAAAACCTGTGCAATTCCAATCGGTCCGCTAACCGACTTAGAGGCAGAAACTTCACCACGGAAAATCTTACCAAAGCCTTTCAGGTTTGCCGTAATCACACCAAATGCCTGTTCTGTGCCCACCGGGATAGACTCACCCAATGAATAGTCGCGGGTGGCATACTGAAGCAGTGGCACCGAATGGAAACCGATGGTACCGTCTTCGCTTACCTCTGTCTGGAGCTTGATAAGTTTGTCGTTGCGTTTCACGGTCATGGTTACCGTTTTTCCTTTGTTCTCCTGCATGGCCTGCTGAAACTCATGGAAAAACTGGATTTCATCTCCGTTCACTTTCGTGATGATGTCACCTTCCTGTAATCCTGCTTTAGCGGCGGCACTTCCGGAAACCACATCCCCAACTTTAAACGGCAGACGCGGCTGCACAAAAAGCATACGGTCTTCCCTGTCTGCCAGGCGGTCCATCAGGTCTACCGGCACTTTTATATCCACCAGCTGGCCGTTGCGCTCTACCGTGTAGTAGGCGTTGGAGCCCAGCAAAGCATCCATGGAGTATACATCTTCGAATTTATCCAGTTGCTTGCCATTCACGGCCACTACCCTGTCGCCTGTCTGGAAGCCGATATCCTGCCCAATCTCGTTAGCCACTACACCATATCTTGCCTCAGAAGCCGGCAGGTAGCTCTCACCGTAATTATAGGTAAGAGCTATGTAAATCACGATACCCGTGATAACGTTTACAATAATACCGCCCATCATCACGATCAGGCGCTGCCAGGCTGGCTTGGCCCGGAACTCCCACGGCTTTGGCTCTTCTTTCAGCGCATCTGTGTCCATGGACTCATCCACCATACCGGAAATTTTAACGAAGCCACCCAGCGGAATCAGACCCAGCATATATTCTGTCTCGCCAAACTTCTTGCCGAAGACTTTTGGAGGAAAACCAATAGCATACTTTTCTACCCGCATTCCAAACCATTTGGCAGCCAGCATGTGTCCTAACTCATGTAGCCCTACCAGTATCGTCAGGCCCAGTATGAGCTGGCCTACCATTACAATTACATCCATCTAAAAAGAAAAAATTTATACTTTCTGGTTCGGCCCATGGCTGCTGTGCAGCAACAGGCCTGTCATTTACTTGTTTTTGAAAACTGCTCTATGAGCCCGGCAGCACGTTTCCTTGCCTCCTTATCTGTATCAACATAGTCTTCGTAAGAAGGATTCGCAATATACGCAACTTTTGCCAGACAGCTTTCGATGACATCTGACATTTGCAGGAACCCTACCTCTTCCCGCAGGAAAGCACTGACTGCCACCTCGTTGGCTGCATTCAGGATACAGGGCATATTGCCTCCTTGTTCCATTGCATCAAAAGCCAGCTGCAGGTTCCGGAATGTCTCCAGGTCAGGCTGCTCAAACGTCAGCTGCGGGTAATCCATGAAGTTAAACCGCGGAAAGTCTGACTTCAGCCGATGCGGGTAACCCAGCGCATACTGTATCGGCAGCTTCATATCCGGCAGCCCCAGCTGCGCTTTAATAGAACCATCTTCGAACTGCACCAGCGAGTGAATGATAGACTGCGGGTGCACTACTACCTCTATCTGCTCGTTGCGCAGGCCAAACAGCCATTTCGCCTCGATTACCTCCAGCCCTTTGTTCATCAGGGAAGCCGAATCGATGGTGATTTTGGCTCCCATCTCCCAGTTCGGATGCTTCAGGGCCTGTGCCTTTGTAACTTGCGCCAACTCTGCAGTACCACGTCCTCTAAACGGACCGCCCGAGGCTGTCAGTATGATTTTTTCAATCGGGTTATGAAATTCTCCTGCAAGGCACTGGAAAATAGCACTGTGCTCTGAATCCACGGGATAGATATTTACCCCATACTCCTTGGCCAGCGCTGTTACCAACTGCCCGGCCACTACCAGCGTCTCTTTGTTAGCAAGGGCAATTTGCTTGCCAGCTTTTATGGCTCTGATAGTTGGCTGCAAACCGGCGTAGCCTACCATGGCCGTCAGCACCATATCCACGGTTCCCATTTCTACTACTGAGCAAAGGGCATTAGTGCCGGCATATACCTTTATATCTTCTTGCTGCAGTGCGTCCCGTACCTGCGCATACAGGTCTTCTCGGGCAATGACAACAGCATTGGGCTTAAACTCCAGCGCCTGCTGAATCAACAGTTCAGCATTGCTGTGGGCGGTAATTACCTCCAGTTCAAAGCTTTCAGGGTTGGCCTTTATTACATCCAGCGCCTGTGTACCTATGGAACCGGTGGAGCCTAATATGGCAATTCTCTTCATTGTATTGGATTAGGGCACAAGACAGCTTACTTCTGTTTTGTACCAAATTAGATTCTTAACTTCGGGGTAAACTGCTGCTGTGCTTTTTTACTTGATGCAGAAAACCCACCGCCTTATTTTTTACTTACCTCCAATAAGCCTTCCGCGAGTTTACGGTCGTTGCTGAGCCGGGGCACTTTGTTCTGCCCACCTAGCTTGCCCTGCGACTTCATATAGTCGCGGAAAGTACCAGCCGAAAGCGGCGTTACCTTAAGTTGCTGCAGAATATTGCCCTGGATTAAATCATAATAGTAAGAGTTCAGCTTCTGCAGCTGCTCGTCGAGTTCTTTTGTAAATGCACCCAGGTTCTGTGGCATGCGGGCAAACTCAATCAGCCACTCATGGTACGATTGGCCGTGGCTCTGGCTCACGTAGGGGGCTACTGTAAACTCAATCAGCTCCACATTGGTGAACTTGGCCATCGTCAGCTTCATTGCTTTCTCCACTTCCTCGCCTATCACGTGCTCGCCGAAAGCAGAGATAAAATGCTTAATGCGGCCACTTACAATCAGCTTATAAGGCTTAACAGAAGTGAATTTCACCGTGTCGCCTATAGAATAGCCCCAGAGCCCGGCGTTGCTGCTGATAACGAGCGCATAGTTCACGCCAACTTCTACCTCCCCAATGGTAAGGCGGGTTGGGTTCTCGTTGAAGAACTCATCTGTAGGAATAAACTCATAAAAGATGCCCGAGTTCAGCAAAAGCAGCAGCCCGTTATCGCCCTGCTTGTCCTGGTAAGCAAAAAAGCCTTCGGAAGCCGGAAACAGTTCAATGGAGTCTACCTGTTTGCCAACTGACTCAAACAATTTCTTGCGGTAAGGCTCAAAGTTGACGCCTCCGTATACGAAAAGCTGGAAATTCGGGAAAATGTCTTTGATCTGCTTGCCTGTTTGCAGCATCAGTTTGTCGAAGTACATCTGCACCCACGGCGGAATACCCGATATGAGCGTCATGTTCTGGTCGATGGTTTCTTCTATAATCTGATCCAGCTTTGTTTCCCAATCTTCGATGCAATTGGTCTCATAGCTGGGCAGCTGGTTTGTGCGCAGGTAGCCTGGCACATGGTGGTTGGCTATACCAGACAGGCGACCGGTATGGATTCCTCCTACTTCCTCTAATACAGGACTGCCGGAAAGGAAAATCAGTTTGCCGTCCAAAAACTGAGATTTGCCTGTTGCATACACATACGCCAACAGGGCATCGCGGGCACCGTTTATGTGGTTGGGGATAGAATCGCGCGTAATCGGGATATACTTGGTACCGGAAGTGGTACCGGATGTTTTGGCAAGGTAGAGGGGCTTCCCCGGCCACAGCACGTCCTTCTCCCCTTGTTTTACCTGGGTAAAGTAGCCTTTCAAGCCCTCATAATCCCGCACAGGCACAGCCTTCACAAAATCTGCATGCGTCTTTATACTGCCGAAGCCATGTTCGCGGCCAAAGAGGGTGTGCTGTGCCTTATTCAGGATATTTCTAAAAACTGTCTGCTGTGCCTCCACCGGGTTTTCAATCCAGCTTTGATGCTTTCTGTGCACATAAGCCGCCAGCGGCTTGCTCAACAATGCTTTTACACCCATACAATCACTTTTAGTGTGAGGTAAAGATAAATAGTTAAAGCGGCAATGCCATAACCCGGCAGGAAGATAGCGGCATTACCTGTAGCAAGGCGGAAAAGAGAGGACTTTCTGCGGTTAAAAAGAAGGCCCGAGCGCTAATGGAAACGCCACCGCTCTGTCAGGAAAAAGGTGATATTTGTAACCCATAATTTAGTGTAAGAACCTGTTTCTTTTCAAAAGCAGAAAACCTCCTGCACCAGTTTTAGTTTATAATAACATCATTTTAACCACTAAACCACAAGACAATGAAAAAACACAGAGCAGAAGCAAGATGGAACAACGGCCTGAAAGACGGCAACGGCGAACTAAAAACCGGCAATGGCGGCGTACAGTCGAGCTATTCTTTTGCTTCCCGCTTTGGTGACAGCACCAAAGGCACCTCTCCAGAGGAATTGATCGGCGCCGCACATGCCGGCTGCTTCTCTATGTTCCTGAGCGCCTTAATGGGAAAGCAGAACCTGTCGCCGGAGTATATTGAAACAAAGGCAAGCGTGCACCTGGGAGAAAAAGACGGTGGTCCGCTGATTGAAAAGATAGAACTGACAACCGAAGCAAAGGTAGACGGTCTGGATAATGATGCCTTCCAAGAACTGGTGCAGCAAGCAAAGGCTGGTTGCCCTGTGTCTAAAGCGCTGGCATCTGTCCCTGAGATTACAGTACAGGCAACACTTAAGGAATAAAAGTGTTATATTGCAGGTAGGCTATACTAAGGCCGCTTATGTTTTACTTTAACCCCAGAATATGGCAGCATCTGGCAGTAGTGCTCGGTCTTCCCTTATTGTGCAGCTTAGCCCTACACGGAGTGCAAAGCTTTCTTTTACGGTACAGCTTGTTCTTGCGCTCTTCTGGCTTGCCTGGGCGTCTGTGTTGCTTTTTTCCCGAAGCTCAGAAAACACTCAAAACTACTTTTATTATGCCTTTTTTGGGCTGGCAATTGTTTTCCTGGGATACGTGGTACTGCAGAATACCTCTGTGTTTGGTGTGCAATCTTACATCGAGGTGACACGCCAGTATATTGTTCAGAAGTTCGGGGTATTCAGGACCAAGCACATTATCTCCATACCAAACATATCCGCGGTACACATATCACCGCTGACGCTTCGTATCACACTGAAGGACGATTCTACGGTTTACTTAGACCTGAAACAGGTGCGTAAAAAGAAAGACCTTGAGAAGATAAAGGCTAAAATCCGGGATTTAGGGGTAGAGCATAACTTTTCGTTAACAGAAACGGCAAATTACACCACATAACCTGCACACATAAGAGACACAAAAAGGCCGGGGCTACACAGATGTGTGGCCCCGGCCTTTTTGTGTTCGCTCAGACTCTTGTTTCTTTTTAGCCTGCTTTTGACTTGAACTTCTTCTGAAGCTCCTGTATGCTTACTTTAAATTTCTTATCAGTATCTATCAGGTCCGACACCGTTTGCACAGAGTGGATAACCGTACTGTGGTCGCGGCCTCCGAAATGGTAACCAATAGATTTAAGGGAGTGGCTGGTAAACTCTTTTGCAAAGTACATGGCCACCTGCCGCGCCGTCACGATTTCTTTCTTACGGGTTTTGGCTTTCAGCGAGTCCAGGCTCACCTGGAAGTACTCTGCCACTGTTTTCTGTATAAAGTCGAGGTTTACCTCGGTTTCTACATCCTCTATAATATGCTTCAGCGCCTGCTTGGCAAGTTCCAGGTCAATTTCCTTGCGGTTTAGCGACGATTGCGCAATCAGCGAAATCAGTACGCCTTCCAACTCACGCACGTTCGTATCTACGCTGTAAGCCAGGTACTCCACCACGTTATCCGGAATGTCAATGCCATCGCTCTGCATCTTCTTCTGGATAATGGCCATACGCGTTTCAAAGTCAGGGCTCTGCAGGTCGGCGGTCAGGCCCCACTTAAAGCGGGATAACAGACGCTCTTCCAGGCCTTTCAGGTCGCGCGGCGGACAGTCGGAGGTCATCACAATCTGCTTGCCGGACTGGTGCAGGTGGTTGAAGATGTGGAAGAACATCTCCTGCGTTTTATCTTTCCCGCTCAGGAACTGGACGTCGTCAATAATCAGGATGTCCACCAGCAGGTAGAAGTTGGCGAAGTCCTGCACGTTATTCGTTCTTACTGATTCGATGAACTGGTTCACGAACTTTTCAGACGACACATACAGTACAAACTTGTTCGGGTCGCTGTTTTTAATGTGGTTCCCAATGGCCTGCACCAGATGTGTTTTACCCAGTCCTACGCCCCCATACACCATCAGTGGGTTAAAAGAGGTAGTTCCCGGTTTGTTTGCCACCGCAAAACCAGCGGAACGAGCCAGGCGGTTACAGTCTCCCTCAATGTAATTCTCGAAATTATAGGCCGAGTTCAGCTGAGAGTTCAGGAAGTTTCGGTCTATCGTCTTCGACTCAAACGGACTCTTGATAAAGCTTTGCTCCGGTTTATAAGAGTTTACAACAGCCTGTGGAATTTTTTTGGTTGGGATATTAACAGTCTGTGGTTTATTAGCTTCGTTGCCACGGTCTATGATAATGGAATACTCCAGGCGGCCTTCGCTGCCCAACTCCTGATAGATGACCTTCTTTAGGAGCTGCACATAATGCTCCTCCAGCCATTCGTAGAAGAATTGGCTGGGCACTTGTATCGTCAGCACACTCTCCCGCAGCGATATAGGCTTAATTGGCTCAAACCAAGTTTTAAAACTTTGCTCGCCAATGTTTTCCTTTATCACCTGCAGGCAGTTACTCCATACAGTCGAACAGTCTTTGATCATCCAGTTTTCCAAAACGCATAAGATTCGTTTGAGTGAAACAAACCTCTCCTAAGTGGCAGGGGGTTACAAATTTGATTAAATATCTGTAAACAAAAAATTATTTTTTTACGAAGTTGTTACAGGTATGTTTACCGGCAGAGCCGCCGTTCTCACATCTGTTTTCTTCTTCGATTTTCGGTTAAAAGCGAAATCAATTCGGCCTAAAAACAAGCCGGACCAACCTACCTGGTTTATCAGTGTCTCGTGTCCGCTCTCATGTCGCACTACATCAGGTTGTTCAAGGAAAGTATGGGTATGCGCGCCCAGAATCAGGTCGATGCCCTCTACTTGTTCTGCGAGCTTAAGGTCGTCAATTTTTTCTTCTTTATAACTATACCCTAAGTGTGAAAGGCAAATTACCAGGTTACACTTTTGTGTCCCGCGCAGCTCCTGCACCATCTCCTGTGCCACCGCCACCGGGTCCTGGTAAACTGTTTCTCCAAAATTATTCTTGCCTACAAGCCCTTCCAGCTCAATCCCAAGTCCAAACACCCCTACGCGCACCCCTTGTTTTTCAAAAATCTTGTAAGGCTGAAAACGGTCCTTTAAAATTGTACCGGAAAAATCGTAGTTGGCGATGATGAACGGAAAGGTAGCATTGGGCAACTGGCGCTCCAGCCCCTTCAGGCCGTTGTCGAAATCGTGGTTGCCCAGCGTGGCAGCATCATACTTCATCTCACTCATGAGCTTAAACTCCAGTTCGCCACCGAAGAAGTTGAAATAAGGTGTGCCCTGCCAGATGTCGCCGGAGTCCAGGAGCAGCACGTTTGGCTCTTCTTTGCGGATCTGCTCAATCAGGGTAGCGCGTCGTGCCATGCCGCCCATGCCGCCGTACTTCCGGCCATCATCCGGGAAAGGGTCGATGCGCGAATGCTGATCGTTGGTGTGCAAAATAGTGAGGTTGATGTTTTGTGCCGCCTCTGCAGAGAACGGAAGCCCAAGCAGCGTGACACCAGCCGCCCCAAGTGCTGTATTTTTAAGAAAATCTCTTCTGTTAATCATGATGTGTATACTTATGGGAGGATGGTGACACGCATAGTTGTATCGGCCCCGATAGGTTGGCCCTTTGCTGTGAGTTGCCGGATATGCTGCATAATGGCGTCGCGCATCATGATGCCTACCTTCTCTGACTTCAGTGCTTTTTTAAACACCCCCAGGTTGTCGCCACCACCGGCCAGGTAGTCGGAGGTAACAATGGTATAGTTTTGGTTGAGGTTTAGCGGCTCTCCTCCGATTTTGATATTCGTTGCCTTGCCGTTCTGAACAGTGAAGGTAGCATTGGCAATGGGCGCATAACGCGCTTCGGCCGCAATGTCGAAGAACTCTTTCACGGTGTTCCCATCCAGCGTCAGCACCACCAGCTCGTTTTCGAAGGGCATCAATTCGAAAATGGTACCCACTTTTACGGCACCCATCGGAACAGGCACGCGCAGGCCGCCGTTGGTGGTGGTGGCCATGTCTATCTGCCCCTCATACAGGCTCCGGGCCTGCTCCAGCATCAGGTCTACCACAAAGTTGCCCAGCGGCGACTGATAATCTGCTTTGCCCAGTTCTACAGGTGCTGTGCCTATAATCTCCTCCATCTTGGCCGTTACCTGCTCCCGGTAAGGCGCAATGTGGGCCTCGAACTGTGGATCAGCGGTAATGGTTTTATTTACCGGCACGTCAGTCTCGGCCAGCGTGGGCGACGCTATCCAGGTGCGCTGACAGGAGGCCAGGCTGAGCGTCAGCAGCAACGTGGCGGCTGTCTTTGAAAAATATCGGGTCATGTGTTCATTCTGAAAATTGGACTCAAAGTTATGTGCCTCTGCAACACATAGCAAATAGAGTAGGTTCGGCTTTACAATCTGATAACAGACCAGCCTGAATGAAGTATAACTTTTCTTATATCGCGCTTACCAATAAACGTTTAAACTTCGTATCTTGGTGTATACCTGTCATCAGCACTCTCCTATGAAAAGAAAACTGCTCTTCAGCGTGCTGGCATTCCTCCTGCTGCCACTACTATCTAAGGCCACGCACATAGCGGGTGGTTACATCAGCTACTCAGCAGACCCGCAGAACCCACGTATGTATTATTTTACGCAAACCATCTATACAGATCGTGCTTCTTCTGCCGAGGATTTGGTAGCCTATATTAATATGGGGGATGGAAATACAGTAGAAGTTCAGCGCACAGAGGTAAGGCACTATAGCATGCAATTTGATATAGAAGTGTTTACCTGGAGCTATACCTACGCCTCTTCCGGTGACTATATTGTGGCCTGGACAGGAATAAACAGGAACCTGCACCTTATGAATGTTCCTTCAGCTTCAGACCAAATGTCTTTTTACATTTATTCCAATGTAAAAGTAAATCCGCTTCTGGTAAACAGCAATGGGATTAAACTCGCCAGCACTCCGCTTTTTGCAGCCTATACCGGTGAAGAAATGCGGTACAATTTTATTGCCTATGATGCCGATGGAGATAAATTAACTTACGCGTTGGTCACTCCAAAACAAGGTACTGCAGAAGGAGGTGGAAGCAACATCCCGGGCTATGCGTATCCGGAGGGGCTCACCATAGATAAGTTTGGAGAGTTACGCTGGAGGGCGCCAGCACTTAAAGGCGAGTATGTCATAGCTGTCAAAATTACAGAACATCGTAACGGACAACCTATTGGGTATACAATAGTTGATTACAATATACATGTAGCAGATCGTGCCCAGCAGCCAGGTATCACCTTACTGAACCAGGACAGGCTTACCCTGAATTATGACGGCTCTATACTTGCCCGCCCGGACCAGCCTCTTAAGCTGGAGTATTATCTGAGAAACGCAGCGGGAGCCGACTTTCCCCTTCATGCCAGGCAGTTTAGTGACCTTGATACGTTGGATCTGGCTTCTCCCAATGTCGCAGTGCGTGATTCCGCAGGCGGCAAAGCAGTTACCCTCACCTTCACCCCTACTACAGACCTCATGCGGCAGGAGCCTTATATTATTGGAATGCGTGGACATGCCGCCATAGAGCATGTGCAGGGAGCGCCTTATCAGCCTTACTATTTCGACTGGAGCTACGCTTACCTCATAGTAGGAGAACAGCAACCTACCTCAGTTGAGGAAGGCCTTGCCAAGGCAGGGTTTCTGCTTTACCCTAATCCTGTTGCAGACCAGTTCGTGATAGAAGCCCCGGACATGCCTGCCATGCGCGTGCAACTGCTCAATGCTACCGGAAAGGCAGTAGGCGTGCTTTCGCTCAAACCCGGTCGCAACCATTTAAAAAGGCCAGCGGCGTTGGCTGGCGGCTTGTACTTCTACACCATCACCAGCCGCCATAAGCCTATCGGCACCGGCAAGTTGGTTATGCAATAAAATGGATAGGCAACTTGTCAGGCTGCCTTTCTCTTTTATTTGACCTGATAATGTGCAAAAGTCCCAGCAGAACGACCTGTTGATAGCCTGATGGTGTAAAGGCAATTAGCTCCAGAGGAGCGACCTGTTTACTTTCGTTCACAGGCCGCTCCTCTGGAGCTAGAGCTTAATCAGGTTATTTTCTATCTACAGGTTGTCCCGCTGGGACTCAACCTTGAACCTAAGTTTGTTAATTACCGGCCTACGCTGTTTTTACTTTTCCCTTTTCCTTCCATGTAATTCAGGGTTAAGCTGGTTAAAGTTTTCACACCCAGCTTCATGCCGCTTTCATCTATGTAAAAGTCGGGGGTGTGGTGTGGTGCTACTTCCTCCGGCTTCTTCCCTTTGGCCATGCCGCCAACAAACACAAAAAGCCCCGGAATCTTCTCCTGGTAAAAAGAGAAGTCTTCCGCGCCCGTTACAGCCTTGGTCAGAATCACATTCTCGCGCCCTGCCACCGACTGCAAAGTTGGCAGCATTCTTTCCGTCAGGGCAGGATCGTTGAACGTAACCGGCGTCTGCGGAATAATAGTTACTTCGGCCGTGGCACCGGCACTTTCCGCAATCTTGGTGGCCGTTAGTTTGATCTTCTCGTGTATCTTTTTCTGCATCTCTGTGTCCAGCGCCCGGATGGTGCCTTCCATTTGCACTTCTTCCGGAATGATGTTGTTGCGCACGCCACCGTGTATCATGCCGACCGTCACCACAGCAGCCTCTTCCGGTAGTTCTGTCTGGCGGCTGATGATGGTTTGCAGGCCGTTGATAATTTGTGCTGAGGTAACTATCGGATCCACACCACCCCACGGATACGCCCCGTGCACCTGCTTGCCTTTTACTTTTATCTTAAACACGTCGGCACTGGCCATGGTACCGCCCGGCCTGTACTTAATCTTGCCGACTTCGGTCTGGGAGTTAATGTGCAGGCCAAAAATAACCTCTGGTTTTGGTCCCTTCTCCAGCACGCCTTCTTTTACCATCAAACTGGCTCCTCCCTCCTCGCCTTGCGGCACGCCTTCTTCAGCTGGCTGGAAGATAAATTTCACGGTGCCTTTCAGATCTTGTTTCATACTGGAAAGTACTTCGGCGGCACCTAACAGCATGGCAATATGCGTGTCGTGTCCGCAGGCATGCATCACCCCTACTTCCTGTCCATTATAGATGCCTTTGGCTTTGGAAGCAAAAGGCACATCGGTACGTTCCGTAACAGGCAGTCCGTCAATATCAGCGCGCAGGGCCACCACCGGTCCCGGCTTGCCGCCTTTCAGAATGCCGACCACACCTGTATGCGCCACTCCCGTTTCTACCTCTATGCCAAACTTCTTCAGTTGCGCTGCAATCTTAGCGGCCGTCTCCTTTTCATGGTTTCCGAGTTCCGGGTGTGCATGAAAGTCACGGCGCCACTCAATCACCTTCGGCTCCACTTTATCAGCCATGCTGTTTGCCCTGGCTACTAACTTGCTATCCTGCGCCATGGCGGGTGCCGCCATCAGCCCCAGCCCTACTGCCGCCAGCAGGGTACGCTTGCTCCAATTTCTATTCCTGATCATGTTTTGTTGTTTCAATGAAGATTTGAAGATACTGATTTTTCTGTTTGCTGCTACAGTTCCTCATCTGCCGCTATGCAAACCACCAAAGACGCTGGCCGGTTCAATTACATGGTTATACCACGGCAGGCCGGGCAAACCTTAGCCTATACCAGTCCAATGCCAGGAGAAAATACCGGCGACAGATAAATTCTCAACTTTCTAACTCCTAACTTATAAACTTCCCTCCTTTTCCGTACAACCAAGCATGCTTCGAAAATGGAAAGAACTCGTCCGGAAACTCAAGGAGGACATATTCACCCTTTACCTGGCGTCCAAGGACCCACGGATACCTTTTGCGGCGAAAGTAGTGATGGTAGTGACTGTGGCCTATGCCTTTAGCCCCATTGATCTGATCCCTGATTTTGTTCCATTACTGGGTTACCTGGACGACCTGGTGATTCTGCCGCTGGGCATCTGGTTATCCGTTAAACTGATCCCCCCTCGTATGCTGGACCATTACCGGCAGAAAGCAAAAGAACAGATGCACGAACGGAAGCCGAACTATGTAATGGCAGCTGTTATCGTTATTGTGTGGCTGCTGATTGGATACTGGATGTACCAGGCCTATACCGAACGAATCGATTAAATTCTGTTTCCTTAGCCCTTCTGGGCCCACAGCCGCACATTTACTTCGTAAAGTAAAAAGTTTATCTTTACAACAAACATGAACCAAAGTAACATGACCGACGAGCAGCAACATGCGCAGCAGCTTTTCCCGGAGTTTACCCCTGCAACCGCAGCAGACTGGGAGCAGAAAGCCAGGAAAGACCTGCGCGATACGCCCCTCGAAAACCTGACCTGGCACACCTACGAAGGCATCGACGTAAAACCATACTATGCAGCAGAAGATATTGCCGGGCTACCCTTTACAAAGCAAAAGCCGGGCAACTTTCCTTTTCTGCGTGGCATCAAAGCAGGCAATAACAGCTGGCTGAACATACAAAAAATACAGGTAGATGGCAGTGGCCATCCAGCAATCGAGAAAGCGGCTGATGTGCTGCGCAGAGGTGCTGACGGTGTTCATTTTGTGCTTCGTCAACCTGATTATTTTGATATTGATTACCTGGTCAATCACGTTGACCTCAGCAGGCATACCGTTAACTATACTCTGCAGAAGCAGCCTGAAAAATTCCTGAATGACTTGTATGCCGCCTTAAAAGAAAAGCAGGTGTCGCACCGCAACCTGCGCGGCTTTGTGCACTATGATCCGATGACAGGCAAAGGCTCTCTGACGCATGATGAGAACCAAAGCATCATCCAGGTGCTGGACCTGACCAAAGACAGCAATGACTTTTATGGCATCACGGTGGCAGGCACCAACTTCAGCAGCATCGGTGCTTCTGCTACACAGGAAATTGCCTATACTATCAGCGCCGCCGTAGCTTATGTAGATCGGCTGACAAATGCCGGAGTGCAGCTTTCTTCTGTATTGCGTAACATGCAATTCAGCATGGCAGCAGGCACTAACTTTTTCTTTGAGGTAGTAAAACTGCGGACTGTCCGCCTGCTGTGGGCAGCTGTGGTGGAGGCATACCAGGCAGAGCCTGCGTTTGCGGGAAAGCTCCGTATACACAGCAGTACTTCCAGTTGGTACCAGACCACACTCGACCCTTACGTGAATATGTTGCGAGCTACCACTGAGGCCATGTCGGCGGTAATGGCCGGCTGCAACTCACTGACGGTGGAGCCTTTCAACAGTACATTTGAAAGGCCCAGCGAGTTTTCAGAACGCATTGCCCGCAATGTGTCCATCATCTTGAAGGAAGAGGTTTATTTAGACAAAGCCATTGACCCTGCAGCAGGTTCTTACTACCTCGAGTCGCTGACAAATGAACTGGCGGCCAGCGCTTGGTCGCTGTTTAAGGAGGTAGAAGCACTGGGTGGTTTCGAGACTGCTTACGACAAAGGGTTTATACTGGGCAATATTACAGAAGTAAGCCGCAGGAAATTCAGGAATATAGCCACTGGCCGCGATGTGTTGGTGGGCACGAATAAGTATCCGGACCCCAGGGAGAAAATAGATTTTGACCCCGAGGCACTTATTCAGAGTGCGGACTTCGATACCACCCGCGCCGCATATCCTACCGAGGTAATGCGGTTAGCCACAGAGTTGCACCTGCGCAAGCGCAAACGGCGTCCGAAAGCAGTGGTGGCCATTATTGGTGACGCGGTGAAACGCCATGTAAACGCCACCTTTGCGCAGGAATTCTTCAGCTGTGCCGGCTTCGAAACTGCCGTTGAGCAGTTCGGCTCCGTAGAGGATGCCTCAGACAGACTGACGCATGCCGCAGCCGAAGTGGTGGTGGTTTCTGCATCAGAGGCAGCCTATGTGCAGGAGTTTGGGCCGAGGTTGCGAAATCATCATGCGAAACCAACCATCATCCTGGCGGATGACCCACAACAGATGAAAGAGGAAATGGTAGCCAACGGGTATGACGAGTTCATTTTTGAGGGCTGCGATACGTCTACTATCATGGAGCTGATCCATAAAAAACTGCATGGCGCAGAAGGCGAAGACAATGCTTAATATACCACAAACAGAGGCTGTGCAGGCAGTACAGCAGGCACTGGATGGCCAGATGCATGCCTGGAACAAAGGTGACCTTGAAGCAGCCATGGCTTTTTACTGGAATTCGCCGGAGATGCTGTGGATCAGCAAAGCCGGCGTGGAGAGAGGCTACCAGGAGGTGTTGGATGTGTTTCGGACTGATTTTGCTGATCCCAGCCAGATGGGTTACTACACGTATGAGCCGCTGCATATCGAGCAGCTATCGCCCGAAGCGGTATTTTACGTTTTCCGGTGGAAGACAGAAAAAGACGGCGCCGTACTAATGGGCGGTGTTTCGTCGCAGGTCTGGAAAAAGGTAGAAGGCAAGTGGGTCGCCACATCCGAACATGCGAGCTAGTTAATAACCGAATTCTGAATAACTGAATATTGAATTTTAAGAAAGTATTCTATTCAGTCATTCAGAATTCAATCATTCAAAATTGAACATGAAGCCTGACTTTTCGAAAATAGACATAACCAAAGTAGCGGCTGCAGATAAAGGCCCGAAGGCTCCGGCGACGCCAAAGCCCTGGAAAACACCTGAGCAGATAGAAGTAAAAAGCTTTTATACGGCGGAGGATGCAAAAACATTTGAGCATACAGGCTTTGCCGCCGGTTTGCCACCTTACCTGCGTGGCCCCTACAGCACCATGTATGTGCAAAGGCCCTGGACTATCCGCCAGTATGCCGGTTTCTCTACCGCAGAGGAATCCAATGCCTTTTACCGCCGCAACCTGGCTGGTGGCCAGAAGGGCTTGTCCGTTGCCTTTGACTTGGCAACGCACCGTGGCTACGACTCCGATCACCCACGTGTAGAGGGTGATGTTGGCAAGGCCGGCGTAGCTATCGATTCGGTGGAGGACATGAAAATCCTCTTCGACCAGATTCCGCTGGACCAGATGTCTGTTTCCATGACCATGAATGGGGCTGTGCTTCCGGTTATGGCCTTTTACATTGTAGCGGCTGAAGAGCAGGGGGTGAAGCCGGAGCAACTGAGTGGCACCATTCAGAACGACATCTTGAAGGAGTTTATGGTGCGCAACACCTATATTTACCCACCGGAGCCCAGCATGAAAATCATTGCGGATATTTTTGAATTTACCTCCCGCAACATGCCCCGCTTCAACTCCATCTCCATCTCTGGTTACCACATGCAGGAAGCCGGTGCCACCGCCGACATTGAACTGGCTTATACCCTGGCGGATGGATTGGAATACGTACGCACGGGTCTGAAGGCAGGCATGGACATTGATGATTTCGCGCCACGCCTTTCTTTTTTCTGGGCTATTGGCATGAACCATTTTATGGAGATTGCCAAAATGCGTGCCGCCCGTATGCTGTGGGCTAAAATTATCAGGCAATTTAACCCGAAGAACCCAAAATCACTGGCACTGCGCACCCACTGCCAGACATCAGGATGGAGCCTGACGGAGCAGGACCCGTTCAACAATGTAACCCGCACCTGTGTGGAAGCCCTGGCTGCTGCCCTGGGTGGTACGCAAAGCTTACACACCAACGCTTTGGATGAGGCCATTGCGCTACCAACGGACTTTTCGGCTCGCATTGCCCGCAACACCCAAATTTACCTGCAGCAGGAAACGAACATCACCAAAGTAGTAGACCCCTGGGGTGGTTCTTATTATGTAGAAGCCCTGACGCATGAGATTGCGCACAAAGCCTGGGCACTGATTCAGGAGGTGGAGGAGTTGGGCGGTATGGCCAAAGCCATTGAAACCGGCCTGCCGAAAATGCGCATCGAGGAAGCCGCTGCCCGCAAACAGGCCCGCATTGACGCGGGCAAGGATGTGATTGTAGGTGTAAACAAGTACAGGCCAGACCAAGCGGATGAAATCGAGATCCTGGACATCGATAACACAGTGGTACGCGAATCGCAGCTGCGCCGCCTGACAACAGTCAAATCTTCGCGCGACGAAGGCAGTGTGCTGAATGCCCTGCAGGCCCTGACAGATGCAGCAGAATCGGGCGTGGGTAACCTGCTGGAATTAGCTGTAGAGGCAGCCCGCCGCCGCGCCACCTTAGGCGAGATTTCTGATGCCCTGGAGAAAGTGTACGGCAGACATAAAGCAACCATCAGAGCTATATCAGGCGTGTATTCCGCAGAACTATCCGACGACGAAAACTTCGAACAAGCCAAAGCGCTGGCCGACAAGTTCGAGGCACTGGAGGGCCGCCGCCCCCGCATCATGGTCGCCAAAATGGGCCAGGACGGCCACGACCGCGGCTCCAAAGTTATTGCCACCTCTTTCGCCGACCTCGGCTTCGACGTAGACATAGGTCCGCTGTTCCAGACACCTGCTGAAGTTGCCATGCAAGCCGCCGAAAACGACGTGCACGTGGTGGGTGTTTCCTCACTGGCAGCCGGCCACAAAACGCTGGTGCCACAACTCATCGAAGAGCTTCGAAAACTTGACCGTGCTGATATCATGGTGATCGTAGGCGGTGTAATCCCAGCCCAGGACTATGACTTCCTGTTCAAAGCTGGCGCAGCAGGCGTGTTTGGCCCTGGCACGGTTATTTCGGTGGCCGCTCAGAATATATTGGAGAAGTTGATGAAGCAGGTAGAGGAGTAATTCTACCCGCTTTTTAGGTATAAATCCCATGTTGACAAATTGTTCAGCGTGAAATTTATAGTTATATTGGAATCACAATATATTAACGTCCTCTATGGCTATTCCTGATTATCAGACACTGATGCTTCCGCTGTTAACCTTTGCAGGTGACAAAAAAGAACACGCCACAAGAGATGCGGTCAATTATCTTTCAGATGCCTTTAATCTAACAGATGAAGAGCGGGAAGAAACAATACCAAGTGGTAAGGAGCCGGTTATTAAGAACCGAACAGGTTGGGCCATAACCTATTTCAAGAAGGCGCAACTTTTTGAGGCTACTAGACGTGCTCATTTTAAAATCACGCCACGAGGGTTAGATATTTTAGCTTCCAAGCCTGATAAAATTAGCAGCAACTTTTTGCTTCAATTTCCAGAGTTCAGAGAGTTTAAGAGCATCGACAACACTCGTACTAATGGAGAAACAGCTTCTACCATCGAGCAAATTGATGCAGACAAAACACCGGAAGAGGCAATGGACATAGCTTACCTCTCTATCAGAAAGGCACTCGCACAAGAGTTGTTAGTCAAGATACAAAGTCTGCCTCCATCCTTTTTCGAAAAACTAGGCTGCGTTGACAATTATAGCAGCAGTGTCATGGCTGCAGCCAGGTGCAGGAATGCCAGAAAGCTAGAGGCAGTCTTGTCGTATCGGGTGGCGATGCGGC